>NZ_JBEOYD010000011.1:0-315942 GCF_040296885.1 Streptomyces sp. NPDC001980 | reverse complement strand
CCGTGCCGCGAACACCGGCGAGGACTCCAGGAGTTCCACCGCCATCCCCGCCCACTGCGAGCCCTGCCCCGGAAAGACGAACACCGTCTTCCCCACGGGTGAGGCAACACCGGACACCACGCCCGCCGACGGCCCGTCGTCCACGACCGCTTTCAGGGCGGCCTCGAACTCCTCCGCCGAACCACCCACCACCACCGCACGATGCTCGAACACCGACCGGCCCGCCAGAGCCGCACCCACCGCAGCCCGGTCCGCACCCGCCAGCGCGACCAGCCGGCCCGCCTGCGCGCGCACCGCACCCGCCGAACGACCCGACACCACCCACGGCACCACCCCCGAGGACACCACGGGCGCAGCCACCGGCTCCCCCACCGGAGCCTGCTCCAGGATGGTGTGGACGTTGGTGCCGCTGACGCCGAAGGCGGAGACGCCGGCGCGGCGCGGGCCGCCCTCGTCGTCCCACGGCCGGGCCTCGGTCAGCAGCCGTACGTTGCCCGCCGACCAGTCGACGGCCCGGCTCGGGGTGTCGACGTGCAGCGTCCTCGGGAGCGTGCCGTTCCGCATGGCCATCACCATCTTGATGACGCCGCCGACGCCGGCCGCAGCCGCGGAGTGGCCGATGTTGGACTTCAGCGAACCCAGCCACAGCGGCCGATCGCGATGGCGCCCGTAGGTGGCCAGCAGGGCCTGCGCCTCGATCGGGTCGCCCAGCCTGGTGCCGGTGCCGTGCGCCTCGATCACGTCGATGTCGCCCGCGGAGAGCTGTGCGTTGGCGAGCGCGTCCTTGATGACGCGCTGCTGGGAAGGGCCGTTGGGCGCCGACAGGCCGTTGGACGCACCGTCCTGGTTGACGGCGCTGCCGCGGACCACGGCCAGCACCTGGTGGCCGTTTCGCTGCGCGTCGGAGAGGCGTTCCAGGACCAGGACACCCACGCCCTCGGACCAGCCGGTGCCGTCGGCGGCCTCGGCGAACGCCTTGCACCGGCCGTCGGCGGACAGACCGCGCTGCCGGCTGAAGGCGACGAACGCGTCCTGGGTGGCCATCACGGTGATGCCGCCGGCGAGCGCCATGGTGGCCTCGCCGGCGCGCAGGGCCTGGACGGCGAGGTGCAGGGCGACCAGCGAGGAGGAGCAGGCGGTGTTGACGCTGACCGCCGGGCCTTCGAGGCCCAGTACGTAGGAGACCCGGCCGGACACCACGCTGTCGGCGGTGCCGGTGTCCAGCAGCCCCTGGAGTTCGGGGACGTCCCTTGAGCGGTCGCCGTAGCCGTTGCCGATGGCGCCGATGTAGACACCCGTCCTGGTGCCGCGCAGCGCGTGCGGGTCGAGGCCGGCACGTTCGACGGCGGTCCAGGCGGTCTCCAGGAGCAGCCGTTGCTGCGGGTCCATGGCCAGCGCCTCACGCGGGCTGATGCCGAAGAAGCCCGCGTCGAACAGGCCGGCGTCGTGCACGAAGCCGCCGTTGCGGGTGTAGGAGGTGCCCGACCGTTCCGGGTCGGGGTCGTAGCGGCCCTCCAGGTCCCAGCCCCGGTTGTCGGGCCACTCGCTGATGGCGTCGGTGCCGTCGGCCACCAGTCGCCACAGGTCCTCGGGGGACTCGACACCGCCGGGGTAACGGCAGTCCATCCCGACGATGGCGATCGGCTCGTGCTGGGCCTGGCGGGCCGCTTGCAGCTCCGCCTTGGTCTGGCCGAGCTCCGCCGTGGCACGCCTGAGGTAGTCAAGGAGCTTCTTGTCGTCTGTCATGGTGGCCGGTCTCCTCAGGCGGTGCCGAAGTTGTTGTCGAGAAGGTCGAACAATTCGTCGGCGCTCGCCGAACTGAGTTCACCGGCATCGGCCGGTGCGCTGCGCTCGTCCCAGCGGCGCAGCAGGGTGTGGAGTCGGGCGCTGATCTCGTCCACGACCGGCAGCCGGCCCAGGGCCCGCTCCAGACGGTCGAGTTCGGCCAGCATCGGGGCGACGGGGTCGGGCTCGGCGAGCAGCTCGCCGTGCAGGTGGTCCGCGAGGACGGTCGGTGTCGGGTGGTCGAACACGACCGTCGGGGAGATGGTCAGTCCGGTGGCCGCGGACAGCCGGTTGCGGAACTGGACGGCGAGCAGGGAGTCGAAGCCCAGGTCGGCGAAGGACGAGTCGGGCCGGACGGCACCGGGTGTGTCGTGGCCGAGGGCGGCGCCGACCTGCTGGGTGACCAGGTCGAGCAGGGCTTGGCGCTGGTCGGCCTCCGGCAGTGCGGACAGCCGTGCCACGAGGTCGTCGCCGTGCTCCGCCGGTGCGGCCTCCGGCAGTTCGGAGAGCAGGTTGAGCTGGCGCGGGGTGGAGGCCGCCGAGACGACCAGGTCCCAGTCGACGTCGGCGACGATCAGCGCCGGCTCGTCGCGTTCGACGGCCCGCCGGACCGCCGCCATCACCGCGTCGGCGGGTACCGGCGTCTCGGCGGGTGCCTGTGGCTCCCAGCCGCCGACGGCGACCGAGACGGCGCGGACACCGCGGTCCCGCAGCCGTCCGGTGAGCGCGGCCAGGCCCGCGTACCGGGCGGTGGCGGCACCCTGCCGTGCCGCGCCCCAGACGCCGCTGAGCGGGTGCAGCAGGACGAAGGTGTCCGGGGCGCCGTCCGGTTCGGCCGGCACGGAGAGCACGGCCTCGGTGACCGGGCCGGCCGGCGGTTCGGCGGACGCGATCTGGATCACGGTGCGTTCGTCGGCCGCAGGCGGGGCGGCGGGGTCGGTGCTGACCCGGACGCCCTCGGCGCCGTGCCGCTCCAGCCAGCCGGCGAGACCGCTCGCCAGGGACTCGTCGGCGCCGCGGACCAGGACGCGGCCGGGTGCCCAGCGTTCGGCGGGCGGCGCGGCCTGCGGAGTGCGCACCAGGCGCCGGGCGTACGTGCCGTCGGCGCGTACCCGGACCTGGTTCTCGGTGCCGGCCAGGGCGGTGCGCAGTCGGCGTACCACCGTGTCGTCGAGGTCGGCGGGCAGGTCGACGAGGCCGCCCCAGCGCTGCGGCTGCTCCAGGCCGACGACCTGGCCGAGGCCCCACAGCGTGGCCTGCTCCGGGTCCCGTTCGGCCTCGGTGGTCACGCACCACAGGGGTGCCTGGATGCCGACGGCTCCCAGGGTGCGCACCAGGGCCGGCGTGTCGGCGGGCGGCAGCAGGGAGAGCACGCCGGCGAGGGGGCCGGTGACGCCCTTGAGGTCGGCGTCGGTGGTGACGGATCCGGGCAGGGCGGCGGCGAGCGGGTGGCCGCCGTCGGGCACGACGACCGCCCAGCCGTCCAGCGGTACGGGCGTGTCCTGGTCCGGCAGGGCGTGCCACTCGATCCGGTACAGCAGGTCGGGCGCCTGTCGCGGGGCGCCGGCCGCGGATCTGCCGGGCGTGGGCAGCCAGTAGTGCTCGCGCTGGAAGGGGTAGGTCGGCAGCTCGGCATGGCGGCCGGTACCGGTCAGGGCGGTCCGGTCGACGTCGGCGCCGGCGGTCCACGCCTCGGCGAGGGCGGCGTGCATGCGGTCCCGGCCGCCCCGGCCGCGCTGGAGGGTGCCCACGGTGGTGACCGGGAGTCCGGCGTCCGCGGCCGTGCCCTCGATGCCGGCGACCAGCACCGGGTGCGGGCCGACCTCGACGAACAGGGTGTGGCCGGTGCGCAGCAGGCGTTCGGTGGCCGCGTGGAGGGCGACCGGTTCGCGCAGGTTCCGGTACCAGTACTCGGCGTCCATCGTGGTGCCGTCGACGAAGTCCGCGGTGACGGTGGACAGCAGGGGTATCTCGCCCGGGGCGGGCCGGACTCCGGCCAGTTCGGCGAGGAGTTCCTCCCGGACCTCCGTCACGTGGGCGGAGTGCGAGGCGTAGTCGACGGGGACGCGCCTGGCGCGAACGCCGCGGGCCTCGCAGTCGGCGACGAGGGTGTCGAGCGCCTCGGGGTCGCCGGAGACGACGGTCGCGGCGGGGCCGTTGAGCGCGGCGATCCCGATGCGCCCGGCGTGGCCGTCCAGGAGTCCGCGGACGGTGGGCTCGTCCGCCGCCACGGAGACCATGCCGCCCCTGCCCGCCAGGGACCGGCGGATGGCCCGGCTGCGCAGCGCGACGATCTTCGCGCCGTCGTCCAGGCTCAGCACACCGGCCACCACGGCCGCGGCGATCTCGCCCTGCGAGTGGCCCACGACGGCGTCCGGCCGCACACCGTAGGAGCGCCACAGCGCGGCCAGCGAGACCATGACGGCGAAGAGGGCGGGCTGGACGACGTCGACCCGGCTCAGGGCGGCTTCGTCCGCGAGTACCTCGCGCAGGGACCAGTCCACATGCGGCGCCAGGGCCTCGGCGCACGCGTCCAGGCGGGCCGCGAACTCCGGTTCCGCGTCGGCGAGTTCGAGGGCCATGCCGGTCCACTGCGTGCCCTGGCCGGGGAAGACGAACACCGTGCGGCCGGAGCCGGCCTCGCCTGTCACGGCGTTCGGTGCGGCGTCGGGCGCGGCGAGCGCGGACAGCAGGGCGTCCCGGTCGGTGCCCAGGACCGCCAGACGCCGCTCGAAGCGGGGCCGGCCGGCCAGCGTGCGGGCCACGTCGGCGGCGCGGACGTCGGTGTCGCGCAGCAGCCGGTGCAGGCTCGCGGCCTGGTCGCGCAGGGCTCCGGCGGTCCGGGCGGACAGCAGCAGGGGCGCGGGGCGGTCCGGGGTGCCGGGCGCGGGCGTCGTCTCGTCCGGCACCGGCACCGGCACCGGCACCGGCACCGGCTCCGGCTCCGGCTCCGGCTGCTCCAGTACGACGTGGGCGTTGGTGCCGCTCATGCCGAACGCCGACACGCCGGCCCGGCGCGGTCCCGTCCAGGGGCGGGCCTCGGTGAGCAGGCGGACGTTCCCCGCCGTCCAGTCGATCCTGGTGCTGGGCTGTTCGGCGTGCAGGGTCCTGGGCAGGGTGCCGTGGCGCATCGCCATCACCGTCTTGATGATCGCGGCGACGCCGGCCGCGGCCTGGGTGTGGCCGATGTTCGACTTCAACGACCCAAGCCACAGGGGCTCCGCGCGGTCCTGGCCGTAGGTGGCGAGGAGCGCCTGTGCCTCGATCGGGTCGCCGAGGGCCGTGCCGGTGCCGTGCGCCTCCACGACATCGATGTCGGAGGGGGTCAGCCCGGCGTTGGCCAGCGCCTGGCGGATGACCCGCTGCTGGGCGAGGCCGTTGGGTGCGGTCAGGCCGTTGGACGAGCCGTCCTGGTTGACGGCGGAGCCGCGGACCACGGCGAGCACCGGGTGGCCGTTGCGCCGGGCGTCCGACAGCCGCTCGACGACGAGCACGCCGACGCCCTCGGACCAGCCGGTGCCGTCGGCCTCCTCGGCGAACGACCGGCACCGGCCGTCGGCGGACAGCCCGCGCTGTCGGCTGAACTCGACGAAGACGTCGGGGGACGCCATCACGGCGGCGCCGCCGACCAGGGCGTACGCGCACTCGCCGGAGCGCAGCGACTGGCCGGCCAGGTGCAGCGCCACCAGGGACGACGAGCAGGCCGTCTCCACGGTGACCGCGGGGCCCTCGGTGCCCAGCGTGTAGGCGATACGGCCGGATGCCACGCTGGTGACGGTGCCGCTGAGCAGGTGTCCCTCGACGCCGTCGGTGGACCCGCTGCCGTAGCCCATCGTGGCGGCGCCGACGAAGACACCGCCCTGGGTGCCGCGCAGCGACGTCGGGTCGATGCCCGCCCGTTCCAGCGCCTCCCAGGAGGTCTCCAGGAGCAGCCGCTGCTGCGGGTCCATCGCGAGCGCCTCGCGCGGGGCGATGCCGAAGAACGCGGCGTCGAAGGCACCGGCGTCCTGGAGGAAGCCGCCGCCGCGGGCGTAGCTGGTGCCCTCGTGGTCGGGGTCGGGGTGGTAGAGCCGCTCCAGGTCCCAGCCGCGGTCCGCCGGAAGGTCGCCGATGGCGTCCTTCCCGTCGGCGACCAGCCGCCACAGGTCCTCGGGCGAGGTCACGCCGCCGGGGAACCGGCAGGCCATCGAGACGATCGCCAGCGGTTCGTCGGCGTCCGTCGGCGGGGTGGCCGCGGCGGGCGCACGGTGCTCCGTTCCGGGCGCGGTGCCGTCGAGGCCGGCGTACAGCCGGCGTGCCAGGTCCCCGACGGTGGGGTGGTCGAACACCTCGGTGACGGGCAGCCGCACCCCGGTGGCGTCGACCAGCCGGTTGCGCAGTTCGACGGCGGTCAGGGAGTCGAAGCCGAGGTCGCGGAAGACCCGGTCGACGGCGACGCCCTCGGCGGAGTCATGGCCCAGGACGGCCGCGACGTGGTCGCGGACCAGGTCCCGCACCGCGTCCTCGCGGCCGGCCGCCGGCAGCCCGGCGAGGTGTGCGGCGAACGCGGACGCCGGCGGCGCCGGGTCCTCCGCGCGGACCGCCAGGACCGCCCGTACCTCGGGCAGGTCCTCGACGAGCGGGCGCGAGCGTGCCGCGGTGTAGGCAGGGGCGAAGTCCTCCCAGCGGACGTCGGCGACGGCGACCGTGGCGTCCGGCCCGGCCGGCAGGGTGCGCAGGGCGGCGGCGGCCGCGGCGGGCGCCAGCGCGGTGAGGCCGCGGCGGTGCAGCCGGTCCAGCGCTTCGTCGTCGGCCATGCCGCCGCCGGCCCAGGGCCCCCAGGCGACCGAGACGGCGGTGAGCCCGCGGGCCCTGCGCCGGGCGGCCAGCGCGTCCAGATGGGCGTTGGCCGCGGCATAGGCGCCCTGTCCTCCGCTGCCCCAGACGCCGGCGATGGAGGAGAACAGCACGAACGCGTCCAGCGGGGTGTCGCCGAGCAGTTCGTCCAGGTGGCGGGCGCCCAGCACCTTGGCCGCGGCGACCTCGGCGAGTGCGGCCACGCTGTCGTCGGCGACGGCGCCCCCGAGGCCGAGCGCGCCCGCGGCGTGCACGACGGCGGTCGGCGGGTGCGCCGCCAGCAGCGCGGCGACCGCCTCGCGGTCCGTGATGTCGCACGCCTCGACGGTGACGCGCGCGCCGAGGGCGGCCAGTTCCTCGCGGAGCGCGTCGGCGCCGGGCGCGGCCGGGCCGCGGCGGCCGGTGAGCACCAGGTGCTCGGCGCCGTCCTGGGCCAGGCGCAGCGCGACGCGGCGGCCGAGCGCACCGGTGCCGCCGGTGACGAGGACCGTGCCGCGCGGCTGCCAGAGCGGACCGGCCGCCGGCGCGTGCTCCAGGCGGCGGGCCCGGACACCGCCGGCCCGCACGGCGAGCTGGTCCTCGTCGCCGCCGGCGGTGACCACGGCGGCCAGCCGGGCGAGGACGGTCTCGTCGACCTCGGCGGGCAGGTCGACCAGACCGCCCCACAGCTCGGGCTGTTCCAGTCCGAGGACCTGGCCGAGGCCCCAGATCTGCGCCTGCTCGGGCCGTGCCGTGTCCCGGTCCTGATCCACGGTGACCGCGCTCTGCGTCACCAGCCACAGCGGGGCGCCGAGCGCCGCGTCGGTCAGTGCCTGGGCGGCGGTCAGGGTGCCGGCCAGGCCGGCGGGTACCGCCGGGTGGTCGGGATGGGGCCGCTCGTCGAGCGCGAGCAGCGACAGGACGCCCGGCACCGGGTCCGGTCCGGCCGCGTCCCGCAGGAGGCGTGCGAGCGTGTCCCGATCGGTGCCGGCGGCGACGGGGACGACGGGCGTGCCGAGCTCGCGGAGCCAGCCGCGGCAGGCGGCCAGCGCTGGGCTGCCGCCGTCCTCGGTGTCGGGCACCAGGGCGAGCCAGGTGCGGTCCGGCGCACCCGTCCCGGCGGGCTGCGCCGGCTCGGTCCAGCCGATCCGGTAGCGCCACCGGTCGGCGGTCCGCCCGGGGGCGCCGGAGGCGGCCGGTACGTTCGGCCAGAACCGCTTGCGCTGGAACGGGTAGGTGGGCACCGCGCGGCGGACGGCGCCGGTGGGGGCGAACAGCGCCTCCCAGTCCGGTCCGGCGCCCACGGTGTGCAGGCGGGCCACGGCGGCCAGCAGGGTCTGCTCCTCGGGCCGGCCGTCGCGCAGCAGGGACACCGCCAGCGGGCTCTCCTCGGGCAGGCAGTCGGGCACCATGCCCGAGAGCACGCCGTCGGGGCCGAGTTCCACGAACGTGGTGGTGCCGGCGGCCCGCAGCGTGCGTACGGCGTCGGCGAACCGGACGGTGGCCCGGGCCTGGCGCGCCCAGTAGGCCGGCGAGCACGCCTCCTCGGGGGTGAGTTCGGCGCCCGTCACGGTGGAGACGACGGGGATGCGCGGCGCCGCGTAGGAGAGGCCGGCCGCGATCCGTTCGTAGTCGGCGAGCATGCCGTCCAGGTGCGCGGAGTGGAAGGCGTGGGAGGTGCGCAGCAGCTTGGTCCTGCGGCCCCGGTCGCGCCAGTGCCGTGCGAGTTCGGCGATCGCGTCGGCGTCGCCGGAGAGCACCACGGACCCCGGGGCGTTGACGGCCGCGACGGCGACCCGGTCCCCGTGGGCGGCGAGCGGGCCGGCCGCCTCGTCGGCGGACGCCTGGACGGCGAGCATCGCGCCGTCGGCGCGCTGGGCCTGCATCAGCCGCCCGCGCGCGGTCACGAGGACGGCGGCGTCGGCGAGGGTGAGGACGCCGGCGGCGTGCGCGGCGGCCAGTTCACCGACGGAGTGGCCGGCGAGCCACTGCGGGTGCACTCCCCACTCCCGCAGCGTCCGGAAGAGGGCGACCTCGACGGCGAACAGCGCGGGCTGGGCGTACTCGGTGCGCTCCAGGGCCTCGGCGTCCTCGTCCACGACCTGGCGCAGCGGCCGGTCCAGGTGCCGGTCCAGCTCCGCGCAGACCTCGTCGTGGGCGGCGGCGAACGCGGGGACGCGGACGCGCAGTTCGGCGCCCATGCCGGGGCGCTGGCTGCCCTGCCCGGTGAACAGGAAGGCCACCGGCCGGGCGACGTCCTCACGGGCGCTGCCCTCGAAGACCCCGGCCGAGGGCCTGCCGTCGGCGAACGCGTCGAGCGCGCGCACCAGGGCGTCGCGGTCCTCGGCGAGCACGACGGCCCGGTCGGGCAGCGCGGCGCGGGTGGTGGCCAGCGAGTACGCCACGTCCGTCAGCCCGTCGCCGGCCACGGACCCGCCGGCGAGGAGCGCCGACAGGCTCGCGGCCTGGGCGCGCAGGGCGGGGCGGCCCTTGGCGGCGAGCGGGAACAGCCGGGCTCCGGCGGCCGGGCGGTCGCCGTCGCCAGGCCGTTCCGCGGTGCGTTCGGCGTCCTGCTGCCCGGGCTCCTCCAGGACGGCGTGCGCGTTGGTGCCGCTGATGCCGAACGCGGACACCCCGAACCGGCGGGGCGCCCCCGGCCGGGGCTGCCACGGGCGCGCCTCGGCCAGCGGCCGTACGGCCCCCGCGGTCCAGTCCACGACGTCGGAGGGTGCGTCCAGGTGCAGGGACTCGGGGAGGACACCGTGCCGCATCGCCATGATCATCTTGATGACGCCGGCGGCACCCGCCGCGGCCTGGGTGTGCCCGATGTTCGACTTCACCGAGCCCAGCCACAGCGGCCGGTCGGCGTCGCGGCCGTGCCCGTACGTGGCGATCAGTGCCTGGGCCTCGATGGGGTCGCCCAGCCGGGTGCCGGTGCCGTGGCCCTCGACCGCGTCCACCTCGTCGGCCCGCAGGCCGGCGTCGGCCAGGGCCGCCGTGATGACCCGCTGCTGCGCAGGCCCGTTCGGGGCGGCCAGACCGTTGCTGGCGCCGTCCTGGTTGACGGCGCTGCCCCGCACCACGGCGAGCACCCGGTGGCCGTTGCGCCGGGCGTCCGACAGCCGCTCCAGCAGCAGCAGTCCGGCGCCCTCGCCCCAGGCGGTGCCGTCGGCGGAGGCGGCGTACGCCTTGGCGCGCCCGTCGGGGGCGATGCCCCGCTGCCGGCTGAACGACAGGAACAGACCCGGTGTGGACATCACGGTCACGCCGCCGGCCAGGGCCAGGTCGGCCTCGCCCCGGCGCAGCGACTGGCAGGCCAGGTGCAGGGCCACCAGTGCCGAGGAGCAGGCGGTGTCGACCGTGACGGCGGGTCCCTCCAGGCCGAGGGTGTAGGAGACACGGCCGGAGACGACGCTGGCCGCGGCGCCGGTGCTGCCGTAGCCCTCGCTGTCGGCATGGTCCGCGGGCGCGGCGGCGAGCAGCGCCGGGTAGTCCTGCCCGTTGGTGCCCGCGAAGACCGCGGTACGGCTGCCGCGCAGCGCGGTGGGGTCGATGCCGGCGCGCTCCAGCAGCTCCCAGGACGTCTCGAGCAGCACGCGCTGCTGCGGATCCATGGCGAGCGCCTCGCGCGGCGAGATGCCGAAGAAGTCGGCGTCGAAGCCGGCGGCGTCGTCGAGGAAGGCGCCCTCGCGGACGTAGGTGGTGCCCGGGTGCGCCGGGTCGGGGTGGTACAGCCCGTCCAGGTCCCAGCCGCGGTCGGCGGGGAAGGCACCGATCGCGTCGGTGCCGTCGGCGACGAGGCGCCAGAGGTCCTCGGGGGTGCGGACGCCGCCGGGGAAGCGGCAGCTCATCGCGACGACGGCGATCGGGTCGTCGTCGGCCGCGGCCGGCCCGGGCGCGCGGTCCGGTCGGGGTGCGCGGTCCGGACCGGGTACGGCGGCCACGGAGCCGGTCAGTTCGGCGCGCAGGTGGCGCACCAGGGCGGCCGGGGTCGGGTGGTCGTACACCACGGTGGCCGGCAGCCGCAGTCCGGTCGCGGCGCTCAGCCGGTTCCGGATCTCCACGCCGGTCAGCGAGTCGAAGCCGAGCTCCTTGAACGTGCGCTCCGCCGGGACCGCCCCGGCGCCGGAGTGACCGAGCACGGCGGCGACGTGACCGCGCACCAGGTCGAGCAGGATCCGGCCGCGTTCCTCCTCGCCGGCGTCGGCGAGCCGCCGGGCGAGCCCGGTTCCCGCCGCGCCGGGTTCCCCGGCCGCGGTGGCCGCCGCCGCGCGGATGCGCCGTATCTCGGGCAGGTCGTGCAGCAGCGGCCGGACGCGGGAGGCGGTGAACGCCAGGAAGAACCGGTCCCAGTCGACGTCCGCCACGGTCAGGCAGGTCTCGTCGTCCGTGACGGCCCGCTCCATCGCCGTCAGGGCGTCCTCGGGGTCCATGGCGGGCAGGCCGTGCCGGGCCAGCAGGTCGCCGACACCGTCGAGGCCCGCCATGCCGGCGCCCGCCCAGGGGCCGAAGGCGACGGAGGTCGCGACGAGCCCCTCGGCGCGGCGCTCCTCGGCGAGGGCGTCCAGGAAGGCGTTGCCCGGGGCGTAGTTGCCCTGGCCGGGTATGCCGAGGGTGGCCGCCACGGAGGAGAACAGCACGAAGGCGTCGAGGTCCAGCGTCCGGGTCAGCTCGTGCAGGTGCCGCGCGCCGGCCAGTTTCGGGCGCAGTACCCGGTCGATCTGCTCGGGGCGCAGCGCCGCCACCGTGTCGTCGTCCAGGACGGCGGCGGTGTGCACGACCGCGGTGAGCGGGTGCTCCTGCGGGACCGTCGCGAGCAGCGCCGCCAGGGCGTCGCGGTCGGCCACGTCGCAGGCGGCGATCGTGACGCGGCAGCCGAGTTCCGCCAGCTCCCGGCGGAGCGCGTCGGCACCGGGGGCCTGCGGCCCGCCGCGGCCGACGAGGAGCAGGTGGCCGGCGCCGCGGCGGGCGAGGCGGCGGGCGACGTGCGCGCCCAGGGCGCCGGTGCCGCCGGTGACGAGCGTGGTGCCACGGGGCTCCCAGGCGCGGGGAGCCCCGGAGCGGGTGCCCCGCGTCGCCCGTGTCAGGCGGCGCACGGACACGCCGGTGGCGCGCACGGCCACCTGGTCCTCGGTGCCGCGGGCCGGGTCCGCCGCGCCGTCCGCGGGCAGACCCGCCAGGACGGCGGCCAGTCGGCTGCGGGTGTCCTCGTCCAGGGCGGCCGGGAGGTCGACGAGACCGCCCCAGCGGTCGGCGTGCTCCAGGCCGACGACCCGGCCGAGCCCCCAGACCGCGGACTGCGCGGCGGCGGTGAGCCGGTCGGCGGCGGCCACGGCGACGGCGCCCCGGGTGGCCAGCCACAGCGGTGCGGTCAGGCCGGTGTCGCCGAGTGCCTGGACCAGCGCCACGGTGGACACCAGACCGCCGGGCGCCGCCGGGTGCCCGGGGCACGGCCGCTCGTCCAGGGCGAGCAGCGAGAGCACGCCCGCGACGGGTCCCTCCCCGGCCGCGGCGCGCAGCCGCCCGGCGAGGGCCGCCCGGTCGTCGGCGGCCGCCACGGCCACGGTGCGGACGTCCGCGCCGTACGCGGCCGGGACGGCCGCCACCCCGGCGGTGTACGGGTCCTCGGCGAGGTGCTCGGGCACCACCGCCAGCCAGCGCCCGGGCAGGGCGTCCGGAGCCGGTGCCCGGTCGGCGTCGGGCCGCGGGGTCCAGGTGACGCGGTAGCGCCAGGTGTCCGGTCCGGGGCGGGCGGGCGCGGCGGCCCGCGAGGTGTCCAGCCAGTACCGCCGGCGCTCGAACGGATAGGTCGGCAGCTCCGTGCGCCGGGCACCGCTGCCCTCGTACAGCGCCGCCCAGTCCACCGGTGCCCCGTGCACGTACGCCTCGGCCAGGGAGGTGAGGAACCGTTCGGGGCCTCCGTCGTCCCGGCGCAGTGTGCCCAGCGCCGCCGCCGGGCGGTCGGGGGCCCGGTCGAGGGACTCGGAGACGCCCTGTGTGAGCACCGGGTGCGGGCTGACCTCGATGAAGAGCGCGGAGCCGTGGGAGAGCACGTCCGCGACGGCCGGGCCGAAGCGGACCGTGCCGCGCAGGTTGCGGTACCAGTAGGCGGCGTCGAGCTCCGTGCCGTCGAGCATCTCGCCGGTGACCGTGGAGAGGAACGGCTCCGTGGCGCGGCGGGGCTCGATGCCGTCCAGCGCCTCGACGACCGCCTCGCGGATCTCCTCGACGTGCGCCGAGTGGGAGGCGTAGTCGACCGGGACGCGGCGGGCGCGGCAGCCCTCTTCCGCGCACGCGGCGAGGAGTTCGTCCAGCGCCTCGGGGTCGCCCGAGACGACGACCGCTCCGGGGCCGTTGACGGCGGCGACGGACAGCCGGTCGCCCCAGCGGGCGAGGCGGCGCACGGCCGCCTCCTCCGGCTCGGCGACGGAGACCATGCCGCCGCGCCCGGCGAGGGCGCGCAGCGCCTTGCTGCGCAGTGCGACGACGCGCGCGCCGTCCTCCAGGGTCAGCGCACCGGACACCACGGCCGCGGCGATCTCGCCCTGCGAGTGACCGACGACCAGGTCGGGCCGCACGCCGTGGGAGCGCCAGAGGGCGGCCAGGGAGACCATGACGGCGAACAGGGCGGGCTGTACGACGTCCACGCGCTGCAGTCCGGGTGCTCCGGGCTCGGCGAGGACCTGGGACAGCGACCAGTCGACGTGCGGCGCCAGGGCGTCCTCGCAGGCCCGCAGTCGCTCGGCGAAGACGGGTGCGGCCTCGGCGAGTTCCAGGGCCATGCCGGCCCACTGCGAGCCCTGTCCGGGGAAGACGAAGACGGTCCTGGCGCCGGGCAGCGCGGTGCCGCGGACCACGCCGGGCAGCGGCAGTCCGTCACCGGGCGCCGCTTCGGCGAGCGGGCGCAGTCCGGCCGGCCCGCCGAGCAGCACCGCACGCTCGTCGAACGCGGTCCGCTCGGCCGCCAGCGAGTGGCCGACGTCCACGGGACGCGGCTGCGGGGCGACGGCCAGGTACGCCGAAAGCCGGTCGGCCTGCCGGCGCAGGGCGTGCGCGTCCCGGGCGGTCAGGATCCAGGGCAGGGCGGCCGGTGCGGTGTCCGGGGCGTGTTCCGCCGCCTCGGATGCCGCGTCCGGGACGTCTTCGGCCGACCCGGACACCGCGTCCGGGGCGTCTTCGGCCGGGTCGGGTACGGCAGGCGGGGCCTCTTCGAGGATGACGTGGGCGTTGGTACCGCTCACGCCGAAGGACGAGACGCCGGCCCGACGCGGACGGCCCGCATGCGGCCACGCCGACTGCTCCGTGAGGAGCCGCACCGCGCCGGCGGACCAGTCCACGCGGGACGACGGCGTACGGACGTGCAACGTCCTGGGCAGCGTCGCGTGCCGCATCGCCTGCACCGTCTTGATGACTCCGGCGATGCCCGCGGCGGCTTGGGTGTGTCCGATGTTCGACTTCAACGAGCCCAGCCACAGGGGCTGTTCGCGGTCCTGGCCGTAGGTGGCCAGCAGCGCCTCGGCCTCGATCGGGTCGCCCAGGACGGTGCCGGTGCCGTGCGCCTCGACGGCGTCCACCCCGGCCGCGGTCAGCCGCGCGTCGGCCAGGGCGTCGCGGATGACACCCTCCTGCGAGGGTCCGTGCGGCGCGGTCAGCCCGTTCGAGGCGCCGTCCTGGTTGACGGCGCTGCCGCGCACGAGCGCGAGCACCGGGTGGCCGTTGCGCCGGGCGTCCGAGAGCCGCTCCAGCAGCAGTACGGCGACGCCCTCGCCCCAGCCGGTGCCGGCGGCGTCGTCGCTGAAGGACCGGCAGCGGCCGTCCCGGGCAAGGCCGTTCTGCCGGCTGAACTCCATCAGCATGCCGGGGCCCGACATCACGGTGGCTCCGGCGGCCAGGGCCAGGGCGCACTCGCCCGTGCGCAGCGCGCGTGCCGCCATGTGCAGCGCCACCAGCGACGACGAGCAGGCCGTGTCGACGGTCACGGCCGGACCGTGCAGGCCGAAGGTGTAGGAGATACGACCGGAGGCGACGCTGCCCGCGGTGCCGACCAGGCCGTATCCCTCGGCCTCGGCCGGTATCTCGTGCAGCCGGGGCAGGTAGTCCTGGCTCATGGCGCCGACGAAGACTCCGGTGGCACTGCCCCGCAGCGCGGCCGGGATGATGCCGGCCCGCTCGAACGCCTCCCAGCTGGTCTCCAGCAGCAGCCGCTGCTGCGGGTCCATGGCCAGCGCCTCGCGCGGCGAGATGCCGAAGAAGTCGGCGTCGAAGTCGCCCACGCCGTCCAGGAATCCGCCGAAGCCGGTGTGGGAGGTGCCGCCGCCGTCGGTGCCGAGCAGGGCGTCCAGGTCCCAGCCTCGGTCCTCGGGCAGTGGCCCGATGGCGTCGGTGCCGGACTCCACGAGCCGCCACAGGTCCTCGGGGGAACCCACCCCGCCGGGCAGCCGGCAGCTCATGGCGACGATCGCGACGGGC
This sequence comes from Streptomyces sp. NPDC001980, assembly GCF_040296885.1. Lineage (NCBI taxonomy): Bacteria > Bacillati > Actinomycetota > Actinomycetes > Kitasatosporales > Streptomycetaceae > Streptomyces > Streptomyces sp. NPDC001980. The sequence continues at coordinate 300,873 of NZ_JBEOYD010000011.1, read as the reverse complement.
TCGTCCACCGGCCCGGCCACCGGCACGGCGTCCGCCGCGGCGCTGTCGGCGCCGTGCAGTGCGCGGTGCAGGAAGGACGCGACCTCTTCGACGGTGGGGTGGTTGTAGACCAGGGCGGCGGGCAGTCGCAGGCCGGTGGCGGCGGCCAGCCGGCCGCGCAGATCCAGCGAGGAGTGCGAGTCGAGGCCGAGGGCCCGGAAAGCCAGCCCGGTATCGACGTCGTCCGCGCTCGCGTGTCCCAGGACGGCCGCGGCGTGCGATCTGACCAGGTCGGTCAGTGCGGGCAGTCCGGTGTCGGCGACCTCCGTCACGGCCGGGGCGGGCCCGGCGGCACGGTCGAACCAGTAGGACTGCCGCTGGAACGCGTAGGTGGGCAGGGTGACGCGGGTGGCGTCGGCGAGCGCGGGGGACCAGTCGACGTCGACGCCCTGGACGAAGAGTTCGGCCGCCGAGCGCTTCAGCCGCTCCCCTCCCCCGTCGTCCCGGCGCAGCGTCCCGCCCGTGATCACGTCACCGGCGGTCTCCGCCACCGCCGCGGTCAGCACCGGATGCGCGCTGACCTCGACGAACACGCCGTATCCCGCGTCCGCCAGGGTCCGTACGGCCGCTTCGAACTCGACGGTCCGGCGCAGGTTCCGGTACCAGTACCCGGCGTCGAGCTCCGTGCCGTCCGCCCAGTCCACGTCCACGGTCGAGAAGAAGGGGACGCTTCCCGCGCGGGGAGTCACGTCCCGCAGGGCGTCCAGCACCTGCTCCTCGATCTCCTCCACCTGCGCGGAGTGTGAGGCGTACTCCACGGGCAGCCGACGAGCGCGGACGCCCCGTGCCTCGGCACGGGCCTCCAGCTCCGCGAGCGCCTCGGGGGCGCCGGCCACGACGACCGACGAGGGGCCGTTGACCGTGGCGACCGAGAGCTCCGGCCCGATGAGCGCGCGGGCCTCCGCGGCCGGCAGCGCCAGGGACGTCATGCCACCGCGTCCGGCCAGGGCGCGCAGCGCCCTGGCGCGCAGGGCGACCACACGCGCTCCGTCCTCCAGCGACAGGGCGCCCGCCACCACCGCGGCCGCGACCTCGCCCTGGGAGTGGCCGAGCACCGCGTCGGGGACGACGCCCCATGACCGCCACGTCGCGGCCAGCGACACCATGACCGCCCACAGGACGGGCTGGACGACCTCCGTGCGTAACAGCGCGTCCGCGTCGCCCAATACGTCGGCCAGGCGCCAGTCCGTGAACGGTGCCAGGGCCTGTTCGCACTCGGCCATGCGGGCGGCGAACACCGGTGAATCGTCCAGGAGTTCACGCGCCATGCCGACCCACTGCGAGCCCTGCCCGGGGAAGACGAACACCGTCCTGCCGAGGAGTGCCGCGGCGTGTCCGGTGACCAGGTCCTCCCCGGCTCCGCCCGCCGCCGGCGTCCGCAGCCCGGTCCCGCCCAGGGACACCGCACGGTGGTCGAAGAGGGTGCGGGTCGACAGCAGGGAACCGCCCAGATCGACGGGGTCCGTACCAGGGTGGTCGTCGATCCAGTCGGCCAGCCGCGCGGCCTGCGTGCGCAGCGCGGCCCGCGTGCGCCCGGACACCACCAGGGGCGTGGCGCCGGGTGCTGCGGGCCGGTCGGAGGAGGCCGGCGTCGCGGACCGGTCCGGTTCGTGACCGGCCACCACCACGTGGCAGTTGGCGCCGCCCAGGCCGAAAGAGCTGACGCCTGCGATCCGGCGGTTCCCGCGCCAGGGGCCGCGCTCGGTGGCCACCGCGAGGTTCAGCTCGTCGAGGGGGATGCCGGGCGGCGGCGTGTCGAAGTTGAGGCTGGCCGGGATCTCGCCGTGGCGGACCGCCAGGACGGTCTTGAGCAGGCCGACGATGCCGGCGGCGCTCTCCAGGTGGCCGACGTTGGTCTTGGCCGAGCCGACGAGCAACGGTGAGCCGGCCGGGCGCGCGGAGCCGATCGAGGCGCCCAGCGCGGCCGCCTCGACGGGGTCGCCGACCCTGGTGCCCGTGCCGTGCAGTTCGACGTAGTCGACGTCGGCGGGCGACACCCCGGCGGCCCGCTGGGCCAGTTCCACCACCTCGCGCTGCGCCTCGGCGTCGGGCACGGTCAGCGCGCTGCCGTCGCCGTCGTGGTTGACGGCGCTGCCGAGGAGTACGCCGTGGACCGTGTCGCCTTCGGCGACGGCCCGGTCGAGCAGCTTCAGCAGCACCAGGCCGCCGCCCTCGCCGCGGACGTAGCCGTCGGCCCGCGCGTCGAAGGTGTGGCAGCGCCCGGTCGGGGAGAGGGCGCCCACGCCGGCGGCGACCAGCGCGGTGTCGAGCGCCAGGTTCAGGTTGACGCCACCGGCCAGCGCGGTGACGGACTCACCGCTGCGCAGGCTCTGACACGCCAGATGCACCGCGACCAGGGACGAGGACTGCCCGGTGTCGACGAGCTGACTCGGGCCGCGCAGACCGAGGGTGTGCGAGAGCCGGTTGGCGATCAGGGCGCGCTGTGTGCCGGCCAGCGTGTGGTGGGTGATCTCGTCGGCGGACTGCCGCCGCAGCGTGGCGTAGTCGTCCCATCCCGCGCCGACGAACACGCCGGTGCGGGTGCCCGCGAGCGCGGCGGGCAGCAGGCCGGCGCGCTCGACGGCCTCCCAGCCCAGTTCCAGGACGAGCCGCTGCTGCGGGTCCATCGCCGCGGCCTCGCGGGGCGAGACCCCGAAAAAGGCCGCGTCGAACGCGTCGGGATGCTCGATGAACCCGCCCCAGCGCGCACTGGCGGCGTTCGGCGTTCCCGCGGCATCGAGCTGGGCGAGGGTCCACCGGTCGGCCGGCGCCTCGGTGATGGCATGCCGTGCGTCGAGCAGGAGGCGCCAGAAGGCCTCCGGGTCGGGCGCGTCGGGCAGTCGGCACGAATAGCCGATGACCGCGATTGCAGCCTGGGGCAGGTCCGTCGTAGTCACCGCGTACTCCTCAACGTGCCGGACCTTTTTCGCATTGTTTCCGAGCTGTTCAGCAGGTTCACAGGTACAGGTATCCAACGCGATCTCACGAAGCACCGCCGATCAATCCAACCCAATGCCGCCCAACCTCACGGCCTCCATAAGAACAGAGACCAAAGCCCAATGGTCACAGCTACGCATGCAGCAGGCAACGACCATTTGATGCTAGCGCACACCATGGACATGATTCACGCCAGAGTTTTTGAGCCACATCCTGGAATGCGAGCCCTTCTCCGCTTTATATCCACCGCCAACTGGACAGACCCCACGTATCGGGATGAGAGGGCCCCGAGCAGCAGATTCGCGCCAGTCCGGAAACCACCCACAGTGCTTCAGATCACCTCGACAGCAAGGCACTTGAGCACTCGACCGGACTGGACAAGCCGATCGCGCGCAGGGTAGACAAGCACGGTATGGCCATTCCCGGCAGGCGACCCGGAGGTTCCCCGGAACCACTCGACGACAAAGCCGCGTCAAGAGATCCAGACGCAATCTGCTTTTAACTCGGCCGCAATCCGAGCGTTCCCCCAGCCAGACCGGAGCCATAAGCAACTAAATTCAAAATAAACCTTCATATTTCCGATGCGGAAATCACCCGGGGCCATTCACCACCACGACACCGAAGGCCGCCGCGGTCAGACCCCACCCCACTCTGCGCAAAACGGACGTTTGCCGACGGGAATACACGATGGCCGAACAACTCGCTTTCTCCGATGCATTGCATGCGTATCTCCGCGAGGTCTCGCTCAGGGAGGATCCGGTACTGACCGCCCTTCGCGACTTCTCCGCGCAACTGCCGGGGGGCGCCGCGATGCAGGTGTCACCGGAGGAAGGGCAGCTCCTTGCCCTCCTGGTCCGCCTGACCGGCGCGGTCAATGTCCTCGAGGTCGGTACCTTCACCGGCTACAGCACGCTGTGCATGGCGCGGGCCCTGCCGCCCGGAGGCCGCCTGACGACCTGCGACATCACCGACCGCTGGCCCGGCATCGCAGTCGACTACTGGCGGAAGGCGGACGTCGAGGACCGCATCGAGCTGCGGATCGGTGACGCCAGGGAGACCCTCGACGCGCTGCACCAGGAGCACGGTGCGGGCCACTTCGACCTGGTCTTCATCGACGCGGACAAGACCGGTTACCTGCACTACTACGAGAAGTCGCTGGAGCTGCTGCGACCAGGCGGTCTCGTGGTGGTGGACAACACCCTGTTCTTCGGGCGGGTGGTGGATCCGGAGGCGCAGGACGCCGACACCGTCGCGATCCGCGCGTTCAACGCCTTCCTGCGCGAGGACGAGCGGGTCGACGTGTCCCTGCTTCCGATGGCCGACGGCATCACCCTCGCCCGTAAGCGATCCGCCTGAGGACTCCCCCACCACCGCGGCCCGAACGGCGACGGCAGGACGGCTGTGAAGAGTGTCCGGCTCCCGCCGGCCGCGGCGGCCCCCCCCCGTCCGCATACTCGGCCGCCGGCCACGAGCCATGCCCAGAAAGCAGGAACGACGATGACGACCGAGCCGATCGCGGTTCTCGGTGCCGGAGTGATGGGCGTGGGTATCACCACGCTCCTGGCGGGCCACGGCCTGCCGGTACGGCTGGTGGACAACGACCCCGGGAAACTGACGCGGGCGCCCGGCAGGATCCGCCAGGAACTGCGCATGGCCCAGCTGATGGGCGCCCTGCCCCGGGACCGTGCCCAGGGCGAGGTGAGCCCGCACGGCGATGCGTCCGCGGTCCGCGGCGCGCGACTGGTGATCGAGGCGATCACCGAGGACGCCGGCCTGAAGAACGCGGTGCTGTCCGAGGTCTCCGCGCTCGTGCCCCCGGGGACTCCGATCGTCTCCAACACGTCCTCGATCCCCATCGACGAACTGGCCGACGCCGTGCGCCGCCCCGCCGACCTGATCGGCACGCACTTCATGAACCCGCCGGCCCTGATCGGCACCACCGAGGTCATCCGCGGCGTGCGCACCGGTGAGTCGGCCCTGGAGGCGGTACGCGGCCTGCTCCACGAGGTCGGTCGCAAGCCCGTGGTGGTCCGCGACGCACCCGGCTTCGTCACCAGCCGTCTGCTGCACCCGATGATCAATGACGCGGCACGGGTGGTCCAGCAGGGCACGGCGTCCGCCGAGGACGTCGACGCGCTGATGCAGGGCTGCCTGGGCCACCCCACCGGACCACTGCGCACGGCGGACCTGATCGGTATCGACAACCTTGTCGACTCCCTGTGGGTGCTGCTCAAGCGCACCGGCGACGAAGGCTGCCGCCCCTGCGACCTGCTGCTGCAGAAGGTCGCCGACGGCCACCACGGCCGGAAGACCGGACGCGGTTTCTACGAGTACGAGGAGAGCACGACATGACCGTCCCGACAGACCGGCCCGCGGACGTACAGGCGGCCGTCCTGGCCTTCGTCGAGGCCAGGACCAAGACGAGCTGGGACCCCGGCGCCGACATCTTCGCGGCCGGCGGGCTCTCCTCGTTGTTCGCCATGGAGCTGGTGGTGCACCTGGAGAAGACGTTCGGCATCTCCATCGGCGGCGCCGACATGCGCCTGGAGAACTTCCGCACGGTCGACTCGATGGTCGGGCTCGTCACACGGCTGGGCGGGGACACCCGTGCCTGACCGGCTCGCCGCCGAGGTCACCGAGCTGGTGGGTGACCAGGCCGACCACTGGGACCGGACCGGACTGATCCCGCACGAGCTGCTACGGAAGATGTCCGTGCGCGGCATGCTCTGCGCCCAGGTCCCCCAGGAGTACGGCGGTCTCGGCCTGAACAGCGCTCTCAACGGCGAGTTCACCGCGCACGTGGGGAGCCTGTGCAGCTCGCTGCGGAGCGTGCTGACCTCCCAGGGCATGGCCGCCTGGGCCATCCAGCGCCTCGGTGACGCCCGGCAGCACACCGACCTCCTGAGCGGCCTGGTCGGAGGCCGGCTGGCGGCCGTCGGCTTCAGCGAGGCCGAGGCGGGCAGCGACATCTCCGCCATGACCACCACCGTCCGGCCCGACGGGGACGACGTGGTGGTGAACGGCACCAAGGTGTGGATCACCGCGGCCCACTACGCCGACGAACTCGTGGTCTTCGGGCGGTACGGGGAAGGCGGCGCGGCCGTCGTGATCCCCGCGGACACTCCCGGTGTCACCGTCGAGCGGGTTCCCGATCCGCTGGGCTGCCGTGCCGCCGGACACTCCACGATCCGCCTGGCGGACGTCCGGGTACCGGCACGCCGGCTGCTGGGCGGGGCGGGAATGCCGCTCCCGATGCTGGTCACCCTCGTCCTGGCGTACGGCCGCATGTCCGTGGGCTGGGGCTGTGTCGGCATCCTCCGGGCCTGCCTGGCCGCGGCGGCCGCGCATGCCCGCTCCCGCCACCAGTTCGGCAAGCCCCTCGGTGAACACCAACTGGTCGGCCGGCACCTCGCCGAGCTGCTGGTCTCGGAACAGATCGCCACGCGGACCTGCGAGCACGCGAGCGCCCTCTGGGACGCGAACGCCCCCGACGCGGTCACCGCCATCGTCCTGGCCAAGCATGTCGGTGCCACCCAGGCGGCACGGGGGGCCGCCGCGGCGGTGCAGGTCCTGGCATCCGCCGGCGCGGACAACAGCAGCCCGGTCGCCCGGGCCTACCGGGACGCCAAGCTGATGGAAATCATCGAGGGCAGCAACGAGCTGTGCCAGATCATGCTGGCCGAGCACGTGCTGTCGGACGCGTAGAGACGTCGGACTCACGAAGGAGACGGCCCATGGCCGAGCGGCCGGCGACGGTGAAGTGCCTCGTCTGGGATCTCGACAACACACTGTGGCAGGGCACCCTGCTGGACGGAGACGACGTCCGGATCACGGACGGCGTCAAGCAGGTGGTCGCCGAACTGGACCGGCGGGGCATCCTGCAGGCGGTGTCCAGCAAGAACGACCACGACCTCGCGTGGCAGCGGCTCGAGCAACTGGGCATGGCCGAGTACTTCGTCCTCCCGCACATCGGCTGGGGACCGAAGTCCGACTCGGTCCGGTCCATCGCCGAGCGGCTCAACTTCGCCCACGGCACGATGGCGTTCATCGACGACACACCGACCGAGTGCGCCGAGGTGTCGTACCACCTGCCGGAGGTGCGCTGTTACGACGCCGGGCAGGTGACGGACCTGCTGGGCCTGCCGGAGTTCAGTCCGGCCACCGTCACGGTGGACTCGCGGCGACGCCGTGAGATGTACCAGGCCGGTTTCCGCCGGGACGCCGAGCGCGAGGAGTACAAGGGCGCGGACGAGGACTTCCTGCGCTCGCTCGATCTGTGGATGTCGATCAGCAGGGCGACCGACGACGAACTGAGCCGCGTCGAGGAACTGACCCTGCGCACGAGTCAGATGAACGCGACCGGGGTGCACTACGACGACGCGACGCTGCGCCGGCTGATGGCCGACCCCGAGCACGACGTGCTGGTCGTCGCCATGGGCGACCGGTTCGGGCCGCACGGCGCGGTGGGCCTGATCCTCCTGCGCCGGCAGCCCGGGACATGGCACCTCAGGCTGCTGGCGACCTCGTGCCGCGTGGTGTCCTTCGGTGCCGGCTCGGTCATCCTCAACTGGCTCATCGATCAGGCCGCCACGGCTGGAGCGCATCTGAGCGCCGACTTCCGGGCCACCGCCCGCAACCGCATGATGGAGATCGCCTACCGGTTCGCCGGCTTCGACGACCAGCCCTGCGGGTGCCACGACGGACAGGAGGCGTCGGCCGACGGCGCCGCCGATGTCCAGCGCCTGCACCTGGTTCCCGCACCGCGTCCCGGCCCGGCCACCATGTCGCTCGACGCGGTCGACCTCGCCAAAGGGACATCTCAGTAGGGCCGGGCACGGTGGCCGCGCCTGAACCGTAGGCCGGATCGGGTCAGCGTCGGCGCTGCTCGGCTCGCAGCTCGAAGTCGCCGTAGCTGTTGTCGGCGGGGTTGACGGTCACCCCGGGTGCCACGATCTCGTCGATGCCGTCGAGGACGTCGGCCGAGAGGGTGACGTCGGCGGCGGGCAGGAACGCCTCCAGCTGCTCCATGGTGCGCGGTCCGATGATCGCCGAGGTGACACCCGGGTGACGGATGACGAAGGCGACGGCCAGCTCGATCAGAGTGAGGCCGGCCTTCTCCGCCAGCAGCGCCAGCTGTTCGACGGCGTCGAGCTTGCGCCCGTTGGCGGGGCTGGTCATGTCGAAGCGGGCTGCGGGGCGCGCCGCGGAGGCCGGGCCGGAGGTGCTGTCCTTGCGGTAGCGGCCCGAGAGCCACCCGCCGGCCAGGGGGCTGTAGGTCAGGGTGCCCATGCCGTGGCGGCGGACGGTGGGAAGGACGTCCTCCTCGATGCCGCGGACCAGGATCGAGTACGGCGGCTGCTCGGTCACGAACCGCTCCAGGCGCCGCTCTCGGGAGGTCCACTGGGCCTCGACGATCTGGGAGCCGGCGTAGGACGAGGAGCCGATGTAGCGGACCTTGCCCTGGTGCACGAGGTCGGAGAGGGCACCGAGGGTCTCGTCCACGTCGGTGTCCGGGCTGGGGCGGTGGACCTGGTAGAGGTCGATGTGGTCGGTGCCGAGGCGCCGCAGGGAGTTCTCGACCGCGCGCATGATCCAGCGCCGCGAGCCCCCGCGCTGGTTGGGGTCCTCCTGGCTCATCGGCATGAAGAACTTGGTCGCGAGGAACACGTCCTCGCGACGGTCTTTGAGCGCCTTGCCGACGATCTCCTCCGAGACGCCGCCGGAGTAGACGTCGGCGGTGTCGACGAAGTTGACGCCCGCGTCGAGGGCCCGGTGGATGATCCGGATCGAGTCGGCCTCGTCCTCGTTGCCCCAGGGGCCGAACATCATCGCGCCCAGGCAGAGCGGGCTGACCTGGACGCCGGTGCGGCCGAGCGGTCGGTACTGCATGAAGCTCTTCTCCTCGTTCGTGTGGTCAGTCGTTCCCCGGTCGGTCGTTCCCCGAGGGGACGACCGTGCCCGCACTCGCCCACGCGGCGAGGAGGCCGAGTGCCTCCCGCTCTCGCGAGTCCGGTTCGGGGGTGTAGAAGTTGAGACGGAGGCCGGGGTCGGACGGCAGGTCCATCGCCTCATAGGGCAGCGCGAGATCACCGACCAGCGGATGGTGGAGATTCTTCACGCCGGAGCGGTGGAACTTGACGTCGTGGCGCGCCCACCGGCGGGCGAAGTCGTCGCTCCTCGTCGTCAGCTCTCCGACCAGGTCGGTCAGCACCTTGTCGTGCGGCGCCCGGCCCGTCTCGGTGCGCAGGAAAGCCACCGCGTCGTCGGCGCCCTTGTCCCAGTCGACCCAGAAATCCCTGCTCGCGGGGTCCAGGAACATGAAACGAGCGCTGTTGGCCGGCCCGCGCTGGGCGAACAGCGGCGAGTCGAAGACCGGTGCGTACAGCGCACGCCCCAGCGTGTTGGCGGCCAGGATGTCGAACCGGGCGTTGCGCACGTACGCCGGCACGTCGGTCATGGAGTCGAGCAGACGCAGGATCGTGGGCCGCACGCGGGACGAGGTCACCGTGGGCCGCCGGCCCGACGGGGTCGCCGCGCGGGCCAGGTCGTAGAGGTGGGTGCGTTCGGCCTCGTCGAGCTGCAGTGCGTGCGCGAGGGCCTCGAGGACCGAGTCCGAGGCGCCGCTGAGATTCCCGCGCTCCAGCCGGACGTAGTAGTCGACGCTCATGCCCGCCAGCAGAGCGACCTCTTCGCGGCGCAGGCCCGCCACGCGGCGGTTCCCGCCGTAGACCGGCAGCCCGGCCCGCTCCGGGGTGACGCGCGCCCGCCGGGTGCTCAGGAACTCCCGCACCTCGGCGGCCAGGTTCTTCTTGTCGCTGTCGGCCATGGTCAACCCCCGGGGGCTTGTTCCGCGGCGCCGTCGGCGGGCATGGCCTCGGACCAGCCGGCGTCGAGCGCGGAGTGGGTGAGGGCTTCGGTGGCGGCCAAGGGCACGGGGACCTCCTCCTGATCGGGTGGTGTGGATCGGTGCCGGCCACTTCACGGTAGGTCCGTCGCCGAGCGCCTGCGAGGTACTGCCATTACCTGGAACAGCAGTGACTCCCACCTGTGCGGCTGCGCGCGGTTCTCTGGAGACGGCCGAGGACCGCGAGTCCGACATGGGCCCGAACCCGAAACCGACCTGAAGGAACACCGTGCGCGCAGCACTCATGTACAGAGCCGGCGACGTCCGCGTCGGGCATGTCGCCGACCCGTCCCTCAAGGAGGTAACCGACGCGCTGGTCCGCATCACCACGGCCTGCGTGTGCGGCAGCGACCTGCACCCCTACCGCTCCCTGTCCGGCTCCGCCGGCCCGGTCCGCATGGGCCACGAGTTCATCGGCGTGGTCGAGGACACCGGCAGCGAAGTCAGGACGGTGCGGAAGGGCGACCTCGTCGTCGCTCCGTTCGCCTACTCGGACGGCACCTGCGCCCACTGCCGGGCCGGGCTGCAGACCTCCTGCGAGCACGGCGGATTCTGGGCCAGGAACGGCATCGACGGCGGTCAGGGCGAAGCGGCCCGCGTGCCGCTGGCCGACGGCACCCTCGTGAAGCTGCCGGTCGGCGTCGACGACGCGCTCGTCCCGTCCCTGCTCACCCTGTCCGACGTGCTCGGCACCGGCCATCACGCCGCCGTGCGCGGCGGAGTGCGGCGCGGCAGCACCGTCACGGTGATCGGGGACGGCGCCGTCGGTCTGCTCGCCGTGCTCGCCGCCAAACGGCTCGGCGCCGAGCAGATCGTCCTCATGGGCCGGCACCGGGCCCGTACCGACCTCGGCCTGGCGTTCGGCGCGACCGATGTCGTCGCCGAGCGCGGCCCCGAAGGCATCGAGAAGGTACGTGAGCTCACCGGCGGCGGCAGCCCGATCGTTCTCGAAGCGGTCGGACACCGGCCCGCCTACGAGCAGGCCTACGGAGTGGTCAGCCCCGGCGGCACCATCAGCCGGGTGGGCGTGCCCCAGTACGAGGAGGCCCCGGTGGGCTTCGGCAGCCTCTTCGGCCCCAACATCACCCTGACCGGAGGCCCCGCCCCGGCCCGCGCCTACATCGACGAGCTTCTCCCCGACGTCCTGGAAGGCCGTATCGAGCCGGGCCGGGTCTTCGACCGCGCCGTCGGTCTCGACGAGGTCGCCGAGGGCTACCGGGCCATGGACGCGCGCGAGGCCCTCAAGGTGCTGGTACGGCCGTGAGCAGGCAACCTGTGATCAGCCCGGTGGACACGTCCGCGCGCCTCCGCTGCACCCCGTCCGCCGTCCGGGCGATCACCGGAACCGACGCCGGGAAGCCGGCGACGGGGCCGGTGACGCGACGGCCACCACCGCGCACTGCGCGCCGGTACCCGCGACGCAGCGATCGAACGGAGCTCCGCTCGGGCACAGCCCTGACCGGCTCCGCCGTCCTGATCGCGCCGGCGGTCCTGACCGTCCTCATCCTCGACGTGCCCGCACGGGCCACCCACGACGAAAGGTCCCTGTGATGCAGACCCTCACCCTCAACAACGGCGTCGAGATGCCCGCTCTCGGACTCGGCGTCTTCCAGACCCCGCCCGACGAGACCAGGGCCGCCGTCACGGCCGCGCTCGACCTCGGCTACCGGCACATCGACACCGCCGCCGCCTACGGCAACGAACGCGAGGTGGGCCAGGCCATCCGCGACTCCGGGGTACCCCGCAAGGACCTCTTCGTCGAGACCAAGATCTGGATCAGCGACTACGGGTACGACGAGACCCTGCACGGCTTCGACAAGAGCGCCGCCAAGCTCGGTGTCGACCGGATCGACCTGCTGATCCTGCACCAGGCCCTGCCGTCCGACTTCGACCGGACCGTCGCGGCCTACCGCGCCCTGGAGAAGCTCCTGGCCGACGGCAGGGTCCGCGCCATCGGTGTCAGCAACTTCATGACCGACCACCTGACGACACTGCTCGACGTCACCTCCGTCGTCCCGGCGGTGAACCAACTGGAGATCCACCCCTACTTCCAGCAGCGCGCCGTGCTCGACTTCGACGACCGGCACGGCATCCTCAACCAGGCGTGGTCCCCCATCGGCGGGATCACCTTCTACCCGGGCTACGGCGAGGACCGCAAGAGCGTCCTCCAGGACCCCGCCGTCACCCGCATCGCGGAGGCGCACGGCAAGAGCCCCGCCCAGGTGCTGCTGCGCTGGGGCATCCAGCAGGGCCGCTCGGTCATCCCCAAGTCCACCCGGCGCACACGCATCGCCGAGAACATCGACGTCTTCGACTTCGAGCTCACCGCCGAGGAGCTCACCGCCCTCGACGCGCTGGAAACCGGCCGGCGCGGCGGCCCCGAGCCCGAGAACGTCACCCTCGCCGCCTACGGCCGCGCCATCCCCGAAGCCTGAATCGGCCGTCCGGAGAAGCACCGACCCCGCAGCCCCCCTCTGACACCCATGACCAGCCCGGAGGAAAGACCTTGACGTACTGGAACGACGCCGACCTGGCGAGGGTCGGCGCGGCGGAAGAGCTGGACCTGGAGTCCGAGCGCGCCGACGGCACCCTGCGCGCCCCCGTGACCATGTGGGCCGTCCGGGCCGGCGACCATGTCTACGTCCGCTCGGTCAAGGGCACCACCGGCCCCTGGTACCGGGGCACCCGGTCCCGCCGCCAGGGCCGTATCCACGCCGGCGGCGTGCGGCAGGACGTCACCTTCCGGCCGGCCGACCACGACGAGTACGCGGCGGTGGACGCCGCCTACCGGGAGAAGTACGGCCGGTACACGAGCATCGTCGAGCACGTCCTGACCGACCGCGCCCGTGAGTCCACCCTCCGCCTCGAACCGCGCTGACCCATCCCTCCGCCGAGGGCGGACGGGGGAAAGCCGGCCGGGAAGGAGCTTCGTGCCCCACGCCCGACGAGGGCCCCGCGCCCCGGGCAGGGGGCCGCCGTCCTCCGAGCCGTCACACGCACCGGGGCTTACGGCAGTCGCCAGTCCACCGGCTGTCCCCCCTGCTGGATCAGCAGGTCGTTGGCCCGGCTGAACGGCCGCGAGCCGAAGAAACCGCGGTCCGCCGACATCGGGGAGGGGTGGGCGGACTCGATCGCCGGGAGATCCCCGAGCAACGGCCCCAGATTCCGGGCGTCACGTCCCCACAGGACGGACACCAGTGGTTTGCCACGCGCCGCCAGCGCCCGGATCGCCTGCTCGGTGACCTCCTCCCACCCCTTGCCCCGGTGCGCGCCGGGACTGCGCGGCGCCGTCGTCAGCGCTCTGTTCAGCAGCAGGACCCCCTGTTCCGTCCACGGCGTCAGATCGCCGTTGGACGGCCTGGGCAGTCCCAGGTCGGAGTGCAGCTCCCGGAAGATGTTCTCCAGACTCCCCGGCAACGAACGCACCTCGGGCGCCACCGCGAAACTCAACCCGATGGCCATACCCGGCGTGGGATAGGGGTCCTGACCGACGATCAGGACGCGCACGTCGTCGAAGGGCTGCTGGAAGGCCCGCAGGACATTCGCCCCGGACGGAAGGTAGGTCCGGCCGGCCGCGACTTCGGCCCGGAGAAAGTTCCCCATCGCAGCGATGCGTTCGGCCACAGGTTCCAGAGCCTTCGCCCAGCCTGCTTCGACAAGTTCATACAACGGTCGTGGTGCCACAGCGCGTCACCCTACTGGCAGACGCCGGGTTCCACACAGACGCACCGGACCCCGCCCACGCACGACGCCCTCGGCGCTACCCTTCCTCCTGATCAAGGTGATGCGCGCGGTCGGCCACCGGGAAGGAGGGGGAGCCTTTTGCATCCGGTGACCAAGCCACTCCGCCGCCGTCCTCGCACCCCACTGCTGCCGTGAGCGACGGGGACAGCGGATCCCGGGACGCGGGGTTCGTCGCCGTCGACTCCGGCGGCTCCGGGTTGCGGGTCGTCGTGGGCATGCCGGGGCGCGAGCCGTCGGCACCCCTGGAGTCCCGGGAACCGGTACGGACCGGGGCGCGGGGCATCGACCCCGGGCACCTGCTGGAACAACTCCTGCCCATGGCACGGGCGTTGGCGGACTCGTACGGGTTGGGGCGGGTGACGGCAGCCGTCGTCGGCGCCGCCGGGCTGGCCAGTCTCGGCGATGCGCTGCGGGCCGAGCTGCCGGGCGCGCTGGCCCGCGAGCTCGGGGTGCGGACGGTCGCGCTGGCCGCCGACGCCGTGACCGCGTACGTCGGCGCCCTGGGGCCGCGACCCGGCGCGGTGGTCGCCGCCGGGACCGGGCTGATCGCGATCGGTACCGATCTCGGCCGGTGGCGGCGCGCGGACGGCTGGGGGCACCTGCTGGGCGACTGCGGCGGCGGCGCCTGGATCGGCCGGGCCGGTCTGGAGGCGGCGCTACGCGCCTTCGACGGGCGGGACGGCGGCTCGGCCGCGCTGCGTGCCGGCGCCGAGGACCGGTTCGGGCCGCTGCCCGGCCTGCCGGGGCAGCTCTATCCGCGCGCCGACCGGCCCGCCGTACTGGCCTCCTTCGCCCCGCGCGTCGCGGACTGCGCCGGTGCGGGCGACCCGGTCGCGGTCGCGATCCTGCGCACCGCCGCCCGGCACATGGCCGAGTCGGCCGCCGCCGTCTGCCCCACGGAGGGTGACCCCCTGGTCGCCCTCACCGGCGGCCTGTTCAAGCTGGGCGACCCGCTGCTCCTACCGCTGGCCGAGGAGTTGGCGCGGCTGCTCCCGCAGGCACGGCGGGTGCCGGCGGAGGGCGATCCGCTGCACGGAGCGGTACGCGTCGCGAGTGACCTGGTCGCCGGGCGGCTCACTCTGCCGAGTGATGAAAATCTGCTCTCCGTCGTGCACATAAAACTTGTACAGAAAAAAGGCTATTGATCCCGCTGGGACACGAAGCATCCGACAGGTGGCGGAATCCCCTCCGAATCATGCGTAACTCATCAGACAAAAGCGGACGGATACCGCTCACCTGCACCCTCCCCGAACAAGGGAGCCCAGATAGCCAGTAACATGCGGCGCCATGAGCTCCCCCACTGGGCCCGCCGGCCTGCCTGTACGAATGCCGCGCCCCCGCCAGCCCGGACGGCACCGCCGCCCCGAGCCGCTGGTGGCTCCCGAGGACGCGCCCTCGCTCGTCCTCGCGGTGCCGGGTACGCCCAGCGCGGCCACGCGCGGCCTCGCCGAGGAGGTCGTGAGCATCGCCCGCTCCGAGCTGCCCGGCCTGGACGCCCGCATCGGGTACCTGGACGGGGACGACGCGGAGTTCCCCACTCTCCAGTCCGTGCTCGCCCGTGCCGCCGAGGAGCGCACCGCCCGCTACGAGCAGGCCGTCGCCGCCGGCGTCGAGGGGATCAAGGCCCCGGACGGCCCGGTCGCCGTCGTCGTGCCGCTGCTGGCCGGTCCGGACAGCGCGCTGCTGCGCCAGGTCCGCCACGCGGTCATGGAGAGCCGGGTCGCCGCCGACCTGACCGACGTCCTCGGCCCGCACCCGCTGCTCGCCGAGGCGCTGCACGTGCGCCTCTCGGAGGCGGGGCTGGCCCGTGCCGACCGTGCCCGGCTGTTCACCGTGGCGACGGCGGCGGACGGCATCATCCTCGCGTCCGTGGGCGGCGACGAGGCCGTACAGGCCGCCGGGATCACCGGCATGCTGCTCGCCGCGCGCCTGGCGGTGCCGGTGATGGCCGCCGCGCTGGACCAGGAGGGCTCGATCGCCTCCGTCGCGGAGCAGCTGCGGGGTTCGGGCTCGCAGCAGCTGGCGCTGGCGCCGTACCTGATAGGGCCGGAGATCGACGCGGCGCTGCTGGCCGCCGCGGCGGAGGAGGCCGGCTGTGCCACCGCCGAGCCGCTGGGGGCGTACCCGGCGATCGGGAAGCTGGCGCTGGCCAAGTACACGACGGCGCTGGGGATCGCTCCGCAGCAGCCGCAGGGTGCGCCGGTTCGCTGACGCGGGGAGCCTTTCCCGACGGGGTTCTTTCTCGGAGAGGGCCCCGTCGTCTGTTTCTTCGGGGTGGTGGGGACAGTTCTCGGCCGCCGGCCGGTGGGGGTCGAGCGCGCAGTTCCTCCCCCAGCCTTCGGCCGGGGGTACCCCCGGCGCCCCTGACGGGGCGCCCCGGGCACCCTCAGTCAAAAACGATGCAGGACACTGCCGGGACCTCCACCGAGCCGTCGTAGCGGGGCTGGCCCGTCTGCTGGTCGAGGGTGAACCAGGTGATGTTGCCCGAGCGCTCGTTGGCGGCGTAGAGGAAGCCTCCCGACTCGGTGATCGCCCGGGGCCAGTGGCCGCCGCAGGGGACCGTCGCCGTCAGGTGCAGTTGGTCCCCGTCGACCGCGAACGTGGTCAGGACGTCCTCGCCCCGGGTCGCCGTCCAGACGAAACGGCCGTCGGGCGAGACGGCGATGCCGGACGGGTGGACGTCGCCGGACGGCGCGCCGGGCAGGACCGGGGTCTCCGTCAGTGGTCTGAGGATGCCGGTGTCGGCGTCCCAGCGGCAGACGGTCACGGTCGGGGTGAGTTCGTTGACGACGTAGGCGTACCGGCCGCCGGGGTGGAAGGCCAGGTGGCGGGGGCCGGAGCCGGGACGCAGGGCGAACTCGCGGTGCAGGGCGGGGGCGCCCCCGTGCAGGGTACAGACGCGGACCGAGTCGGTGCCCAGGTCGACGCTGACCGCCCAGCGGCCGCTGGGGTCGGACTGCACCTGGTGGGCGTGCGGGCCGCGCTGGCGTCGTTCGTGCGGGCCCGAGCCGGTGTGCTGGAGCTGCCCGGAGGGGGCGGGGGCGAGGGTGCCGTCGGGGCGGACGGGGACGGCGGTGACACTGCCGGAGCCGTAGTTGGCGGTCAGGACGTGGCCGTCGAAGACACTGAGGTGGGTGGGGCCGCTGGCGTCGACCGGGACCGGCGGCCCGGCGAGGCGCGGCTTGTCGTCGTGGACGTGGTAGGCGGCCACCGCGCCGTCGGCGGTCTCGCTGACCGCGTACAGGGTGCGCCCGCCGGGCGCGAGCGCGAGAAACGACGGGTCGGGGACGCCGTCGACGCTCTCCAGGAGGGCCAGGGCGCCGCTGTCCGGACGGACCGCCGCCGTGACGACCCCCGGGCCGCCCGCGGCCGTGAACGACCCGATGAACGCCCTGCGCCGCCTGTCGCCGTCTGCCACCGCTGTCCCCTAACGCTGCAAGCCACCACGAGCCGGTACTGGTCGGTGCGAGTCGGTACGAGCCCGCCCGGGGCCGACGGTAGCAGCTTGCGGTCTAGACCAGGGCGTGTGGGGCGGCGCGTCTCAGGCGCCGACCAGGGGCGAGCCCGAGGGGGTGCGCAGCGGCTCGGCGAGTTCGGACAGGGCGCGCTCCAGGCCGTGCAGGTGCGCCAGGGCGGGTTCGACGGGCGGCTCGGTGGGCGCGGTGATGTGCTCCGAGCCTCTGGTGAGCGCCTCGACGGCCGCCTCGACGCGCCAGCAGGCGGCGGCCAGCCGGGCGTCGTGCGAGGCCTCCGGGTCGGCGGCGACCGCGACCAGGCCACGGATCTCGCGGGCGCAGTCGTCCAGCAGGGCGAGGACGCGGCGGGCGCGGCGCTTGCGGCCGTGCATCGGGTTGAGGGGGTGCACGAGAGGGGCGACCGAGAGCCGTACCCGGGCGAGGAGCTGTTCCAGTTCGGCCACCCGGGGTGCCGGGTCGGCGGTGGCGGAGTCGGCGAGCCGGGCGGCGGCCTCGGCCGTGCAGGCGTGCACGCAGCGCAGGGCGCGCTGGATCCAGGCGTCGGTGGTGAGGTGGGTGGTGACCGGCAGCACGAACAGCACGGCGAGAACGGCACCGAGGGCGCCCACCGCGGTCTCGGTCAGCCGCAGCGCCAGCAGGCCGGGGGTGAGGACGCCCAGGAGGCCGTAGAGCAGTTCGGCGAGAAAGGTCACCCAGAGCATCATCCAGGTGTAGGAGACGGCGGCCGTGTAGAAGATGCCGAAGACGGCGGCCGCGACGAGGACGGCGGTGGGAACCGGGGCGCCGTGCACCGGGGCGGCGACCAGCAGGCCCAGCGCGATGCCGATGACGGTGCCGAGGACCCGGCGGAAGCCGCGCACCAGGGTCTCGCCGCGCGAGGCGGTGTTGACGAAGATCCACCAGGTGGCGCCGACCGCCCAGTACCAGCGCTGGCCGGACACCAGCTGGCCGGCGACCAGCGCGAAACCCGCGCCCGCGGTCGCCTGGACCGCCTGCCGGGTGGTCACCCGGACCAGGCCGGTGCCGGCGGGCGGAGCGGGCACCGGCGGCGGGGGCAGGCGGCGCTCGTAGCACCAGAGGCCGAAGCGGACGGCGGCGGCGCTGAGCACGGAGAGCAGGACGGCGGCGTACAGCTCGGGCAGCTGTCCGGGGGTGGCGTGCAGGAACTGGGCGACGAAGAAGGTCATGAAGGCGAACACACCCAGGCTGTGGCCGCGCGGACCCCAGCGGCGCGCGTAGACGCCCGCACCGACCACGGCGAGGAAGACCAGGTCGCGGGCGACCGGGACGTCGTGCAGCTCGGCCGCGGCCGCGAGCACCGGCAGGCCCACGGCGGGCAGCAGCGCGGTGGTGACGGCCTGTCCGCGCACCGTGGCGTCCGCGACGGTGAACAGCGCGAGCAGCGCGGCGAGACCGCCGGTGACGGCGCCCGTGAGGGAGTGCCCGGCCAGTCCGCAGACCACGACGGCGAGTCCGATGCCCAGCACGGCCCGCGCGGCGAAGCGCAGCCGCACCCGCCCCGGGTCCGGAGCCACGAACACCCTCTTCAGCACTGCTTCCCCTCCCGCGGACGGCACAGAAAAGGCGCCGCGGGGATCCGCAGCGCCATCGACACACCCATGAGAGCATCGGAGGGGCCGCTGGCTCAAGTGGCGTCGATTCTGCTGTGCCAATGGTCCAGTGCATGAAGACGTGTGATGGCGGTCGAAATGCCAATGGTCCAGGTCGGCGGAGCAGGCCGGTGAGCCATTGGTACAGTCGTACGTCATGACGGTGGACGAGCTCGACACCCGCATCCTGCGGCTGCTGCTGGAGCAGCCACGCACCAGCGTGCGCGAGTACGCCCGGGTCCTCGGGGTCGCCCGGGGCACGCTCCAGGCCCGGCTGGACCGGCTGGAGCGGGACGGTGTGATCACGGGCACCGGCCCCTCCCTCTCCCCGGGCGCGCTCGGCCACCCGGTGCTGGCCTTCGTGCACATCGAGGTCACCCAGGGGCATCTGGACGACGTCGGGGACGCGCTGGCCGCCGTGCCGGAGATCGTGGAGGCGTTCTCGATCACGGGCGGCGGGGATCTGCTGACCCGGGTGGTGGCGCGGGACAACGCGCATCTGGAGGACGTGATCCAGAAGCTGATCAGCCTGCCGGGCGTGGTGCGCACCCGCACGGAGGTGGCGCTGCGCGAACGGGTTCCGCACCGGCTGCTGCCGCTGGTGGAGTCCATCGGCCGGGCCGCACGCGCGTAACGGCATCCTGGTCCCATGAGCGATCTCGGCGGCCTTGCGGTCATCTTCGATCTCGACGGAACACTCGTGGACAGCGAGCCGAACTACTACGAGGCGACGCGGCAGATGCTGGCCGGGCACGGCGTCCCGGACTTCACCTGGGCGGAGCACGAGCGCCTCGTCGGCATCAGCACGCTGGAGACGGTGACCCTGCTGCGCGACCGCCATGGACTGCGGCCCCCGGTGGCCGAGTTGCTCGCCGAGACGAACCGGCGCTACCTGGAGCTGGCCCGGACCCGCACGCGCACGTACCCCGAGATGCGGAAGTTCGTGGAGTTGCTGGCGGCCGAGGGCGTCCCGTCGGCGGTGGCCTCCGGCTCTTCCCCCGAGGCGATCGAGGCGATCCTGGCCGGCACGGGCCTCGGCGCGTATCTGCGCACGGCGGTCTCGGCCGACGAGGTACCGCGCGGCAAACCGGCGCCGGACGTCTTCCTGGAGACGGCCCGCCGCCTCGGCGCCGCACCGGCCGACTGCGTGGTGCTGGAGGACGCCGCTCCGGGCGTGGCGGCGGCGCACGCCGCCGGGATGCGCTGCATCGCGGTCCCCTATGTGACCGCTCAGGCCGATCGGTTCACCACGGCCGATCTTCTGCTGCGCGGCGGCCAGGCGGAGTTCACGGCACGCGCGGCCTACGACTGGCTCACCTCGTCCGGGTGGCGGCCGGGCCGCTGACCAGGGCGCACGGCGACCGGGTGGTGGCACGGCGCGGGAGGCGTCGTTCGCACGCCGACGCGGCGGCGGCCTCCTGGCGGGAGACGCCCGGGCCGTCACCCGGAGGGAGTAGTTCGGCCATCCGTTCGCTCCGCCGGTCGTGCGATGCCCGGGATGCCTGCATAGCGTGGCCACATGACCACGACCTGCTCAAAGCCGCAGCTGCCGGCCACCGACGACCGGCGGTGGAAGGCGCTCGGGGTCTGCCTCGCAGCCGGCTTCATCTCGCTGCTCGACACCTCGATCGTCAACGTGGCGCTGCCCTCGATGGAGCGCGGCCTGGGCGCCACGGAGGCCGCCCAGGCCTGGGTGGTCTCCGGGTACGCGCTGACCTTCGGGCTGGCACTCGTCCCGGCGGGGCGGCTCGGCGACCTGCGCGGGCGGCGCCAGGCCTTCCTGATCGGGCTCGCCGTGTTCACGGTGGCCTCGGCGGCCTGCGGGCTCGCGACGAGCCCCGACCGGCTGGTGGTGTTCCGGCTGATCCAGGGCGCGGCGGCGGGCATGGTCGCGCCGCAGACCTCGGGGCTGATCCAGCAGATGTTCCAGGGCTCCGAACGCGCCAAGGCCTTCGGGCTGCTCGGCAGCGTCATCGGGGTCTCGACGGCGGTCGGCCCGCTGGTGGGCGGTGTGATCATCGACTCCGTGGGCACCGACGACGGCTGGCGCTGGGTGTTCTTCGTCAACCTCCCCATCGGGGTCGCCGCGTTCGCCGCGGGCCTGCGGCTGCTGCCCCGATATCCCGCGTCGGCGGACCGGCGGGAGCGGTTCGACCCGCTCGGAGTGCTGCTCCTCGGCTGCGGCGTGCTCGCGCTGATGCTGCCGCTGGTGCAGGAGCAGCAGTGGACCGGACCACAGAAGTGGGCGCTGCTGCCGGTGGGCGCGGTGCTGCTCGGCCTGTTCTGGGTGTGGGAACGGCGGCAGGGCCGGCTCGGACAGGCGCCCCTGCTCGATCTGAGCCTGTTCTCGATGCGGTCCTTCACCCTCGGCGCGCTGATCAGCCTGTCCTACTTCGCCGGCTTCACCACGGTCTTCTTCGTCCTCGCCCTGTTCCTGCAGAACGCGGCGGGATACAGCGCGCTGGCGGCCGGAGTCACGGTGCTGCCGTTCGCGGTCGCCTCGGCGGTCGGTGCCGCTCTGGGCGGCCGGCTGGTGATGCGCCACGGACGCAAGGTGGTCGTCATCGGTCTCAGCGGGGTGGCGCTGGGGCTGCTCGGCATCATCGCGGTGGTGCGGCTGGTGCCGTTGGAGAGCTTCGGGTGGGCCGCGGCGGTGCCGATGGTCATCGGCGGCATCGGCTCCGGCATCACGGTCTCCCCCAACACCACGCTGACCCTGACCCGCGTCCCGGTGAAGCGTGCCGGTGCGGCCGGCGGGGTGCTGCAGACCGGCCAGCGCGTCGGCTCGGCGGGCGGGATCGCGGTGGTGGGCTCGGTGTACTTCGCCCACCTCGCACACCGCGGCCCGGCCACCGAGGCGCTCCAGCTGGGCCTGCTCACCTCCGTCGGGTTCATCCTGGTGGCGCTGGGCCTGGCGGTGGCCGATCTGGGGGAGCGGGTGAAGGCGCCGGAGGCGCGGGAAGCGCGGGAGATGCCGCCGGAGGTGCCGGAGCCCGAGCCCCTGGCGCCCTGACCAAGCAGGAACTGCGCGATCGGCCACGACGCCGCCGCAGACAGCAGACGGCAGACGGCAGATCGCGGCACTTCCAGCGGAGCGCTCAGGCGGCCACCGCCTCCACCACCGAGAGCACGGTCGGCGTCGGCACGACCCTCGACAGCTTCAGACCGGCGGACTCGAACAGGGCCGCGAACTCCGCCCCGGTGCGTTCCCTGCCCACCAGACACGCCATGAGCAACAGGTCGAGCGCCTTGGCCTGATGGGGTGCGTTGCCCGGCGGGACCACCGCGTCGACGACCAGGATGCGCCCGCCCGGCGCCAGCGCGGCACGGCAGCGGTCCAGGAGGGTCACGCACTGTTCGTCCTCCCAGTCGTGCATGATCCGCTTGAGCACGAGGACGTCTCCCTCCGGTACGGCCGTGAAGAAGTCGCCGGACTCGATGGACCAGCGTCCGGCGGTCCCGGGCGTGTCCAGCCGGTGTCCGGCCAGCACGTGCGGGCGGTCGTACAGGACGCCGTGCAGACCGGGATGGCGGTCGAGGACGGCCAGCAGCAGCCCGCCGTGGCCGCCGCCGACGTCGACGACCGTCCCGGTGGCCGGGAGGTCGCAGGCGGCGGCGATGGGCTCGTTCTCGGCGTCGGACATCGCGGCCATGCCGCAGTGGAAGACGTCGGCGGTGTCCTCGTCCTGCCCGAAGTAGTCGAAGAACGGCAGCCCGAAGAGGTGCTCGAACGCGGAGGTCCCCTCGGTCACGCAGCGGCTCAGATCGGCGGTGGGCAGCCACATGCTGCGGTCGGTGTTCATCAGCACGGCCGAACGCGCCGAGCAGGGCGCGTCGGTGCGCAGCGCGTCCCCGGCGGCGGTGAGCCGGAAGCGGCCGTCGGCGTCCTCCTCGAAGACGCCACGCGTGGCCAGCAGCCGGAGCACCCGGTAGAGGTTGCGCGGGTCCGTGCGGGTGGCCTCGGCCAGTTCGGCCGGGGTGCGCGGGCCGTGGGCCAGATGGTCGGCCACGCCCACGACGGCGGCGGCGCGCAGGGCGGCCGGGAACAGGTAGCCGAGCGATTCGTCGACGAGGAACGCGGACGACGCACGGGGGTCGACGAATTCGTCCGGGGCTCCTTGCGGGCTCACGGGCGCCTCCAGCGGTGGATGTCCGGGATGTCCGCAGGCATCGTGACACTGCGCGGACCCGGTATCACGGAACGTGATCGGGGCGCGCGGGAGCAGATCGGGAGCGGGTGTGAGGCAGGGAGGGGCCGGTCCGGCCGCCGCTCACGAGCGACGGCGGGGCTTGCCGCGTTTCGCGGGCTTGGCGGGGTTCGCGGACTTCGCGCCGGTGGCACGCGCGCGTGCGGTGCGGGCGCCCGGCGTCGCCTTGGCCCCGGCCGCCGGCTTCTGCGTCCGTTTGGCCTTCTCCGCCGCTGCCCCCGCCGTCTTCGTCTGCTTCGAGGCCGGTGCGGCCTGACGGCCGCGGGTGCTGTTGACCGTGCGGCCGCGGACGATGCCGATGAAGTCGTCGACCAGGTCCGTGGTGGCCTCCTCGGGCCAGGACAGGGCGACGGTCGACTCCGGGCCGTCGGTGAGCGGCCGGTAGGTGAGGTCCCGGCGGTGGTACAGCCGGGCCAGGGACTGCGGGACGATCAGGAGACCGACACCGGCGGCGACCAGCTCGACGGCGTCCTCGGTGGTCGCGGGGCGCTCGAAGGCGGGCTCGCCGGGCGGGGTGTCCCAGTCGAAGACGTCGTCGAGGGGGTGGAAGAGGACCTCGTCGGCGAGGTCGGCGACGGTGACCTCCTCGGCCGCCGTGATCACGTGGTCCTTGGGGACGACGACCACCGTGGTCTCGCTGTAGAGGGGGATCGCGCTGAAGAACGTACGGTCCACCGGAAGCCGTACGAGACCGGCGTCCGCGTCACCCGCGCGCAGCAGGCCGGACGCCTCGGCGGCGGGGACCTGGAGGAGGGTGAGGGGGATGCCGGGCAGGCGCTCGTTCCAGATCCGAACCCATTTGGCGGGCGTCACGCCGGGGACGTACGCGAGCCGGAACGACGGTGTTTCCTCCGAGCCTGTCACCAGGCCAGGTTAACGGGCCGCGGACGGCCGCCCGGCATCGGCCACGGACGGCCCCCGGTATCGGCCGCCGCAGGCTGGCCCCGGCATCGGCCGGCGCGGGCTGCCCCCGTCGGCGGTGCAGGGCCGGCGCCATCGGCCGTGGTCAGGGCTTCCGTGCCCGGCCGATACCCTTGACCTCATGAGTTCGCACCAGACCGCCCAGACGATGAAGCCCGCGACCGCGGCGAAGAAGCTGGGCGTGTACCTGCCCGCCACGCCCGCCGCCTTCCAGGAGGGCGTCGTCTCGCGCGCCGAACTGACCGAACTCCAGGCGAACCCGCCCGAGTGGCTGCGCGAGCTGCAGGCCAACGGGCCGCACCCGCGTCCGGTGGTCGCGGCCAAGCTGGGCGTGTCCATCGCGGGGCTGGCGCGCGGCGGGGTGACGGAACCGCTCACCACCGAGCAGATCGAGGAGCTCAAGCGCGAACTGCCCGAGTGGCTGGAGAAGGAGCGCGCCACGCAGGCCGAGGTCCGCAAGGAGACCGTGCGGCTGAAGAACCTGAAGCGGGACAAGGAGTCGGGTCAGGGCTGAGCTCCCTCCCGCGTGACTTCCTACGGCCCCGGTCCGGGCACCTCCGCCTGCGGACCGGGGCCGTCGCCGTGCCGGCCCGACCCTCCTGCCGGCCTTCGCACCCCACGCTGAACTGCGTTTTCCCCACTCGGCGCAGACCGCGGCAGGCGTTGTCAGTGCTCTCCCCTACAGTCGCCATCACTTGATCACTGCGGTGCGGGGAGGCACGCATGGGGTGGGTGACGGCCGGGGACTACGAGGTGGCCCTGGACGACGGGAAGGTGGTCTGCCGCAACGCGGCGGGGCGGCGGCTGAAGTCCGTGCCCGCGAAGCTGGCGGAGGATCCGGCCGTCCTGGGGCTGCGGCAGCTCGCCGAGTGGCTGGAACGGCACGAACGGCAGTGCCTGGCCGACGTGGAGCGGTGGATGACCCGGTCCCTTCCGGTCCCGCTCGCCGTCCTTACGCGGGTGTGGCCGGACCCCGCCTGGCAGGCGGCACTGCGCGACCTGGTGGTCACCGGCGCCGACGGCGAGGTCGCCGGTTTCCTGCGGGACGCCGACGCCGAACGCGGGCTCGGCCTGGTCGACCTCGACGGCGACACCGTGCGCATCGCCCCCGAGCTGGTCCGGCTACCGCACCCGGTGCTCCTCGAAGACCTGGCGGAGCTGCGGGAGTTCGCCGTGGAACTCGGCGTCGAGCAGAAGGCCCAGCAGCTCTTCCGCGAGGTCTGGCACCGCCCGGACGCGCTGGACGCGGAGGGCACCCAGATCGAGGAGTACGCGGGCGGGGTCTTCAAGGAGCTGCGGTTCCTGCACGGCAGGGCCACGCAGTTGGGGTACCGCGTGCGCGGCGGTTACGCGGTGTGCTCCGTGCTGGAGGAGGGCCGCGGGGCCGAGGCCCGGGTCTGGATCGGCGACTACGACAGCTACTTCGAGACCGAGACCGGCCCGCTGGCGTGGACCGATCCGGCGGGCCGGACGCTGAGGCTGGGTCAGGTCGGCCCGGTCGCCTGGTCGGAGGGGATGCGGATGGCGGCGGCGCTGTACGCCGGGCGGGACATCGAGGACGAGGAGCGGGCGGCATGACCGGCTACGACGACACCACCACGGCCGCGCTGCTCGACGCCGGCGCGATCCTGCCCCCGGGCACGAGCCCGCGGGAGGACGCCGACGTCCTGACCGCGCGCACGTACACGCACCCCGCCCTCGACGAGCGGACTGTGGTCCGGCTGGTGCCGGGCACCCTCGGTGAGGCCGAGGACCTGGCGCTGGAGTTCCTCGGTCTGGGCCGGGAGCCGGAGGCGCCCGAGGTCGGTCAGGTGCGCCGGGAGACCCTGGGCTTCCCGGCCTGGGCGCTGGTGCACGACCCGGCCAACGGCCATCACGCCCTCGCCCTGGTCAAGGACGTCGAGCGGCTGGCCCGGCAGGCCAAGTCCAAGCCGGGCAACGCGAAGGAGGGCTTCGAGGCGCTCGGCGAGCGGCTCGGCCGCGCGGTCCCGCACTTCCTGCCGACCTTCTACGAGCAGGCCGCCCGCATCTTCCTCCAGCACGAGAACACGACCTACGCGGCCGCGTTCTTCGGCAAGGCCCGCGAGGCCGAGCGGGTGCACGCCCTGGCCGTGGACGAGGAGCGGCAGCGGGCGGTGTTCCTGGAGTTCGCCTTCGCCGGGGCGCTCACCGTCAAGGCGCTCAAGGAGTACGTGAAGGACCTCGCGCGGCGGCTCGAACCGGCCACCGCCTGGGCGCAGTTCCGGCAGCTGACGGTGGAGCGCTGCGCGGCCGGTATGCCGCCGTACGCCTCGCTGCCGCAGGACGCGCGCGGGCTGATCAAGGCGGCGGGACTCGACCGGGTCACCGAGGAGTGCGCGCTGGTCGCCGACCTGCTCGCGTCCCCGGCCGCCGTACGGGCACCCGCCTCCTTCTGGAACGCGTACCGGAGCGTGCTGCCGGTGCTCGCCGAGCGGCGGCCCGGGATCCGGGTACGGCTGCTGGAGATCATGCCGGCCGGCCTCGGCCGGGACGTGGCGGACGACGAGTTCTGGCTCACGCTGCTGGCGGAGTGCGGGGCGGACCTGCTGCTCACCGAGGACGGCGCCGGGGAGGTCGATCCGGCGGACTGGCTCGGCCGGTGGGCCCAGCACCGCAAGCACGGAGCGGCGTACTCGCACCGCTCCCCCGCGACGCTGGCGCTGGCCGAGCGGATGGCGCCCCGGCTGCGGGCGGGCGGACGCCCCGTCGACCTGTTCACCGGGCGCTGGCAGGCGGGCGCCGACCTCGATCTGCTGGACCTGTGCGTCGCGGAGGGCATCCCCCTGGCCGTACTCGACGCGGACACCCATGTGCACCTGCCGCTCGCCGTCTGGCTGCGCGACGAGCGGCCCGGGCAGCGGGACCTGAAGGCCGTCGCCGCCGAATCCCGTTACCGCGCGCTGCTGTTCGACGCGGTCGAGGGCCTCGGCCGGGGGCAGGGGCCTGCGGAACTGCCCAAGGTGGCCGCGCATCCGGTGCTCGGCGACGTGCTGCGCGAGTGGCTGCAGGAGGCGACCGCGGAGTTCGCCGCCGGCGCCGGACTGCCCGGCGTCGACGCGAATCTGGAGCGGTTGCGGCCCTTCCGGGCGGTGGTGCAGGAGAGCCCGCAGGCGGTGCGCCGGCTCACCGGGTACGACATCGTGCCGGTCCTCGGCCGTACGCTCCGCACCGGGATCCTGGACGAACTGGGCTGGCCCGCGCTGGATGAGGCGCTGGAACTGCTCGACGCCGAGGTGCGAAAGGACCGGGACAACACGCTGTCGGTGACCGAGGCGTGGCCCGCGCTGATCCTGGTGCGCGGTCACAAGGCGATCGTCGTCGGCCCCGAGGGGATCCTGCTCACCCACGACCTGCGGCTGCCCGCGGACCTGGACCGCTGGCAGCGCCCCCGGTTCCGGTACGTCGACGGCGAGTTGCTGGTGATGTGGCGGGACGGCTCGAAGCAGCACGGCTACTGGTCGAACCGCCCGTCCGAGGTGGTCCCGCTCGGCGGTGAGCTGATCCCGAGCTGGTGGTCCGGCATGGACGCGGCCAACGCGTCGATCCCGTTGCCCGGTGGCGGCCGGGCCACCGGTGGCCGCACCCTGCACGCCGGGGACACGGTCCTGCCGCCGAGCCGCCCGGTCATCGGCGACGGCACCACGTACTGGCGTCAGGGCAGGCAGGGCCGGCAGTCGCTGTGGCTGGAGTACGACCCGGCGACCGGCGAGCACGGGCGGGCCTCGCTGCCCGCGCTGCTGGCGTCGGCCGTCCACGAGGACGCCTCGCTGCTGCACGACTCCTGCGAGGTGCTGCCGCTGCAACCCGGGCTTGAGCACAGCCCGTTCGGTACCGACGGCACGGTCCTCGGGCGGTGGGTGCGCACGGAGGGCGAGGACGCGGAGGCGCGGACGACCGCCGGTACGCCGGACGGGCGGACGGCGACCCTGCGGGCGGCCCGCAACGGCCGGGTGCCGGGGGTGCCGCTGGGCGCGCTGCGGCTGCCGGGCGGGGCCGAGCCGATCGCCGCGCAGATGTACCAGAGCGTCGCCCTGCACGCGGACGACGGCACCGAGCTCGGGCGGGTGTCCTTCGGCGAGTCCGGCGGGGCGTACGCGGCCGGTACCCGGCTGGTGCCGCCGGTCGCGTTCTGGCACGCGCTGCGCCCCCGTGACGAACGCGGGTCGGCCGTACTGCGCGCCCTGACCGACGCGTCGGCCGGTGCGCTGATGCGGGCGACGGCGACGGCGCTGGACGAACGGCAGCAGGCGCTCGCCGAAGCCGGGAAGGACGAAAGGGCCAGGGCCGCGGTGCCGACCACGGACGCGGTCGCCGTGGCCGCGGTGGCACGGGCGCTGCCCGGGCTGACCGACCGGCGGCTGCTGGCCGGTGTCGCCTCCCTCGTCCGTGCGGCGCTGCGGTTCGCCGAGGTCGCCGCGACCCTGGCCAGGCCCGCGCAGGAGCGGCCGCGGCAGCCCCGGCAGCGGACCGAGGGCATGTTCGCCGACTTCTCGCCGCTCCACGGTGAGGACCGGGCACTGCGCGACGCCGCGGCCGGAGTCGTGACCGTGCAGAACGCGTGGCACGGCGGGTGGGCCGCGCTGCGCCAGATCCGCGCCGTCAACCACGTGCTGTCCGGCAGGCCCGCCGACGGCAAGCCGCTGCCGGAACGCGAGCGGGTCGCCACCGTCGGCGACGGCTGGCAGAGCGACGAGCACACCGTGCCCACCATCGGCGCGGACTGGACGCCCGTCCTGGGCGCCCTGCGGCCGCTCGCCTACCGCGCCGCCTCACCGGCCCTGACCGACGTCCAGCGCGAGCCGCTGCTCCTGCTGTTCGAGGCACTGACCGAGGGACCGCTCCCCGCACTCGGGACCACGCTGCGCGTGGTCGTGCTGAGCGAGCCGCACGACAAGCAGCAGCGGGTGGGGCAGGTGCTGCGCCGGGACGGCCGCACCGTGGCGGTGCTCGGGTGCCAGAGCGTCGACGTCCGGCTGGAAACGGTCGAGTGGCTGGCGCTGGACCACGACCCGTCCGGGGCGTTCGGTGCCGTCGGGCACTTCACGCTGGTCCGGGAGACCCGGTACGCCGCCGGGATCCCGGCGGACCGGCTGGCCGAACTGACCCGGCTGGTCCGGGAGAAGGGCGCCGCGCCCTGGCGGCCCGAGGCCCCCGAGGCGCTGGCGACCGCGACGAACGGCGGGCTCGGCCCCCTCCAGGCCGCCGTGCTGCTGGCCGGCCACCCGCACGCCCCCGTCGCCGACGGGCTCGCCGCCGTCGGACTCAGGCCCGGGCAGCGGACCTTCGGCGCACAGCTGCTGAACTCACTGGGCCAGGACGAGCAGCGGGCGCTCCTCGGCGCGCTGCTGCCGGACGACCCGGCCGAGCTGTGGACGGCCGGCCCGGACACGGCGGCCGCGGCCCGGCTGTGGGCCGAGCGCCTCGGCACCCTGGTGCGCCTGCCGGAGGACCTCAGCACCGATCTCACCGGTGTGGGCGCCGGTCACGCCGAGGCCGTGCTCAACCCCGCGCGCACCCCCTGGCTCGCCCGCACCACGGTGTTCCGGCTCGACAAGGACGGCGACTTCGCGCCCGCCGACCCGTCGGCGGTGCCCGGTTCGTACACGCTGGCCGGAGCCATGGAGAGCCTGGCCGCGCTGGCGTACGTACTGCCGTACGGGCATCCGCTGCGGGCCGGGCTGACGGACGGGCTCGGCGCGCTGCGCCGGCGGCTGGCCGACCCCGAGCTGCTGCTGGACCTGGACCTGGAGTGGACGGAGAAGGGCGGCCCGACCTGCGTGCAGCTGCGCAAGGTCTTCGGCCTGCCCGAGGCCGGCGGCGCCGACGCGCACGGCCTGACGAGGGCCGGTGACACGCTGGTGCTGCGCCCCTGGTACTCGGACACGGAGCATGTGCTGCTCCGGCCGGGAGCGCTGACCGGAGCCGACGACCCCGTCTTCGGACTCCTGGAGGGCCTGCTCGGCGAGGGGCGCGCGTCCCGGCTCCGGTCCGTGCGGACGCTCCTCGGCGAGGACCTCGCCCGTGCCGTGGCGGCCGAGGGACCCGTCGGCTACGCCCAGGACCCCACGGTCTCCGTGCCCGCGCTGGTCGCGGAGGTCGCCGCGGCGCAGGGTCTCGGCGAGGACGCGGCGGTGCTCTACCTGCAGCTGCTCGCGCTGCCCGACCCGACCGACCGCAACTGCGCGCGCTGGACCGGCTGGAAGCCCGCCCGGATCAAGAAGGCGCGCGCCGAACTGGCGGTGACCGATCTGGTCGTCGAGGCGAAGCGCCCGCGCGCCGGCCGCACTCTCTTCCTGCCCGGCGGCTGGCGCGAGCTCAGGGCTCCGGCCCTGCCGTCGGAGACCTGGAAGGAGACCCTCTACCCGGTCTCCGACGGCCACCGGACCCTCCCGCTGGTCCCGGTGCCGGAGCTGTTCGCCCGGGCCTGGGAGCGCGTACGCGCCGGAGACGCACCCGCGTACGAGCAGCTGACCACGCGGGCCACCCGCGGAGGCCGCCGCAGATGACCACGATCCGCACCACCGCCCGAACCGCCCCGAAGGACGACCGCCGATGACCCTCAGCACCGCGCCCCCGCGCCAGATCGTCCCGCCCGAGGACCGGTACGCCACCGAACTGGCCTTCCTCGCCGCGTACGACGCCGGTCCGCGCCCGCCCGCCTGGCGGCTCACGCCCCGGGCCGTCGTCACCTTCGTCATGGGCAGCGGCGGCCGGGCGCTGCGGCTGCCCGACGACGCCGAGGCACCGGACGGCGTGCCGCGCCGGCTGGTCGTGGCGGACAAGTTCGTCGGCGACCGGGCCCTCGTCGAGCGCTGTGTGGTGACCCTCGCCGGTGAGCGGGGGCTGCTGCTGGTCGGCGAGCCCGGCACCGCCAAGTCGATGCTGTCCGAACTGCTGTCGGCCGCGGTGTGCGGCACCAGCGGCCTGGTCGTGCAGGGCACCGCGGGGACGACGGAGGACCAGCTCAAGTACGGCTGGAACTACGCCCTGTTGCTCGCCCAGGGCCCGACCCGCCAGGCGCTCGTGCCCTCGCCGGTCCTCACCGCGATGTCCCGGGGTGCCGTCGCACGCGTGGAGGAGGTCACCCGCTGCCTCCCCGAGGTGCAGGACTCCCTGGTCTCGCTGCTGTCCGAGCGGCGCATCGCGGTGCCCGAACTAGCGGGCACGGAGGACGCGTTGGCTCATGCGGCGCCCGGGTTCACCCTCATCGCCACGGCCAACCTGCGGGACCGGGGTGTCTCCGAGATGTCCGCCGCGCTCAAGCGGCGCTTCAACTTCGAGACCGTGGGCCCGATTGCGGACCTCGACGCCGAGACCGCGCTGGTACGCGGCCAGGCCCGGGCGTCGGTGGAGCGGGCCGGGGCGCCCTTCCAGGTCGACGACGCGGTCCTCGAAGCCCTGGTCACCGCGTTCCGTGACCTGCGCGAGGGACGGTCGGCGGAGGGCTGGGAGGTGGAGCGCCCGTCCACGGTGATGAGCACGGCGGAAGCGGTGTCGGTGGCGGGCGCGCTGGCCCTCGCGGCCGCCTACTTCCCCGGGGACCGTGACGTCCTCGGCCTGCTCCCGGGCCATCTGCTCGGTGTCGTGCGCAAGGACGATCCCGCCGACGCGGCCCGGCTGCGCGGCTACTGGGACGGCCCGGTACGGCGGCGCGCGGAACAGGGCTCGGCGACCTGGCGCACGCTGTGGGACCGCCGTACGGTCCTGGAGGCGTGACCCGGTGCCCGACTCCCCCGAGGCGGCCCTGGCCGCTCTCACCGACCCGGCGGGGCCTTACCTGATCGGCGTACGGCACCACGCACCCTCGCTGGCCGCCGCCGTCCCGGCCCTGCTGGACGCGGCGAACCCGGACGTGCTGCTCGTCGAACTGCCCGCGGAGCTGCAGGACTGGCTGCCGTGGCTGGCCCACGAGGAGACCCGGGCCCCCGTGGCCCTCGCGGCGGCCCCGGCGGACGGCAGCGGCGGCCCGGCGTTCTATCCGTTCGCCGACTTCTCCCCGGAACTGGCGGCGGTGCGGTGGGCCGGGCGGAGCGGGGTGCCGGTGGTCGCCTGCGATCTGCCGCTGGCGGATCGGGGTTGGCGGGAAGGGGAGCGTGTTCCGCAGGGGCCGGGTCGGCTGTCCGGCGCCCTGCGTTCCCGGCTCACCGGCCGGCCTGGCGACGACCTCTGGGACCGCCTCGTCGAGGCCGCCGCGCCCGGTTCGACACCGGAGGCACTGCGGCGGGCCGCACTGCTGACGGGGTGGGCGCTGCGGGAGGAGTCGGCCGTGTCGGAGGTGGATCTGCGGCGGGAGGAGTGGATGTGTTCTCAGCTGGCCGCGGCCACGAAGAACGGTGAGCGAGCAGCCGCAGTGGTCGGCGCCTTCCACATCCCGGCACTGCTGCGCCCCGTCAGGGGCGCGGGGCTGCATTCGATGTGCGGCTACCGCCGCGTGGGCGCGACCAGCCCCCACCCACCCGCACCCGCACCCGCACCCGCACCCGCACCCGCATGGACAACCTCCCTCATCCCGTACACCTACGCCCTCCTGGACGAGCGTTCCGGCTACCCCGCCGGCATCCGCGACCCCGAGTGGCAGCACATGGTCCTCGAAGCGGCCGGTGAACCCTGCACTTTGACGGACATGCTGACTCGTGCGGCCGTCCGCATCTGCGCCGAACTCCGCACCCTCGGTCACCCCTCCGGCCCCGCCGACGCCCGCGAGATCGCCCGCCTCGCCGGAGACCTCGCCCGCCTCCGCAACCTCCCCGCCGCGGGCCGCGGCGAGTTGGTCGAGGCGACGCAGACCGTGCTGGCACAGGGCGAGCCGTACGGTCGCGGCCGAGCCGTCGCCAGGGCGATGGAGAACGTACTGGTCGGCACCCGCGTCGGCCGTCCCGCGCCGAAGGCGCCCCGCAGCGGTCTCGCCCCCGCCGTCGAGGCCGAGCTCGCCGAACTCGGCCTGCCCGGCCCCGCGGACGGCGGCCCCGGCGCCGCCCGGGACCTGCGGCTCGATCCCCTCCGCTCCGATCTCGACCGGCGCCGCGAACTGCTGCTGCACCGCCTGGCGTTGTGCTCCGTGCCGTACGCCGAGCCCAGGTCGGTGACCGGGACCGGCGGGGCCGACGCTCTCACCTCGCGCTGGGAGGTGCGCTGGACCCCGGCGACCGCCGCGATGCTGACCGCGGCCGGTGTCCGTGGGGTCACCCCTGCCCAGGCGGCCGAGGGCCTGCTGCGCGAGCGGAGCCGCAGGGAGCGGGACGCCGGTGGCCCGACGGCGGCGCAGGTGCTCGACGGCCTGGAGCAGGCGGCACTCTGCGGCCTGCCGGGCCTCGTCGAGGAACGGCTCGGCGACACCGCCGAGGTGCTCCCGGACGCCGGTACCCTGCCCGAACTCCTCACCGGGCTGGCCCTGTTGGACCGGCTGCGGACCGGGCACCTCGCCGGTCTCGACGCGGACGAGGACCGTACGGCCAGGGCCGTCGACGTGGCCGGGCTGCTGACGGCGGCCGCGGTGCGCCAGGTCGACGGCCTGACCGGTTCCGAGGATCCGGCCGACGCCCACGCCCTGCTCGAACTCGCGCACCGCGCCGACCTGTCGGGCGGCATCCGGCTCGCCGACGCCCTGGCCCGGCTGGCCGCCGACGGCTCTCCGTTGATGCGGGGCGCCGCCGGAGCCGTTCGCGTCCTGCTCGGCCAGGAGGATCCGGCGGCGTTCGGCGGTCTGGTCGCCTCCTGGGTGGACGGGGCGGTCGACGCCGAGTCGCGGTCG
Source organism: Streptomyces sp. NPDC001980 (assembly GCF_040296885.1). NCBI lineage: Bacteria > Bacillati > Actinomycetota > Actinomycetes > Kitasatosporales > Streptomycetaceae > Streptomyces > Streptomyces sp. NPDC001980. The sequence continues at coordinate 267,262 of NZ_JBEOYD010000011.1, read as the reverse complement.
GCGCTCACCGCCCGGCTGACGGGCCTGCTGACGGCCGCCGGGCGGCTGCTGGAGGCGGCCGCACCGGCATTGGAGCCCTTGGCCGTGCGGGTGTCGGACCTGTCCGACCAGGACTTCCTGGATCGGTTGCCGGCCCTGCGCGGTGGTTTCGACACGCTGAGTCCGGCCGACCGCGAGCGTCTGCTGACCGGGGTCGAGGAGCGGCTCGGCGTCGACCGGATTGCCGACACCGGCGCGGTCGACCCGGCCGCGCTGGCCACCTGGACCCGCGCGGACCTCACCGCCCGCGAAACCCTGCGCACGCTCGGCCTGCTGCCACCGCCGCGGACGCACCAGGAGGCCGAACCGGCCCACGCCCCCGCGGCCCTGCCGGACCGTCGGCTGGCCCCCGCCGACCGCTGGCGTCTGCTGCTCGGCCGACGCGCCGATCAACTCCCGAAGTCGGCACGGGCCCTGGCGACCGCACTGGACGAGCTGTACGGCCGCGGGCGCGGCGAGGGCAGCCGGGGTGACCTCGGCGGCACGGGCGGCGGACGCGAGGCGTCGTATCCCGGGGTGCGGGAGTGGTCGGAGGAACTGGCGGCGCTGTTCGGGCCGGGCATCCGGGAGGAGGTCCTGGCGGCGGCTGCCGCGACGGGACGGCAGGACGTGCTGGCGGAGCTGGATCCGGACAGTGTGCGGCCCTCCGTGGACCTGCTGCGGTCGGTCCTGCGGCACGCGGGCGGACTGCCCGAGGCCCGGCTGGCCGCGCTCCGCCCGCTGGTCCGGCGCCTGGTGGACGCGCTGACCCGGGAGCTGGCGACCCGGCTGCGCCCCGCGCTGCACGGTACCGCCCTGCCCCGGCCGAGCCGGCGCCCCGGCGGCGGCCTGGACCTGCCGCGCACACTGCGGGCCAACCTGGCCACCGCCCGCCGGGCGGCGGACGGCACGGTCCGGGTGGTCCCGGAGCGCCCGGTCTTCCGGACCCGGGCCCGGCGCGCCGCCGACTGGCGGCTGATCCTGGTCACGGACGTGTCCGGGTCCATGGAGGCGTCGACGATCTGGGCGGCGCTGACCGCCTCGGTGCTGGCCGGGGTGCCGACCCTGTCCACGCATTTCCTCGCGTTCTCCACCGAGGTCATCGACCTCACCGGGCACGTCGACGACCCGCTGTCGCTGCTGCTCGAGGTGAGCGTCGGCGGCGGCACCCATATCGCGGCCGGGCTGCGGCACGCGCGCGAGCTGGTGACCGTGCCCTCCCGCACGCTCGTGGTCGTGGTGAGCGACTTCGAGGAGGGATATCCGGTCGGCGGACTGCTCGCCGAGGTCCGGGCGCTGGTCGGGGCGGGCTGCCAGGTCCTGGGCTGTGCGAGCCTCGACGACTCGGGGCGCCCCCGCTACTCCACCGGGATCGCGGGTCAGCTGGTCGCCGCCGGGATGCCGGTCGCCGCCCTCAGCCCGCTCGAACTCGCCCGCTGGGTAGGGGAGAAGATCGCATGAGCACGGAACGGGAACTGCCCGCCGTCGCCCCGGCCGTGACCGCCGAGCTGGTCGCGGCCCTCTCGCCCCGGTTGCGCAGGCGGCTGGACGCGGGCATCGCCAAGCTGGCGGACCGGCCGGTCGTGCGCGACGGCGACACCGTCCGCGTCACCGTCGACGACGAGGGCTCCGAGCTCGAACTGCACGCCCCCGGGGGTGTCGTGGCCGACGCGGCGGCCATCCGCTGCGGCTGCCTGCTGGCCCCGGACTGCCTGCACCGCGCGGCGGCGGCCTCGGCGGCGCCGGTGGCCGACATGGCGGAGGCCGCCGGGAGGACGGAGAGCGGGTCGGCCGGCGCTGCGAGCACGGGGACCGCGCAGAGCGCAGAAGGCGCGGTGAGTACCGGGGGCGCGGAGACCGCCGAGCAGCCGACGTCCCTCTCGGGCTCCGGTGAGGCATCCGTTCCCGATCAGTCGGCGACGCCTCCGCAGCGCAGCGCCGCGCACGCCGTTTTCGACGCCGTGGCCGCCGTGCTCGACGCCGGTACGGACGGTTCCGGTGCCGTGCTCCAGGCGGAGTTGCTGCGTGCCGCGCACACCGCGCGCCTCGCGGGTCTGCCCCGGGCGGCCGCGGCGGCGGTCTCCGTGGTCACCGCGTTGCGCGCGGCCCGCGCGGCCGATCCCGCGTTCCGGCTCGCCGAACTCGTCAGCGCCGTGTCGGAGGCCCTGTCCGTGGCCCACCGTGTCCCGTACGCCATGGGCGCCGAACTGGCCGGACTGCGCGGCACGGTACGGCAGCCGTACACGCCGGACGGTTCGCTGCGGCTGTACGGCCTGTTCTCGGAGCCGGTGCTCACCGCGAGCGGCTACGCGGGGGCCGTGACCTGGACCGGCGACGCCGAGGGGCGGCTGTACACGGTCTCGGACGTGGCGCCGGGCGGCGCGGGCCGGGCGGTGGGCGCCGCCGACCGGGCCGTACGCATCGGGGACACGGCGCTCACGCACCGCGAGTTGGCTCGGGCGGGGCTCGCGGTGTCGGGGGCGACGGTGTCGCCGACCGGCCGGCTGGGGGCGGGCGCGGGGGTACGGGCGGTGCGCGCGTCCGGGGCGGACTGGCGGGCCGAACCGCTGGACCGGTTGTGGGCGGTGCCCGTGGCCGAGCAGGTCGGGCGTGCCCTGGGCGGCGGGCACGATCTGCTTTTCCTGGAGGTGACGCTGGTCGGCGCGGTGCGCGAGGCGGCGGGCGACTGTCTGCTGGCCGACTGCGGCGGTGTGCCGTTGCGGCTGACGGCGGCGCACGACCATCCGGCGCTCCCGCACCGCGACAACCTGCGCCTGCTGGCCGCCGCGCGGGGCAGCAGGCTGCGGGTGATCGCACGCCTCACCGCGGCCCCGCACGCCCGCGCCCAGCTCCTCGCGACGGAGCACCCCAAGAGCGCGGGGAGCCGTATCGACCTGGGGCTGGACCGGCTCCAGCACGCGGACCTGCCGGCTCCGGCGTCGCCGCATCCCCCTTCGTCTCCCCCCTCGGCGCCCGCCCCGGCTCCCTCACCGTCTGCGCCGATCGACGCGGTGCTCGCGCCCGACGAGGCGCCCCTGCACCTGCTGCGCCGCCGGATCGAGCAGGCGGCTGCGGGCGGGCGGCGCGTGCTGGCCTTCCCGGGAGACTCCGCGGCCGACGCCCGGCGTCTGCACCGGCACGGTCTGGGCACGGCCGGCGATATCCTCGACGAGTTGCTCGCCGCGGCCGCCGAACGCTCGCGCGACGCCTTCGGCCGTCTCCTTCCGGCGGACACCGGCCGCTTCGCCCGGGCCTGGCTGGCCGCGGGGCGCTACACGGAGGAGGTCGACCGGGTGCTCTGCGCGGCCGCCTGGGGCGGATGACCGGGCACGGCGACGACCCGGATGCGGGCCGCCGCTCCCCCGTGCCGGCGGCCCGCGTGACCGGACTCGTCCCATCCGGTGTCGGCGCCCGGTTGAAGCATGCGACACCCGGCCGTCGCCTGGGTATGCGTATAACTGCGTAGGGCACGAGCGGAGAGGAACACGTGGTACACGGGCTGGACAGGGCCTACGAACGCCTCACCGAACTGGCCGTCGCCGCGCTCAACGAACGCGAGCCCGAACGGCTCTGGCCACTGCTGGCCGACGCCGTGACCGGCCTGTGCGGCGGGGAGACGCTGATCTACAAACTCGACGACTGGAGCGAGGGCAAGGGCACGCTCGGCCTGTCACCCGCTGCCGCCGACGCCTTGGACCGGCTCGGCGACGAGGCGCTGGGGGTGCTGCGGTCCGGCTACCCGTTCGCCCACCACTACGCGGCCGGCCTCGGCCGTACACCGGTGACGGCCCGTCGGCTGGCGGGCCGGGCCTGGCCGGTGAGCGAGACCGCGCGGGTGCTCGGTGACAGCCTGGACCTGAAGGAGGTGCTGGCGCTCCCGCTGCCCGGCACGGTCGCACCGATCACGGGCTGCCTGGTCTACCGCTCCGGTACGGACTTCACCGACGACCACGTGCGGATCGCCGAGCGCGCACAGCCCCTGCTGGCCGCCGTCGAGCAGCAGCGCCGGCTCCTGGAACAGTGGCGCCGGTTGTCCGCGACGCCCGGCGAGGCGGAAGAGAGCGCGGCGGACTGTGCGCTGACGCCCCGGGAGCTCACCGTTCTCCTCCTGCTCACCGACGCCCTGACCGCCGACGCGATCGGCCGTCGGCTGGGCATCTCGGCGCGCACGGTGCACAAGCACGTCGAGAACATCTACCGCAAGTTCGGCACCCGCGACCGCCTCGGCACGGTGCTGCACGCCCAGCGGCTGGGGCTGGTTCCGACGCCCGATCCGGCCCGGGCCGGCCGACGGCCGGCGACCGGCAAATCCGGTGGACAGCGCCGCCGTCCGCCCGGCACAGTGGCCGCCCGTGACGACCAGTGAGCTGTGGAGCCAGGCGGAAGCCGACCGCTACGACGGCGAGGAGAACGAGATGTCCTCGGCCGCGGTACTCGGTCCGACCGTCGATTTCCTCGCCGAACTCGCCGGAGACGGGCGGGCGTTGGAGTTCGCCATCGGCACGGGACGGGTCGGTGTCCCGCTCCGGGAACGCGGGGTGCCGGTGGCGGGCATCGAGTTCTCCGAGCACATGGTGGCGGTCCTGCGGCGGAAGACCGACGAGGAGACCCTGCCGGTCGTGGTCGGGGACATGGCCACCGCCACGGTGTCCGGTGAGTTCGCCCTGGTCTACCTCGTCTACAACACGATCTCGAACCTGCTCACCCAGGACGAGCAGGTCGAGTGCTTCCGCAACGCGGCCCGGCATCTGCGGCCCGGCGGCCGGTTCGTGATCGAACTGGGGGTGCCGCCGCTGCGGCTGCTGCCGCCCGGCCAGGTCGCGGTGCCGTTCGACGTCTCCGCGGGCCACCTCGGCTTCGACACCTTCGACCTGGTCGAGCAGATCCTCGTCTCGCACCACCTCACCCGCGACGGCGAGGACGGCCGCTACCGCCGGGACGCGTCCCGGCACCGGTACGCGTGGCCCGCGGAGCTGGACCTGATGGCCCGGATCGCGGGCCTCGCGCTGGAGCGCCGGGTGGCCGACTGGGACGGCTCGCCGTTCACCCAGGACGCCACGAAGCACATCTCGGTGTGGCGCAAACCGTCGTGACCGGTGCCCGCCCACGAGGCGGGTGCCCGCGGGCACGCTCTTCTCCCGCGACGCGAGTTGATTGACCATCACCGTCAGAATCCCGTGCATTCCGCCGTAATCTGAGTCGGGCTCTCATGCGAACAGACGACCCGCGGTGGAGACGGAGATCTGCATGGCGACAAGCGACGACATGATCGGCCTGATCTTCGTGCACGGGTTCATGTCGAGCCCCAAAGCATGGAAAGATTTCGTCGATCTGATCGACAACGATCCTGAGCTGGACTTCGTCACACCGCTGCTGTTTCGTTACTCCACGCCCCGCGCCCAGATTCGCCCGCTGCGGAAAGTGCCGACCTACGACTCCATCAGCGGCATGCTGGCCGGCTTCATCGACGTCGAAGCTTCCGAGTTCCCCCGCCTGGTCCTTGTCACCCACAGCCAGGGGGGCCTGATCGTCCAGCGCTATCTGCACCGCACCCTCAGCGACGCACAGGGACACCGCCTGCGCAGGATCAGTCAGATCGTGATGTTCTCCTGTCCCAACACAGGCTCCCAGCTGGCGCTCAGCCTTCGGCGCAGCGGACTGTTGAGCTGGAACCCCCAAGAACCCGAACTGCGTCCACTCAACGCCGCCGTGTCCCGTGCCCATCAGACGGTCATCAACCGCGTTGTCCACGCCACCGAGGCGGGCGCCGGCAGTTGGCCCATCCCTATCGCCAGCTACGCAGGCGAGGTGGACGGAATCGTCACCGAGGCGTCGGCCCACAGCGTCTTTCCCGACTGGGGAGTTCTCCCGGGTGATCACAAGACGATCATCCGCCCGAAGACCACCGCGGACAGTTCCTACCGGCATCTGAAGGCCAAGCTGCTGGCGCTTCACGAACGTCCCGGGTCTGCGGCTCCCGGCCGAGCGGACGCTCCCCCGGACATGACCGCCGGTCCGCCCGTCGGCACGGTGAACCAGGTGAAGCACCGGTCCCTGACCTCGTGGGAGCGTTACGCGCTCATCGAACCCGACCAGCTCATCCACGTCGACAAGGTGATCGACGATGTCGCCACCGCCATCGAGGACACCGGCGCCACTGCCAGGTCGGCGGTGGCCGTCTGGGGCGAGGGGGGACTCGGCAAGACCGCGATCACGTATGCGGCCGTGCAGCGAGTCGCCGCACACAGCGGATTCACCCACCTCGTCTGGGCCTCCGCCAGGAACACCCGTTTCTCCGCGGCCAACGTCAGCGAGATTTCGGTCAACTCGATCTACTGGCACGACCTGCTGCGCATCATCGCCCGGCAACTGGACTGCGCGCTCCCGGCCGCCCAGGCACTCTGGGAAGACGAACTCCGCACTCACATCGAGACCCAGCTCCCCGAAGCCCGCCTCCTGGTGGTCGTCGACAACCTGGAAGTCGTGCATGCCGCCGACGAAGTGATCGAGCAGCTACGCGCCCTCGGGCTGCGCCGACCGCACCGCATCGTGGCGACCACCCGGTGGCAGGCCTCAGAAGACGAACTGGACGTGCGCAATATCCGCATCACACCACTGGGCGAGCAGGAATCGTACAACTTGGTACGGCTGGCGGCCCGCGACGGCAACTCCGAACTCGCCGGCGCACGCAACGAAGAGCTGCGTTCGATCTTCGACATCACGGAGGGGAATCCCTTCCTGATCAAACTGATCGCCCGTCGCTATGCCGTCAGCGGACTTCCCCTGCCGCAGATCATCGACGAGCTGGGCCGGATCACCGGCGACCTCGGCAAGAAGGTACGGCTGTGGCTCTTCGAAAAGTCCCTGGAAGAGCTGGCGGAGCGCTCGGCACGGCAGGACGCACGGCGGCTGATCTTCTCCTTCTGCGCCAACGGCCGCGGCGGAGCCATGACCTATGAGGAGCTGCTGGAGGAGAGCGTCGATCCAGCGGACACCGGCCGGTTCAACGCCCTGCTGACCGCCGCCTGCCGTCTGGGACTGGTGCGTGCCTCTGGACGTGAGCGCCGCTATTCGATCCACAGCCTGCTCTACGAACACACTTGCCCGGTAGCCCAGTTGAGGCAGAGCTGACCGCATGCAGTCGGCCACCGGCGTGCTGACGCCTTGGCAGCAAGAGCTGCTGGACGAGGCAAGACGCGAGTATCCACCCCGGATCGCGCGTGCCTTGAGCCGGCCTGATCTGTACGCGGACACCGGCAGATTCCCGAGACTTGCACGACTCGTCAACGGTGCCGCTGTGGTCGAATCGTCCCTCACCGCAGAAATGATCGGCGACTTGCTGACTCTGGCCTTCGAGACCTCGCTGACCGTGGGAGCGGGAAGCCGCTTCCGCGAGTACGAGGAATTTCGGCAGTCCACGCTGGCCCTCATCGAGATACTCGACCGGCGAGGTGCACCTGTTTCGGGCCACCTCCTCTCGGCTGCCCGCTTCGAGGCTCTCCTGGCCAACGGCGACCGGACCCGACGCGACCTCATCACGCGGGCGGTGGCCGCCAGTCGCACCGCTGACGAGCGCATACGAGCACTGCTCACCCAGTCACGCGCCCGCACCGATGTCAGTGACTACCGCGGAGCCCAGCAGGCGCTGGCGGAGTGCGCCGAACTGCTGGAGGACGAAACCGCGGCGGAGTGGCGCCCGGAGTACCAGCACAGTCTCGGGCTCACCTACTACTACTCGGACCCCGTACAAGCCGCCCACCATTTCGAGGAGTCGGTCCGTCTCGGGCGTCCGCTGCTCGACCGCCTCGGTACCAGCCAGCCTGTCGCCTCGTCCCTCCACTTCCTGGGACGCGCGGCGGCGGAGCGGGGCGAGTTCGACCGTGCCCTGCGGCTCTACGTCGAGGCCGAGGCGACGTCGGACGACTACCTCTCCGGACACGGCTTCTACCACCAGCGGATGGCGGAGGTCCTGATCGACCACGGCAGCACCGAGGAGGCCGAGTTCCACCTCCGGCGCAGCCAGCAGACCTTCGACCAGGTCGGCCAGCAGAGCCACGGCATGGCACTGCTCTTCGGCACCTGGTCACGCTTTTACGTCCGTACCGGTCAACTGGGCAGGGCCGAAAAGGCGTTGGCCGAGGGGATCGACAAGAGCCGCCGGGAGAAGGGGCCCAGGGTCGAACTCGTGCTGCTCGCCCAGAAACTCCACCTCCGGTTGCGCCAACGGCGCCTGGCGGGTCTCGCGCTCCTCATGGCCCGCGCTGCCTGGCTGTATCTCAGGGAGGAACTGGTGCGCAATCCCCTCCAGGCGGTCCGCCAGGCGATCGTGGTCGCCCGGCAGAGCCGGCACCTGCTGCGGTCTTCGAACTCCGGCGGCCGCGTCCTGGTCTGCCCGTGCGGCGAGGACCACCGGTCAAGAGCTGCCGATGAATGATCGGACGGGGTGCTCATCCCTGGGGATCCGCACTGTGAACGGCGTGTCCCATCGGTGAACCGGCCTTGCTCACCGGTGTCCACTGGATCCGCGTACTGCACAGGGAGACCACGACGGCCGCCGCGGCGACGACTCCGAGGCCCCACACCAGGCTGCTCGAACTCGCCACGAACCCGATGAGCGGCGGCCCGGCCAGCAGGCCCGTCGTGCCCATGGCCGCGACAAGGGCCAGCGCCTCCGAACCTTGTTTGGCCGCGGCGACGTAGACGCACGGGGTCACCGCCGCACAGCCCAGTCCGACACAGGCGAACCCGACGAGTGCCGCCACCACTCCCCCGCTCAGCAGGGCGAAGGCCAGCCCGGCGGCGGCCAGGGCGCTGCCGAACAGCACGACGCGGCCGTCGCCCCAGCGGCTGCGCCAGCCGTCCGCGAAGAGGCGGGCCAGGACCATCATGCCGGAGAACACGGCGATGCCCATCGGCGCCAACTCGGCGGTCGCCTTGGCGACTTCGCGCAGGTAGAGGGCGGACCAGTCGTTCATGGCGCCCTCGGTCACCGTGCCGAACGCCATGGCGCAGCACATCCAGAGCGTGACACGGGACGGCAGGCTCCACCCGGTGCGGCTCCTGCTCTCCTTCTCCGCCGCGGGAGCCTCGTCCTCGAGCAGACCGGGGCGCGCCAGAGCCGCCAGCCCGACGAGGACGACGGCGGCCACGCCGAAGTGCGCCGTGACCGAGGAGGTGGCCGCGTTCATGCCGGAGGCGAGCAGCGCGGCGAGCAGCGAGCCGGCGCTGAACGTCGCGTGCAGCCGGGCCATGGTATTGCGGGAGTACCGGGTCTCCAGGGCCGTTCCCTGTGCGTTCATGGCGACGTTCAGGCACCCGACGAACACGCCGTCGGCCACCATGACCAGCAGGGCGACCGGATAGTCCGGGGCGAGCGCGAGCGCCAGGAGGAGAAGGGTCAGGCAGAGGGCCGACAGCAGTGCCAGCCGTGCGGAGCCCAGCCGTTTCATGAGCACCGGCACCAGGGGGAACGACGCCACGGCGCCGATACCGGCCGCCATCAGCAGCACCCCCACCTCGGCCGCGGTCAGCCCGAGGTCCGCCTTGACGGCAGGGATCCTGGAGGCCCAGGTGGCGTACTGGAAGCCGAGGGAGCAGAACAGTGCGGCGATCGCCACCCGGCTGCGCTGGAAGGGATCACGGACAGGGAACACGCGCATCAACTCGCTTCGTGGGCACGGCCGTCGCCTTGGACGTGGAGGTCTTGGACATGCGCGCCCGGGGTGTTCGGGCGGGACATGTAGACGGCGTTCGCGCCGTATCCGTCCGGGGAGATCCCCGGGTACGCGGTGAACCCGCGCGTCGACCAGAACGGTTCGCTGCGGCCGACGGCGATCAGCGAGATCCGTTCGAATCCGCGGGCGCCTGCGGTCCGGGTGAGGTGGGTGAGGAGACGCTGTCCCAGTCCCCTGCCGCGCTGCCGCTCCGCCACGACGATGTCGTGCAGATGCAGGTTGCGTGGCGGGCCCGGGGGGACGGCCGCAGCCTCCTCCGCCCGTTCGAGGTCCGGGTATCTGAACGGCGGATACGGCAGTGCCAGCACGTACCCGGACGGCACGTACCCGGACGGCTCGGAGCCGACGTCGAGGACGAAACAGGTCTCCGGTGAGGCGTCCGCCCTGGACCGAAGGGCCGCGCGCCCCTCCGTGAGGCCGAGTTCCGTATAGGCCCGGGATTCCATCGCGGTGATGGCGTCCCAGTCGGCGTCGGCGATGTGGCGTATGCGTACGCCGTCGCCGCTCACGGGTGTCCTCCGTCGACGCAGGTGTACGGGAGGGGGGCGAAGCCGTTGAAGCCCTGGGTCGTGTAACTGATCGCGTAGGCACCGCTGGAGAGCACCCAGACGGGGTCGCCGGAGGCCAGGTCCCGGGGGACGCGGACGGGGGCGTGCCCCTGCGGGTAGGCGTCGTCGCTGTCGCAGGTGGGCCCCGCCAGGACGGCCGGGACGTACTCGGACCCGGCGTCGGGGTGGGTGGGGAAGACGAGCGGGTACTGGAGCGCGTCCATCTCGTAGAGGCCGTTGAACTTGCCGCAGCTCAGGTAGAGCCAGTGCTGCCGCTCGCCGTCCGGCCGGCGCCGCTCGGACAGGCGGGCCACGTGGGCGCGGATGGCCCCGTGGTCGGCGACGAGGTGACGCCCCGGCTCCATGACGAACGCGAGGTGCTCGCCGTGGACCTTCCTGAGGTGGCGCATCCCCTCGCGGATGACGGCGAAGATCTTGTCCAGCGGCGGTTCCAGGGGCAGGCCGTGCCGGTCGAGGTAGCCCAGGGCCGGCAGCCCGCCGCCGAGGTTGACGTGGTCCAGGACGATCCCGCGCCGCCCCAGGGCGGCCAGGACGTCCGCCAGGCACTCGACGGCGTTGTGCCAGGCGTCGGCCGTCATCTGCTGGGAGCCGACGTGCACGGACAGACCGGAGGGTGTCAGCCCCAGCCCCCGGGCCGCCTCCAGGATCCGCACCGCGTCCGCGGGCGAGCAGCCGAACTTGTTGCTCAGTCCCCACAGCGCCCCGTCGCCGCTCGTCGCCAGCCGGCAGAACACGCGGGCTCCCGGAGCGTGGGCCGCTATGGCCGTCAGGTCCTCGACGCTGTCGGTCGCGAAGTCCCGGACGCCGAGCCGGTGGGCGTCGGCGATGTCCCGGTCGGACTTGACGGTGTTGCCGTAGTGCGTCCTGCCGACCGGCACGCCCGCGCGCAGCGCCTGCTCCAGTTCCCCGGGGCTCGCCCCGTCCACCCCCGCGCCCTCGCTCGCCAGGCAGCCGAGCACCTCGTCCACCGGGCAGGACTTCAGGGCGAACCGGACGTCGACGCCGGGCAGTTCACGCCGCAGTGTGTGGTAGCCGCGCCGGATCCCGGCCAGGTCGAAGAAGATCCCGTCCTCGGTGGCGCCCGCCAGTGCGGCGAGCAGGGGTGCGGAGGCCCGGGCCGTGGCCGCCGTCACCGCTGCTGCCCGGGCGTCCGGGGTACGGAGGTGCGGCGGGCCGCGCCGACCAGCGGCTCCCACGCCTCCGTGAGCAGGGCGAAGTCCTCGATGTCGCCGCGCGCTTCGTCCAGGAGGCGTTCGCGGCGCCCGCCCAGGAGGTCGGCGAACTCGGCGTACCGGCCGCCGAGGCTCCGGTACGCGGTGTCGAGGACGTCCAGCCGGTGGACGTTCTCGCCCCGGTCGAGTCCCGCGCTCTCCCTGGCCAGCCGGGCCACGACGGACGCGCGTACCTGCCCCTGCGCGTCGAGCAGCGACTCACCGGCCCGGGCCATGTGGTCGTAGACGGAGTTGAAGTAGAGCATCGACAGCAGGAACTTGACGAAGCGCAGCTGGTACGCGACGAACCCGGAGTCGGTCCGGCGTTCGCCGGTGTAGAAGTTGACGATGTTCCGGTTGTGCAGGACGCCCGGCAGCGCGGCGTCGTGGACCAGATGGATCAGGAAGTAGTCGCTGCCGATCGTGTCGGTCGCCGGCGGCAGGGGCACGTGTTCGTGCACGCCGTGGAAGGCGATGTTGCACATGTCCACGCGCATCGGGTCGACCAGGGTCAGGGTGGAGTGGTCCGTGGTGAAGGCGTCCGTGCCCGCGCCCCGGAAGGACTCCTCGACGAGTTCCCTCTTCTGCTCGGACGACCAGTGCGCGGGCGCCCACAGACCGACCATGTCGTGATACACGTCCGGGTCGATCCGGAGTATCTCGCCGATGTCCACGGACAGTTCGCCGACGAAGGAGCTGCCGACCATGGCCACCTGCCGGTCCATGCGGTCGGCGGCGAGTGCGGTCTCGGTGACGTGGCGGGCGGCGTCGGCCGCGCGCCTGCCGAGCGAGAGCAGTTCGTGGTGGACGGGGAAGACCGGCTCGCCGTCCACCACCTGGTACCGGCTGTCGGAGTCCCTGCGGTGCACGGACTCGCAGCCGAGCGCGGCTGCAAGGAGGAAGGCGCGGTTGGTGCAGGCGCCGTAGGAGACGCCGGCGGGAAGCATCAGGTCCAGCAGGAGGTCGGGCTTCGTGGCCGCGGACCGGTCGATCACGATCCGCAGGAAGTCCCGCTGCCGTGCCTCGTCGAGATGGTGGACGACGATCCGCGGATCGTCGGGTATCCGGCGCACGGCCTCGGCGTGTTCGGCATAGGCCGGAGCGGCGCAGGAGTCCAGGATCAGGAGGTGCACCTCGGCGTCGAAGTGCCGGACGGCGTAGGCCGCTTCCTCGGCCAGGGCCGTGATCGTCGCCGCGCAGGGCCTGTTGGTCGGCAGGGTCAGGCAGATTCGGCGCATATCTCTTCTCCGGCCGAGCGCTGCGTACCGTCGAGGTCCGCCCCGCTCCAGGACGTGAGGCCCAGCAGTCTGGCGCCGAGTTCGTCGAGCGTGGCCCTGCCGTACCGCAGGGACTCGTGCCGCGTGGCGTCGCCCAGCAGCGTCGCGTTCCAGTCGGGTGTGGCGAGGGTGCGCCAGGACTCGACCCGGGAACGCCTGATCGTGTCGTGGGACTCCAGCGCCGGCATCATCGACAGGTACTGGACCGCGCGTACCGTCTGCTCGGAGGTGTTCGGTGCCACGCCGTGCGCCAGCAGGCCGTTGAAGATCAGCAGGTCGCCGGCTTCGAGCTCCGGGCGCACCACGGGGAACTCGGCGCGGTCGATCCTGGGCCGGATCGGGTCGCGGTCCTCCGGCTGGAACGCCTTCCACTGGTCGAACCGCTTGAACAGCTCGGGGCAGCACTGGAAGCCGCCCAGTTCCGGCCTGGTGTCGGTCAGGGCGATGATCCCCTGGACCCGCTGCGGCAGGACGCCGAGCGTGGTGTCGACGTCCCAGTGCAGCTCGATGTCGAAGCCCTCGGCCGTGCCCGGGATCAGAGCCCGGTCACGGTTCTTGATGTTGGGCGGGTTGAGGTTGAGCCGGTCGAGCGTCACCCACAGCTCTTCGCAGTCCCAGACGTCGACGAACGCGTCGTAGACCCGGCGGGTCTGGCGGCTGTCCCAGATGAGCTGGTGGTGGTAGGCCTCGACGAAGCCGTAGACGTGCAGGTCCCGGTCGAGGTCGGAGCGGTACTCGCGCTCCTCGTACCAGGTGTCCGGGCGCTCGGGGTCGAGCCCCTGGAACTCCCAGGCGAAGTCGAGCAGTCGGCGGGCGGAGGCGGCGGGGATGGCCTGCTTCACCACCACATAGCCGTACGTCTGCCAGTGGGCGAGGTCCTCCTCGGAGAGGACTCGCAGCGGGCGGGTCTTGGTCAGGTCCCGCAGGGGGGTCTGGGCGAGGTAGGTCTCGCCGTCCGAGCTGAAGTAGGGGATGTCCGAGGGGGCTCGATGGAGATAACGGTCAGTCGTGGGCATGCGGTGCTCCACACCTCGATATCAGGTACCGGCGGCCCGACCGGGTCGCCAACTTCGCGGAGTGAGGGAAGGGGACCGTGCCGGCAGGGTCACTGCACCACGGGCCACACCAGCCCCTCTTCGAACTCGCGTACTTCCAACTTGGACTAGACCAACTCATCCTGTCAAACACCCCAGTTGAGGGCGCGTTTCGCCAACAGGGCACGATCCGGGCCCCCTTGACACGTCCGGTTAGCCTGACGGAGACGCATTGGTCTGTACCAAGAGGAGGGCGCACGCTATGGTCTCCAGCAAGCACAGCCAGGAGTTGCGACGACTGGCGCGCTCCGTCCTGCAGCCGGGGTTCGTGGGCACCGAGGCCCCCGACTGGGTGCTGCGCGAGATCGGGGACGGGCTGGCATCGGTCGTGCTCTTCTCCCGCAACATCGTCACGCCCGAACAGGTGGCGCGCCTGACCGGGCAACTACGCGCGGAGAACCCGGAGTTGATCATCGCGATCGACGAGGAGGCCGGCGACGTCACCCGGATCGAGTCGGCGACCGGCTCCACCCGGCCGGGCAACTTCGCACTCGGAACGGTCGACGACACCGAGCTGACCGAGGCCGTCGCCGCCGACCTGGGCCGCCAGTTGCGCGCGGCCGGGGTGAGCCTCGACTACGCGCCGAGCGCGGACGTGAACTCCAACCCCGACAACCCGATCATCGGGGTCAGGTCCTTCGGCGTGGACGCCAAGGTGGTGGCGCGGCACACCGGCGCCTGGATCCGGGGACTCCAGTCGGCCGGCGTCGCCGCCTGCGCCAAGCACTTCCCCGGCCACGGCGACGTGGCCGTCGACTCCCACCACGGGCTGCCCGTCTACGAGGCCGACCGCGACCGGATCGCCGAGCAGGCCCTGCCGCCGTTCCGGGCCGCCCTCGACGCGGGCGTCCGTGCGGTGATGAGCGGCCATCTGCTGGTCCCCGCCTACGACCCCGACCTGCCCGCCACGCTGAGCCGCCGCATCCTGGAGGAACTGCTGCGTCAGGAGCTGGGGTTCGACGGCATCATCGTCACCGACGCCATCGAGATGGGCGCCGTGACCGGCCGGTACGGGATCGGCGGGGCCACGGTTCGGGCCGTCGCCGCCGGTGCGGACGCCGTCTGTGTCGGCGGCGAGAACGCCGACGAGGCCACCGCCGGCCTGCTCGTGAACGCCCTCGTGGAGGCCGTCCTGGCGGGCGGGCTGCCGGAGGAGCGGCTCGCCGAGGCGAGCCTTCGCGTCCGGGAGTTCGCGGTCTGGTCGGCGGGGCTGAGGCCGGCCGGCGCCGCCGTCTGGGACGCCGACGGCATCGGCTTCACGGCGGCCCGCCGCGCCATCCGGCTGACCGGAGCCGTACGGCACGCCCTGCCCCTGGTCAACGCGCCGCACGTGGTGGAGCTGGTGCCCACCACCAACCTGGCCATCGGGAAGGAGACCCCCTGGGGCGTGGCCGCCCCGCTGGGCGAGCGGCTGCCCGGGACCACCTCCGTCCGGGTGGGCCGCGAGGAGTTGCTGTCCCGCGCCGGCACGCTGGAGACACGGGCCCTCGCCCCCGCCTCGGGTCGGCCCCTGGTCGTGGTGGTGCGCGACGCCGCCCGGCACACGTGGATGGCGCAGGCCCTCGCGGAGCTCGTCGCCGCCCGGCCCGACGCGATCGTCGTGGAGATGGGCCTGCCGGGCACCGTCGTCCCCTCGGCCGCCCAGATCTTCACGCACGGCGCCACGGCCGCCTCCGGGGTGGCCGCCGCCGAGGTGCTGGCGGGTGCCCTTTAGTGCAGACCTGAGTGCACATTGGTACGGACCTGAGTGCAACGTCCGTACCCGTGAGCGACGTTGACGCCTCCCCTCCCCTTCCCTACCGTCCGAGAGCGCTCTCACATCCGTCCCTCGAAGCAGGGAGGTGCCATGTTCCCCGTGCGCAGACCGGTCAGCCGCACCCTTCGCCGGCTGGCGGCGGCACTCGCTCCGGCACTGTTCACCGTCCTCGTCCCCCTCACGCCCCCGGCGTCCGCCGCCGACACCAGCGCGGCGGCCGCCATCTGCAACAAGTACTGCGACACCCGGGACCCCGCGCTCTCCCCGGGTGACCGCACCCCGGTCACGGCGAGCATCTACGCACGGTCGATCGTCCTGCACTTCGACGACGCCGACGCCATGGGCTGGGCCTCCATCGACAACGGCAACCCCGGCGACGAGGTGTGGCTCGACCGCTCCTTCGACGGCGGCCGCACCTGGAGCTCGGGCAGCAAGCTCGGCGACACCAGCGTGCCCACCGGCCAGCGGGGCTGGCGCACGCTCATGTACAACGTCGACGACTGGAACAACCTCGGCGTCGGCGCCCTGCGCGCCTGCGGAAAGGCCGGGGACCGCGCCGAGATCGCGTGCACCCCCTGGGCCCGCACCACCTGGAACGCGGGCGAGCCGCGCACCGCCGCGGCCACCGGCCTGATGACCTTCTACGACTACGGAACCGGCCTGTTCGACACCACCGGCTGGTGGAACTCCGCCAACGCCCTGACCGCGGTCATCGACAACATCCGCGTGACGGGCATGGGCAGTTACCGGTACGCGATCGCCCGCACCTACGACCTGAACATCAACGCGCAGGGCGGGCAGTTCCGCAACGACTACATCGACGACACCGGCTGGTGGGGCCTCGCCTGGGTCGCCGCCTACGACCTGACCGGCGACAGCCGCTACCTGGACACGGCCCGCGCGGACGCCGACCACATGGCCGCCTACTGGGACTCCACCTGCGGCGGCGGGGTGTGGTGGAGCACGGCGAGGACGTACAAGAACGCGATCGCCAACTCCCTCTACATCCAGCTCAACGCGGCTCTCCACAACCGCGTCCAGGGCGACACGACATACCTCGGCCGGGCCCGGGCCGGCTGGACCTGGTTCCAGGGCACCGGCATGGTCAACGGCTCGCACCTGGTCAACGACGGCATCGACCTGTCCACCTGCGGCAACAACGGGCAGGCCGTGTGGTCGTACAACCAGGGTGTCCTCCTCGGCGCGCTCGCCGAGCTGTACCGGGCCACGGGCGACAGCACACTGCTCACCAACGCGCGGCAGATCGCCGACGCCGCCACCACGACCTCTCTGCTCCACACCGCCGACGGCATCCTGCGCGATCCGTGCGAGAGCGGCGACTGCGGAGGCGACGGCCCGTCCTTCAAGGGCGCCGACGTACGCGGTCTCGGCAAGCTCAACTCGGTGCTCCCGGACCACCCTTACACCGCCTACCTCAAGCGCCAGGCCGACCGCGCCCACGCGAGCGACCGCAACGCCCTCGACCAGTACGGGCTGCGCTGGTACGGGCCGCTCGACCAGGTGGACGCCGCCCGCCAGCAGAGCGCCGTCGATCTGCTCGACGCGGCGTCCTGACCGTCCGACAACGTTGCCCGCCGCACCAACTCTCTTGCGATCACAGCCCGGTTGACTCCCGCGACGGCTAACCGCTGTCTATTGGCCAGCCGTTAGGGGGGCGCATGCAAGACGTGGTGCTGGCGATGCTCGCGAAGGAGCCATCGCACGGCTACCACCTGCGTGAGTGGCTGCGGCGTGCGCTCGGTCCGCTGGGTGAGTCGATGAACGCGGGCCAGATCTACGTGACCCTGGCCCGGCTGGAACGGGCGGGACTGGTCGTCCGCGAACAAGCGGACGGGCCACCGGACCGGAAGGTGTACGCGCTGACACCGGCCGGACAGCAGCGGGTCGCCGCCTGGCTGACGGAGGTGAACTGGCCGAAGCAGGAGCTGGCCGAGCCCGCCGGCTCGGCCGCGCGTTCCTGCAGGCATGCAGCATCGCGGCCACCGTCATCACGCTCACGGCACTGCTCGTGATCTTCGTTCAGCGCCGGGCGGGCTACGGGATCGACTCGCCCCACCTGGGCAACCTGAAGGACGCTCAGAGCCGGCACACGATGGCCGCCGTGGCTGCCGCGCTGGTCGTGCTCGCCGCCGTGAACACCCTCACGTCCACCTGGACGACGGCGCTGGAGGCACGGCACACCGTGGCCGTCGCACGCACTCTCGGCGCCACTCCCGGGCAGGTCACGGCCGGGCTGTCCGCCGCACAGCTCCTGCCCACCGTGCCCGGCGCCCTCGCCGGAGTCCCCCTGGGCATCGCCTTCTGCCTGCCCTTCAGCGGCGCGGGGACGATCTACCCGCCGGCTTGGTGGCTGTTCGGTGCCGCGCTCGCGGCGGTGGTGGCCACCGCCGCACTCGCCGCCCTGCCCGCCCGCATCGCGGCCCGCCGGTCCGTCGCCCGGACCCTCAGCGCCGAAGCCGTCTGAATCACCTCCATCGGGCGAGCCGGGTAGGTCAGGAGCCCGCGAGGAACGTGACGCGAACCTTTCGCTGCGGATTGTCCCGGTTCGTGTCGACCAGGCACACCGACTGCCAGGTGCCCAGTGCCAGGCGGCCGTTGATCACCGGGAGGGTGGCGTGCGGGGGGACGATCGCCGGGAGGACGTGGTCGCGGCCGTGGCCGGGACTACCGTGCCGGTGCTGCCAGCGGTCGTCGGCGGGGAGCAGGGTGTGCAGCGCGGCCAGCAGGTCGTCGTCGCTGCCGGCGCCGGTCTCCAGGACGGCGATTCCGGCCGTCGCGTGCGGGACGAAGATGTTCAGCAGTCCGTCGCGGCCTGCGGCGGCCTCGCGGAGGAAGGCCCCGCAGTCGCCGGTCAGGTCGACGACCCGCTCCCGGCTACCGGTGGCGACATCGAGCTCTCGTGTGGTGAAGGCATCCGACATGCCTCCATCCTGGCCCATGCGCCGGACGGGCGGACGGGCAGCCGGCCCGGGAAGATCCACGGCCGTCCCCGCTGTTGGTAGAAGCGTGAACAATACGCATGAGGTCGAGGTAGTCGTCATCGGCGCCGGTCAGGCGGGTCTGTCCGGCGCCTATCACCTGCGGCGTACCGGCTTCGAGCCGGACCGCGACTTCGTGGTGCTCGACCACTCCCCCGCACCCGGCGGCGCCTGGCAGTTCCGGTGGGCGTCCCTGACGTACGGCAAGGTGCACGGGATGCATGCGCTTCCGGGCATGGAGCTGACCGGGGCCGACCCGGCGCGGCCGTCCGCGGAGGTCATCGGGGAGTACTTCGCGGACTACGAGCGCACCTTCGGCCTGCGGGTGCACCGGCCGGTCGACGTCCGCGCGGTGCGCGAGGGCGAGGGCGGGCGGCTGCTCGTGGAGACCGACCACGGTGACTGGTCGACGCGGGCGCTGATCAACGCCACCGGCACCTGGGACCGGCCGTTCTGGCCGCGCTACCCGGGCCAGGAGACCTTCCGCGGGCGCCAGTTGCACACCGCGCAGTACGCGGGTCCCGAGGAGTTCGCCGGCAAGCGCGTCGTGGTCGTCGGCGGTGGCGCCTCCGCCACCCAGCACCTGCTGGAGCTCGCCCCGTACGCGGCCGCCACCACCTGGGTCACCCGGCGGCCGCCGGTCTTCCGCGAGGGCCCCTTCGACGAGGGCGTGGGCCGGGCCGCGGTGGCGCTGGTGGAGGAGCGGGTACGGCAGGGGCTGCCGCCGCGGAGCGTGGTCTCGGTCACCGGGCTCCCGCTCAACGACGCGATCCGGCAGGGCCTGGAGGACGGGGTCCTGGACCGGCAGCCGATGTTCGACCGCGTGACGTCCGACGGTGTGGCGTGGAACGACGGGCGGCACGTCGACGCCGATGTCATCCTCTGGGCCACCGGCTTCCGGGCGGCCCTGGACCATCTGGCGCCGCTGCGGCTGCGCGAGCCGGGCGGCGGGATCAGGGTCGAGGGGACCCGCGCGGTCGCCGATCCGCGCGTCCACCTCGTCGGCTACGGCCCGTCCGCCAGCACCATCGGCGCCAACCGCGCGGGGCGCGACGCCGTGCGGGACATCAGGCGGCTGCTGGCCGGGGAACCGGTCGCCGCGTGACGCACCGGCCGCTCACCGCGGCGGCTGCGTGACCTGCGGCGAGCGCTGGCCCTTGGCTTTCTGTACGGCGTTGAAGTCGGCGACGTTGCGCTGGTGTTCGGCGAAATCGGCGGTGAACCGCGTGTCCCCCGGCTTGACCGTGACGAAGTACAGCCAGTTGCCCGGCGGCGGGTTGAGCGCGGCACGCATCGCGTCCGTGCCCGGGTTGTCGATCGGGGTGGGCGGCAGGCCCATGCGCTGGTAGGAGTTGTACGGGTTCTCGACGCGGGTGTCGTTCACCGTGGTGTTGAGGGTGCTGCGGTTGAGGGCGTAGTTGAGGGTGGAGTCCATCTGGAGCGGCATGCCGCGCTGCAGCCGGTTGAGGACGACGCGCGCCACCTTTCCCATGTCGGCCTTGGCGGCGGCCTCGGCCTGGGCGATGCTGGCGATGGTCACCGCCTGGTAGACGTTCATCGCGTCGCGCTGCGCACCGGCCGCGACGGGCGCCCAGCCGAACCGCTGGTTGGCGGTGTCGACCATGAACCGCAGCACCGACTGCGGGGTCGCGTCCTTGTCCAGGGGATAGGTGGCCGGGAAGAGGTAGCCCTCCGGGTTGCCCCCGGCCTCGCCGGGGAGCTTCAGGTCCGCGCTGCCGACGGAGCTCTTGGTGCTTCCGGCCGGGAGGGCGAGGGCCTTGTCGACGGCGTCGTAGACCTGGGACGCGCGCCAGCCCTCCGGGATGACCAGAGTGGCGGTACCGGCCCTGCCGCCGGCCAGGGACAGCAGGGGCACCACCACGGCGGCACCGGCCACGACGGCGCCGGTCACGACGAGGACGAGCCTGCCCCGGCGGGTCAGCCGGATCGACTTGCCGCGTGTCGAGGCGCCTCGGCCGGCGGGCGTCCGTCGACTCGGGTTCCGTGGCGGAGTGTTCATCTGCATGCGGGCACGTTAGCTCGCATATCTCCATAAACCCGACATATCTTCTGCTTGTCGGTTGCGCTGTGTCGGCTTCGGCATGCCCGACCGACGTGAGTCGGCCGGGGCGGGCGGGCGTCGTGGATCGGCCGACTCGGCCTGCGGGCTCCGGTCGGCCGGCTCCGGTCGGTCAGCTCCGGTCGGCCGGCTCCGGTCGGCCGGCTCCGGTCGGCCGGCTCCGGTCGGTCAGCTCCGGCCGGTCAGCTCCGGTCGGCCGGCTCCCGCCGTCGGCTTCAGCCCGCCGGCGGTGTCGCGTGGCTGCGTCCCCGGTCGCCCCGCCTGCGCACCGGCCGGAGGACCGCCTCCCGCTGGGCCGCCTCGCCGGTTCCGGCCTGTTCCGGTGCCGGCTCCCCTGCCGTCTCCAGCCGGGCGTCCCGGCGCACCAGTGCCGCGTACCGGCCGTCGAGTTCGAGCAGTTCCTCGTGGGTGCCGCGTTCGGCCACCCGTCCGGAGTCGAGGACGACGATCTGGTCGGCACCTTGGATCGTGGAGAGCCGGTGGGCGATGGTGATGGTCGTCCGGTTGGCCGACAGGGCGTCGATGGCGTCCTGGACCGCGTGTTCGGTGCGGGTGTCCAGGGCGCTGGTCGCCTCGTCGAGGATGAGGACCGGCGGGTCGCGCAGGATGGTGCGGGCGATGGCCAGCCGCTGCTTCTCGCCGCCCGAGAAACGGTGTCCGCGTTCGCCGACGACGGTGTCGTAGCCGTCGGGCAGCGCGGCGATGTGGTCGTGTATCTGGGCCGCGCGGGCGGCCGCGTGCAGCTCCTCGTCGGTGGCGTCCGGCTTGGCGAAGCGCAGGTTGTCGGCGACCGAGGCGTGGAAGAGGTACGTCTCCTGAGAGACGACGCCGACCGCGCGGGCGAGGGTGTCGAAGTCGAGGTCCCGGACGTCGACGCCGTCCAGGGTGACCCGGCCGCCGGTGACGTCGTAGAGCCGGGGCACCAGGTAGCCGAGCGTGGACTTGCCCGCGCCGGTGGGGCCGACGACGGCCAGGCCGGTGCCGGCCGGGACGGTGATGTCGATGCCGTCGAGGACGGGACCCACCTTGCCGTTGTCCCTGTCGTACCGGAACTCGACCTTCTCGAAGCGGACCTCGCCCTTCACGCGGTCGAGGTGGACCGGCTCGTCGCGCTCGGTGATGTCGATGGGCAGGTCGAGGTACTCGAAGATGCGCTGGAAGAGGGCGAGGGAGGTCTGGATCTGGACGCCGGTCGCCAGCAGGCTCACGGCGGGGCGGAACAGGCCCTGCTGGAGGGAGACGAAGGCGACGATGGTGCCCAGCGAGATCTGCGGGCCGCCCGTCTGGAGGGCCATGCCGGCGGTCCAGTAGATGACGGCGGGCATCGCGGCCATCACGATGGTGATCACGGCCATGCGCCAGCGGCCCGCCATGTTCGACCGGACTTCCAGGTCGACCAGTTGCTCGGACTCGTCGGCGAAGGAGGCGGTGAGCGAGTCGGCGCGGCCCATGGTGCGGCCGAGCAGGATGCCGCTGACGGAGAGCGACTCGGTGACCGTCGCGGCCATCGCGGCCATCTGCTTCTGGCGCTGCGTGGTGATCTTCTTGCGCTCGTTGCCGACCCGGCGGCTGATCCACACGAAGAGCGGGAGCAGGACCATCGAGACGATGGTGAGCCGCCAGTCGAGGGCGATCATCGCGACGATGGTGGCGACGACACTGGTCAGGTTGGAGACCAGGGAGGTGGCCGTCGAGGTCACGGTGGCCTGCATGCCGCCGATGTCGTTGGCGATGCGGGACTGCACCTCACCGGTGCGGGTGCGGGTGAAGAAGGCGAGCGACATGCGCTGCAGCCGGCCGTAGACGGCGGTCCGCAGGTCGTGCATGACGCGCTGGCCGACGGTGGTGGATATCAGCGTCTGCAGGACGCCGAAGACGCTGGTGAGGACGGCACTGAGGATCATGCCCAGCGCGAGCAGGCTGAGCAGTCCGGTGCGGCCCTGCGGGATCGCGGTGTCGAGGGTCGCCTTGAGCAGGAACGGGGTGGCGACCGAGACCAGCGAGGCGGCGCCGACCAGCAGGCCGACGATCGCGAGCCGGCCGCGGTAGGGGCGGAAGAGCTTGAGGATGCGGCGCACCTGGCGGGGTTGACCGGCCGAGGTGCCGTCAGGGGTCCAGTTGATCTCGTCTCGGGGCATGGCTCCTACGGATGGGTGTGGTGTGTACGGACTCACGGAGCATAGCTCACTGTTACCTACGCTCACAATGAACAAAGTCCTGTTATTATTCCCGCATGAGCACCCCCGACCCCGACGGCCCGCTCGCCGAGCAGTTGCTGCGCCTCACCCGCCGGGTGTGGCGTATCCAGAAGCGCCATCTGGCGGCGCGCGATCTGGGCGTCACCCCCGCCCAGTCTCGGCTGCTGCGCACCCTGGCGCACTACGAGGCACCCCCGCGCATGGCCGACCTCGCCGAGCGCCTGGAGGTGGTGCCGCGCGCCGTGACGACGCTGGTCGACGGCCTGGAGGCGAGCGGAAAGGTGTGCCGGGTACCGGATCCGACGAACCGCCGGGTGACCCGGATCGAGATCACGGACGAGGGGCACGAGACCCTGCGCGAGTTGCGGGCGGCGCGGCGGTCGGCGGCCGCGGAGATCCTGGCTCCGCTCTCGCCGGAGCAGCGGGAGATGCTGGGCGGACTCCTGGACACGCTGGTCGACGGGCCGGCGGCGGCGAAGCACTGCTGAGGCACGGCGCAGCGGCTCCCCGTCGGCAAGGGGAGCCGCTGCGGCGTACGGTCAGCCTCCGGACACCAGTTCCTCGGCCGGCTCCTCCGTCACGACCTCGGCCTCACCGCCCAGCACCTGCTTCGCCCGCTCGACGTCCAGCGCGCCCTCCCAGCGGGAGACCGCGAAGACGGCGACGCAATTGCCGAGCAGGTTGGTGACGACGCGCATCGAGTCCATGATGCGGTCCACGCCCAGCAGCAGGGCGACGGCACCGGCCGGGATGGCCCCGAGCGAGGAGGCGGTCGCGGACAGGGCGAGGAAGGCCGAGCCGGGGATGCCGGCCATGCCCTTGCTGGTGAGCATCAGCACCAGGACCACGGTGATCTGCTGACCGAGGCTCAGGTCGACGCCCACGGCCTGGGCGATGAACAGGGTGCCGATGGAGAGGTAGAGCGAGGCGCCGTCGAGGTTGAAGGAGTAGCCGGTGGGCAGCACCAGGCCTACCGCGTCGTCCCGGGCGCCGGCCCTGCGCAGCTTCTGCATCACGCGCGGCAGCACGGACTCCGTGGAGGCGGTACCCAGCGCGAGCAGCAGCTCCTCACGGATGTAGCGGACGAACCTCCAGAGGCTGAGCCCGGTGAGGGCCTTCAGGGCGACGGCGAGCAGGGCGACGAAGAGCGCGGCGGCCGCGTAGCAGAGGACGATCAGCTTGGCGTAGGTCTCGATGACACCGAGGCCGTACTGGCCGATCAGGACGGCCATCGCGCCGAAGACTGCGATCGGGGCGAGGCGCATCACGAAGCCGACGATCGCGAAGATGATCTCCTGGGCCTGTTCGACGGCGGGGAGCACCTGCGGCACCCTGGTGTGCCCGAGGTGGAGCAGCGCCGCACCCACCAGGCAGGCCAGCACGAGCACCTGGAGCAGGGAGTTCTCGGCGAAGGCGCCTATGAAACTGGTGGGCAGCGCGTCGAGGACGAACTCGGTCGTGGTGGGCAGCGAGCCGCCGCCCGTCTTCGCGTCGACCGCCTTGGTGCTCAGCGTGGCCGGATCGACGTGCATCCCGGCACCGGGCTGGACGACGTTGGCGGCGACGAGTCCGATGACCAGCGCCAGCGTGCTCGCCACCTCGAACCAGATCAGCGCCTTGAGCCCGATCCGCCCGAAGGCCTTCAGGTCACCGGCCTTGGCGATGCCGACGACGACCACGCAGAACACCAGCGGCGAGATGATCGTCTTGATGAGCCGGGTGAAGCCGTCGCCGAGCGGCTGGAGGTCCGAGGCGAACCCGGGCCACAGCCGCCCGACGACGATGCCGAGCACGAGCGCGCAGGCGACCTGCGCGAAGAGAGAGGTACGCAGTATGCGTGCGACGCGTCGCGGCAGGGACGGTACGGACGGCGGCACGGGCACTCCTAGTGGGGGGATCGACTCGCGGAAGCCGAGCGGGACTTCTGCGATACGGAAAGCGTTTTCCGTGCCGATCACTCTGGAGGCGTTCTTGATCCCGTTGGAGACCGCCGTGTCACAGCCGTGTAAATCACGTGCCGGGTGACGCGTCGCACACAACTCGGCTCAGCGGCCGCCGCTCGGCGGCGACCGCCTGCAGCGACCGCTCAGCAGCGGCTGCGGTCCACCGTCAACACCCCCTGTTCGGTGGCCAGCGAGCGGTCGTAGCAGCCGTCCGATCCGTACAGCCGGTAGCGCTCGCTCGACGTGCCGACCGCGTGCCGCTGGTCGCGCGGCACGTTCAGGGTGTACGTCGCGTCCCCGCTGTAGGTGTCGTCGAGCCGCGACCAGCCGCCTCCGGACCGCCTGACCGCCGCCCGGTCGCCGAGGGTGAGTTCGGTGCGCAGCCGGTCGTCGGTGCCGATGGCGGTGGCGCCGTCCATGGTGTACGTCCGGTCGGTGCGGGTCGTTCGGGCCGCACCGCCCGCCTTCACCGTGACGCCCTGGTCGTCCGTCCAGGTGGCGTCGAGCGCGTCCGTCGTCTCGCCGTCGTTCCAGCGGTGCACGGAGGTGTTGGCCAGCGTGCGGCTGACGGTGGTGGTCACCCGGCCGTGCGAGGTGTCGACGTATCCGGAGACGGTGAGCCGGTGCCCGGCGTCGGTGTCGACCCGGTACTCGCCCGACCCCGGGGTGTACACGGAGGAGTTGACGGGCTCGGAGGCGGTGGCCCCGGTGAGACTGCCGGTGACCTGGGCCCGGTGCGCGTCCTGCCAGACCAGCACGTTCACGGGGGCGCTCCAGCCGGCCTGACCCTCGGGCACGCCGGCGACGGAGATCTCGACCTGGTGTGGGCGGCCGTCGTCGAGGATCCCCGCGAACGGCGTCAGGTCGTATTCGATCGGCTTGACGTCGAAGGCGCGCGGGCCCGGAACGACGTACCAGAGGAACGGGTTGGACCAGCCGCCCGTCCACACGTTCGGGAACGGCGCGGCGATTCCGGCCAGTCGGCCGTCGACCTTGATCTGCACCTCCCGGTAGGGGCCCTTGTCCGCCTTGCAGGAGTACGGCGCCGGGTCGGCGACGGTCAGGTACCAGAACTCCTCGCAGCCGCCGCCGGATCCGGTGGCGTACACCTCGGCGACGATGCGTTCGCTGTTGCGCGGGGTGGTGAGGGTGGTGCCGTCGTCGGCGAGGGTGAGCACCTTGTCCGGGACCGAGGCCTCAGGGCGTCCCGCGTAGAAGGTGAGCGTGGCCTTGACGTCGATGACGCCGGTGTAGGTGTCGTCGACAACGTTGCCGATGAGCATCTCGACGTCCTGCGTGGAGCGGAAGGTGTCGCTGTAGCGGGTGACGTCCTTCTCCACGTGCCACTCGATGCCGTCCGGCGAGGGCTCGGGGGTGGAGGTGCGCAGCACCTCGACGCCGCCGACGTGCAGGTAGCCCAGGCGGTCGTACTGACGGCCCTTCACCTTGCCGTCCAGCCGCAGGACGACCTTGCTCCAGCGGTCGCCGCAGCCCTGCGGGGGCGTGTACGTTCCCCGGTACGGGGTGAAGTCACGGAACTGGGCCTCGGCCAGGGTGACTTGGCAGGACTTGGCACCCTTGGGCACGGACACCGGCGGGGCCGCGGTCACCGGGTCGTGCCAGTCGGTGCCGAACTCGGCCGGGACGTCGGCGGCACGGGCGGCGGGCGCCCCCGTACCGAGGAGCGCGCTCGCCAGGAGGGCCGCTCCGGCGAGCATGGACATGACGATCCGTCTTCTCATGGCCGGTGTTCTACGGGGAGTTGACCGTCGGCCGCAACGCCCCGACCGGTCGACAGCGGCCCGTTCGGCCACCCGGCCCGGGCGGATATACACCATTGCCGCAAATGGTGCTATAAGCGGATGACACTGTCACAGTGCTGCCATGGAGATCACCACTGCCCGCGACCACTGCGCCGTACGCCGGCGCCACGCCCTGCGCGCCGCCCTCGCGCTCACGGGAGCCGTCGCGCTCACCGGCACCGGCTGTGCGGGCGGAGTCCCGCACCGGGGCCACGGCTCCGCCGCCCCCGGCGCCTCGGCGGCCCCGGCCGGCGCCGCCCCGTCCCCCGGCGCGCCCGGCATCGGCGACCCGCTCATGCCGCTGGACGGCAACGGCGGCTACACGGTCCGCCGTTACACACTCGACCTCGACTGGCGGGCCCCCGAGACGCCCTTTCCGGCCGGTACCACCATCAGCGCCACCGCCACCCAGGCCCTGTCCCGCTTCGACCTGGACTTCGCCGGCAACACCCTGCACCGGGTCACCGTCGACGGCGCGCCGGCCGGCGCCGTACGCGACGGCGACGAACTCGTCGTCACGCCCGCGCGGCCGATCCCGCGCGGCAGCACGTTCACCGTCCGCGTCGCCTACACGGCCGACCCGACCCAGCGACGGCACCGGAGCGACGCGATCCGCGAGTACGGCTGGGTGCCCACCCCCGACGGCACCCTGATCTGCGCACAGCCCGACGGCGCCAAGATGATCTTCCCGGCCGACGACCACCCCAGTCTCCGGGCGCCCGTCACCTTCCACATCACCACCCCACCCGATCTGAGCGCGGTGGCCAACGGCCGGCTCGTCGAACGCGTCCGTCAGCCCGACGGGCGGGTGCAGTGGACGTACGACTCCGAGGATCCCATCGCGGCACAGCTGGTCCAGCTGGCGATCGGGAAGTTCACGTTCGTCGCCGGCAGGGGGCCGGGCGGGCTGGCCGTGCGGGACGTGGTGCCGGACGACCTGGTCACAGACACCGAGGCCGAACGCTCGCTCACCCCGCAGCACCTGGCCTGGCTGGAACAGCGCCTCGGCCCGTATCCGTTCCGCCGCTACGGCGTCCTCGTCGGCGACACCGACCTGCCGGTGGCGCTGGAGACGCAGTCGCTGTCCGTCGTACCGAAGGACGACCTGCTGGGCGACCGGGTCGACGCCGAACGCAATCTCGTCCACGAGCTGACACACCATTGGACGGGCGACAGCGTCGCCGTCAGACGCTGGTCCGACCTGTGGCTGAGCGAGGGTCATGCCCGTTTCTACGAACGGCTGTACTCCGCCGAGCACGGCGGCGTCAGCATGGCGGACGCCATGCGGGCGGCGTACGAGCAGCACGACCAGTGGCGCCACGACGACGGCGCCCCGGCGGAGCCCACGGAACCGACGCTGTTCAAGGTGATGCGCTACGACGGCTCGGCACTGGTCCTGTATGCCCTGCGGGAGAAGGTCGGTGACGCCACGTTCGACCGGATCGAACGCACCTGGGTCACCCGGTACCGGGGGCGCGCGGCCGGTACGAAGGACTTCGTCGCGCTCGCCTCCCGGGTCGCGGGTGAGGATCTGACGCCGTTTCTGACGCCGTGGCTGTACGGGCCCGACACGCCGCCGATGCCGGGCCATCCCGACTGGCAGGTGGACCCGGTCGAGGACTGAGCCCGCACGGCCCGGCGGCCGTCGCCGGCCGCCGGGCCGTTGCCCGCCGACCGGGTGGCCTCTGCCGGAGCGCTGGGCCACCCGGTCGACGCTCGGCGCGCCGTGTCGCGCCGGGCACGGAAACGTACGAGGGGTGACGTGAAGGGCAACCCCCTTGCCCTGGTTGCGACGAGCGTGCTTGGAGACCCTCAGCAAGCGGTTGGAGACCCTCTGGTATGAGAAGAACTGTCGCTCCACGTGTGCCCAGTGCCCTCCGGACGTGCGGCCTGGCGGCCTGCCTGATCGCGACGGCCGCGCTGCTGCCACCGCTGCTGATCCTCCCGGCGTCCGGCACCGACGAAGCAGAGGACCAGCGTCTGCAGAACACCTTCACGGACGCGGCGCGCGAGTTCCACGTGCCGCGCAGCGTGCTCATGAGCGTGTCCTACATGCAGTCCCGCTGGGACATGCACCCGGGAGCCCCGAGCATCGCGGGCGGCTACGGCCCGATGCACCTGGTGGACACCGCCCGGGCCCGCGCCTCGGTCCAGTCGCCCGCACCGGGCCCGGCGGCGCCGGACGGCGGCAAGGCCGATCCGCTCGCGGGCACGGCGTTCACCGCGGGCGGTCACGCCGTGCAGCCCGCGGACCTGCAACGCGCCGCACGGCTGATCAAGGTCCCCGCCGGAAAGCTGCGGACGGACGCCGCTGCCAACGTACGCGGCGGCGCGGCGCTGCTGGCCGCCACGCAACGGCATCTCGGCAAGCCGCTCAGCGCCGACCCGGACGACTGGTGGCAGGCGGTGGAACGTTTCCCCGGCACCCGTGACGTCACGTCGGCGACGACGTACGCCAACGACGTGTTCGACCTGATCCGCCGCGGCGCGCACCGGACCACCATCGAAGGACAGGAGGTCGCCCTGCCCGCCACTCCCGGTGTCAGCCCGCACCACGGCCCGCCGGCCCCGAAACGGCCGAAGGACGTCGAGTGCCCGACCGACCTGGCCTGCGACTGGCTCGCCGCACCCTACGAGCAGATCGACGACGACGGCGACTACGGCAACCACGACCTCGCCGACCGGCCCCGGGACCAGCAGATCGAGTACATCGTCATCCACGACACCGAGTCGACGCTGCCCAACATGTTCAAGACCGTGCAGGACCCGACCGAGGCGTCCTGGCACTACTCGATCCGCTCCAGCGACGGCCACATCACCCAGCACGTCAGGACCAAGGACGAGGCCTGGCACTCCGGCAGCAAGTTCGTGAACGCCCGCTCGATCGGCGTCGAGCACGAGGGTTTCCTCGCCCACCCCGGGACCTGGTACACGGAGCAGATGTACCGCTCCTCGGCCCGCCTGGTGCGCTACCTGGCGAAGAAGTACGACGTCCCGATGGACCGGCAGCACATCTTCGGCCATGACAACGTGCCGTCCCCGACCGGCGACAGCATCCCCGAGATGCACGAGGACCCGGGGCCCTTCTGGGACTGGCGGCACTACTTCGACCTCCTCGGCGCACCGCTGAAGGCCACGGCCGGACCGGACAGCCCCATGGTGATGATCCTGCCGGACTACGCCACCCACAAACCGCGGTACACGGGGTGCGAGGGCGACGGCAAACGGTGCCTGCCGCACGGCTCCAGCGCCGTACGCCTGTACACCCGGCCGGACGAGAACGCTCCGCTGATCCAGGACCCGGGCCGCAGGCCGGACGGCGACCCGTCCACGGAGGACGTGAGCGATCTGGGTTCGCGGGTCTCCACCGGCCAGACCTTCGCCGTGGCCGAACGCAGCGGCGAGTGGACGGCGATCTGGTACCAGGGCAACAAGGCGTGGTTCAAGAACCCCGCGGTGCATCCGACGGCCGTCGGTGCGAGCGGCCGCATGGTGACGCCGAAGGAGGGCCTGGACGAGATCCCGGTGTTCGGGCGGGCCCTGCCGGAGGAGGAGGCCTACCCGGACGGAATGGAGGAGGAGGACGAGTCACCGCTGCCGTACAGCCTGCGGGCGGGCCAGCGGTATGTGACGCAGTCCGGCCTCGGCGGCTCCTACGTCGACCGGTCCACCTTCTCCGCCACACCTCAGCCCGTGGTGGTGGGTCAGGAGCGGTACTACGAGATCCAGTTCGGCCACCGGCTCGCCTACGTCCGGGCGGACGACGTGAATGTGCTGGACACGCGCGCCGACGGCACGGTGGGCTCGTCCGGGAGCGAGGCCGCCCCGGACGGACAGTGACCGGCGCACCGCGGCCCGGGGCTTGAGGCCGCGTCAGAGCAGCAGGCTCGGCCTGTCCCCCATCACCACGACGGGATCGCGGGTCGGGTCGAGGGTGCGCAGCAGGTACTCCATGGCCTCCTTGGGCAGGCCGATGCAGGCCGAGGTGCCGCTGCCGTGGTCGAGGTGCAACCAGATGCCACCGCCCAGGCTGCTGCCCCAGGGGTGGGTGGTGTCGTGCGGCGGTCTGCCCCGCAGGCGGTTGTAGTCGATGGCGATGACGTAGTCGAAGTCGTGCCGGTACGCCGGGCTCCAGTAGTGCGGGGGTGTGTAGAGGTCCCGGCCCTGGGCGTAGGAGAGCCGGGTGCCCGGGTCGGGAAGGACTCCGCCGGCGTCGGTGACGGTGAACACGCCGACCGGGCTGCGTCCGTCACCCGCGTGGTGGTCGATGGTCCAGCCGGACCGCCCGTTGTGGGCGGGCCAACTGCCCACCGGCCGCCAGCCTCGGTCCTCCCGGGTGTACAGCACGACGGTGGAGTCGGCCGAGTCCGCGCCCTCGCCGTACACGGCGACCACCTGGCGGGAGTCCGCGGGGATCTCCGCCCGGAACAGCTCGCCGACGCCCGGCAGCCGGCCCGGATCCCCGACGGGCCCGGCCCGGTCCGGCTGCTGCCAGTCCGGGCCCGCTGCGGCGGCTCTCGCGGCTGACGGGCTTCTCGGGGCTGTGGGGTGCGGCCCCGGCAGGCCGTTCTTCCCGCCACCGCCCGGTGACGCCTGGCAGGCGCTCAGGGTCACCAGGACGGCCCCGACGACCGTCGCCGCCGTGACGGCCGTCCGCCGGATGCTCTTGGTCTGCACCCGGTCATCCTGACATCACATTCCTGTCGATTAATTAAATATCCGGGCATTCAGTGCGTGTTGAGCTGCGCGCCCTGGCCTGAAGGGAGCGGATTTCGACGGCCGACGGGAAAACCGTTTGATTTCGACGACGCTCCGACGCGAACCTTTCACGGCTTGTCGCCACCTCCCCCGACCCGAGCCGCTGGGACGCCATGCAAATTCAAGATCTTCCGTATTCCGATCCGGGCGCGCCGGACGCGCGTTCCGGTCCCCGGTTCCTGTGGTGGCTGGGGCGGAATCAGCTGGGCGGTCAGCTCAAGGCACTGGCCTGGGGGCTGCTGCACTTCGTGTCCGTCTCCGCGCTCCCGTTCTGCGTGGGCCTCGCCGTCCAGGCCGTGGTCGACCGCTCCGGCACCCGGCTGGCCCTGACGGGCGGTCTGCTGGTGCTGTGCGGCACGGCGATCGCCGTCGGCGACACCTTCCTGCACCGGGCCGCCGTCACCAACTGGATCACCGCGGCCGCCCGGGTCCAGCAACTGCTCGCCCGCAAGGCCGCCCAGCTGGGCTCCGCGCTGACCCGACGGGTGGCGGCCGGTGAGGTGGTGGCCGTCTCCACCGGCGACGTCGAGAAGATCGGCTGGTTCGTGGAGGCGGTCTCCCGCTTCACCGCCGCCGCGCTGACGGTCGTCGTGGTCGGCGTCGCCCTGGTCTTCTACCAGCCGGCCCTCGGCTGGATCGTCGCCGCCGGCCTGCCCCTGGTCGCGCTGTCCGTGCTGCCGTTGCTCCCCCGGGCCACCCGGCGGGCCGACTTCCAGCGCACCAAGGCCGGCCGGGCCACCGAGCTGGCCTCGGACACCGTCGCGGGACTGCGCGTACTGCGCGGCATCGGCGGCGAGGACCTCTTCCTCGACCGCTACCGCCGCGCCTCCCAGGAGGTACGGCACGCCGCCGTGCACAGCGCCCGGATGTGGTCGCTGATCTCCGCGATCCAGGTGCTGCTGCCCGGGCTGCTGCTGATCGCGGTCGTCTGGCACGGCGTCCACCTGGCCCGGCAGGGCCGCGTCACCGTCGGCGAACTGGTGACCGTCTACAGCGCGGTCATGATCCTCAACTACCCCTTGCAGCACTTCACCGAGATCGCCATGGCCTACTCCTTCTCCCGCCCGTCGGCGAAACGGGCGGCTCGGGTGCTCTCCCTGGAACGGGCCACGGACACCGGCGGCTCGCGGGCGGACACGGTGCCGGAGGGCGACCTGTACGACCCGGCCACCGGCCTGCTCGCGCCCGCGGGCCGGCTGACCGCCGTGGTCTGCGGAGACCCCGACGCGGCCGGGCACCTCGCCGAACGGCTGGGCGGCCACCCCGCCGAGGCCGGCACCTCGGTGCTGCTCGGCGGCGTACCGCTCGACGAACTGCCCCTGGAGGCCGCCCGCACCGCGGTGCTCGTCCAGGACAAGGACCCGGTGCTGCTCTCCGGTTCGCTGCGGGAACTGCTCGACGTGCCGGCCTCCGGGTTCGTGCGGGCCGAGGACGCGCTGGCCGCCGCCCAGTGCGCCGACGTCCTGGAGGCACTGGTCCAGGGCTCGCTGGACGTCACCGACCCGCTCGACGCCCGGATCACCGAGCGGGGCCGGTCCCTGTCGGGCGGGCAGCGCCAACGCCTCGCGCTGGCCCGGTCGCTGATCACCGACCCCGGGGTGCTCGTCCTCGACGAACCCACCTCCGCCGTCGACTCGCACACCGAGGCCCGGATCGCGGAGGGAATCCGCGCACTGCGGTCCGGCCGTACGACCGTGGTGTTCACGTCCTCGCCGCTGCTGCTTGACCGGGCCGACCGGGTGGTCCTCGTCCACGAGGGCGAGGTCGCGGCGGTCGGCGTGCACCGCGAACTGGTGCGCACCGAGCGGCGGTACCGGGCGGTGGTGACACGTGAGACGGACGACGAGGCCACCGTGCGGGGCGAGAACGACGAGGAGACCGCGCAGCGAGGCGCGGCGCCCGAAGAGACCGAAGTCGCGCTGCGAAGCCGCAGGGCGCTGGAAGAGATCGAGGAGAGCGCATGATCGGCGTCGCGCCACCGGCGTACGACCCGGCGGCCCCGACGACGGCCACCACCCTGCCCGTCGGTGCCACCGCGACCGTGCGGGCCTACGTGGCCGAACTGTTCCGCCGGCACCGCCGGGCCTTCATCCTCCTCATCGCCGTCAACACGGTGGCCGTGGTCGCCTCCATGGCCGGGCCCTACCTGCTGGGCGGGCTCGTCGAGCGGGTCTCCGACGGCGCTCGCGAGCTCCATCTGGGCCTGACCCTCGGCCTGTTCCTGCTCGCGCTCGCCGTCCAGTCCGTCTTCGTGCGGGAGGTGCGGCTGCGGGGTGCCGTGCTCGGCGAGCGGATGCTGGCCGATCTGCGGGAGGACTTCCTCGTCCGGTCGGTCGGGCTGCCGCCGGGCGTCCTGGAGCGGGCGGGCACGGGCGACCTGCTGTCCCGGATCACCACGGACATCGACCGGCTCGCCAACGCCATGCGGGAGGCGGTGCCGCAACTGTCGATCGGCGTGGTGTGGGTCGTGCTGCTGATCGGCGGGCTCGTGGTCACGGCTCCGCCGCTGGCCGCCACCGTGCTGCTCGCCCTGCCGCTCCTGGTGGTGGTGTGCCGCTGGTACTTCAGGCGGGCGCCCTCGGGCTACCGCTCCGAGGCCGCCGGGTACGCGTCCGTGGCCGCCGCCCTCGCGGAGTCCGTGGACGCCGGGCACACCATCGAGGCACACCGGCTCGCCGCCCGCCGGATCGCCCTGTCCGAACGCCGGGTCAAGGAGTGGACGGCCTGGGAGCGCTACACCCTGTGGCTGAGGTCGGTGCTGTTCCCGGCCGTCAACGCCACCCACACCACGGTCCTCGGCTCGGTGCTGATGATCGGCGGCGTCCTCGTCCTGAAGGGCTGGATCGACGTCGGACAGCTGACGACGGGCGCGCTCATCGCCCAGATGCTCGTCGATCCGGTGAACCTGATCCTGCGCTGGTACGACGAGGTCCAGGTCGCCCAGGTGTCGCTGGCCCGGCTGGTCGGCGTCCGGGACATCGAGCCGGACGCCGGGGACGCCGCGCTGGCCCCGGCCGGCCGGGAGGTGCTCGCGGACGAGGTCCGCTTCGGCTACCTCCAGGGCGTCGACGTGCTGCGCGAGGTCTCCCTGGAGGTGGCGCCCGGCACCCGGCTGGCCCTGGTCGGCCCCTCCGGCGCGGGCAAGTCCACCCTCGGCCGGCTGCTCGCCGGGATCTACGCGCCCCGGGACGGCCGGATCACCCTGGGCGGCGCGGAACTGTCCCGGATGACCGCCGAACGGGTCCGTTCCCATGTCGCCCTGGTCAACCAGGAGCACCACGTCTTCGTGGGCTCCCTGCGCGACAACCTGCTGCTCGCCCGGACCGGCGCGGCGGACGCCGAGCTGTGGGCGGCGCTCGGGGCCGTCGACGCGGACGGCTGGGCGCGGGCTCTGGAGGAGGGTCTGGACACCGAGGTCGGCTCCGGCGGGGTCGCCCTGACCCCGGCGCAGGCACAGCAGATCGCGCTGGCCCGGCTGGTACTGGCCGACCCGCACACGCTGGTCCTGGACGAGGCGACCTCGCTCCTGGACCCGCGCGCGGCCCGTCATCTGGAGCGGTCCCTGGCCCGGGTCCTGGACGGCCGCACGGTGGTCGCCATCGCGCACCGGCTGCACACCGCCCATGACGCGGACGTCATCGCCGTGGTCGAGAACGGCCGGATCAGCGAGCTCGGCAGCCACGACGCGCTGGTGGCGGCCGACGGCGCGTACGCGGCGCTGTGGCGGTCGTGGCACGGGTGACAGTCCGCGGCGGCCGGGGCGCGGGGTGTGGTGCGTCGCAGGTCGCGCCCCGTGCCGTTGCGCGGGTGCGAGCAGGGGTGGAAGGCTGGAGAGCGGCACCGGTTCGGGGACCGGCCGGGAACCGTACGGTTCGCGCCGCGCACCCGTGCCGAGCGTGCCGGCGGCCCGCCCCGCGGACCGCGTCCTCACTCCCTGGAGGTAGCCGTGACCACCGCCGACGGATGGGGGGACGACGTCTACCAGCCCGACGGATCCGAGATCCGGGAGGACACGGGGCTGCTCGACGTGGAGGACACGCTGGAGTCCGACGGCGTCAGCGATCCCCTGGACCGTGGCTGGTCCCCGCCCGAGCGGCCGTGGGCGGTGGAGCACAACGGGGTGACCGCGGCGGAGCGCCACCGGGGCGAGACGCTGGACCAGCGGCTCGCCGAGGAGCTGCCCGAACCGGTGGTCCCCGACGGCGACGGCATCGGCGACTGCCAGGGCAGCGACGGCGAACTTCTGGACAACGAGGTCGGCGACCTGCGCTCCGGCCGGCTCGTGGCCCCGAACGAGGGAGCACACGAGGACGACGAGAACGGCCTTGTCGCGACCGACATCGGCATCGACGGCGCCGGGGCCTCCGCGGAGGAGGCCGCGATGCACATCGTCGACGAGGACACCGCCTACGGCTGAGTCCGCCTGCCCCCGCCCTACCGCCCCGTCCTTCGAGGAGCCGCCATGCAGCAGGACAAGCACCCCGACTACCACCCCGTGGTCTTCCGCGACCGCGCGGCCGGATACGCCTTCCTGACCCGGTCCACCGCGACCAGCGACCAGACCATCGAGTGGGACGACGGCCAGACCTACCCGGTGGTCGACGTGGAGATCTCCTCCGAGAGCCACCCCTTCTACACCGGGAAGGCCCGCACGGTGGACACCGAGGGCCGCGTCGCCGCGTTCGAGCGCCGCTACGGCGGTGGCTCGGGGACGGCGGGCTGACCCCCGGGGCACACCGGGTCCGTGGCCGGCCGGGCCGCGGGTCAGATCACGTTCAGCGCGGCCGCGCAGCCTATGCCGCCGAGCACCATGAACACCGGCATGAGCACCTTCAGCTCGACCCAGCTGCCCGCGCGGAACCGCATCACCTTCGGCGGGCCCAGCGGGTACCAGCGCCTGCGGCCGATCGGGATGGGCCACAGGACCGGGCAGCCGGAGACGGTCAGCGCGTCCCCGATGTCGTGCACCAGCGCCCCCAGCACCACCGGCAGCCCCAGCCACAGGTACTCCTGGCCGGGCTGGGTGAACAGCCAGTCCGAGCCGTTGCCCGGCTTGTCCAGGGTGCCGGCCAGGATCCAGGCGCTGGTCGCCGCCAGCAGCCACACCAGGATGTCGCTGCTGGAGCCGCGCGCCGCCCGCCACAGCAGGCCCTCGATCGCCAGCACCATGTGCGCGAAGAGGATCGCCAGCACCGCCCAGCGGCCGCCGAGGATCGCCGCGGCCGAGCAGCCCCCGCCGATCAGCGCCGCCCACACCCAGGTGTGCGTCAGCGTCCGGTGCCCGCCGTTGCGGCGCGGGTCGCCCGCCATCCGGGTCGCCTTGTAGACGGCGTACGACAGCTTGTCGACGATCTCGCAGACCCAGCGCGACAGCGGTCCGAAAGCCCGCGAGATGGTCGCCGCCTTGTGGTCGAGGTCCGGGGCGAGCGCGGCGCCGGCGCAGATCAGCGCCCCTACCAGGAGCACCGGCCAGGGCATCGTATGCCCGGTCGCCGCCGCCGCGGCTCCTACGCCGAGCCAGGCGGCCGCCCCCGACAGTGAGTGTGCTGGTCCCATCATGGCCTTTGCCCGCCCCATTCCTCGTATGCCGCTGTCCAGTTGACCGGGTGCGATGACGCTCCGTCGGCGACACAGCGTAGCGGCCGTGATCTTCGTGCTCGAAGCCGATTCCCCCCTGGGCGGGTGGGCCAGGCAAGATGGGGGCGTGACCCTCATCGATCAGCTGCCGCCGACCGCCGACCCCGACGCCCTGTACGAAGCCTTCGAGGCGTGGGCCCAGGAGCGCGGTCTCACGCTCTACCCCCACCAGGAGGAGGCGCTGATCGAGGCGGTCTCCGGGGCGAACGTGATCGTGTCGACGCCGACCGGCTCCGGCAAGAGCATGATCGCCGCGGGCGCGCACTTCGCCGCGCTGGCCCGGGACGAGGTCACCTTCTACACGGCCCCGATCAAGGCGCTGGTGTCGGAGAAGTTCTTCGAGCTGTGCAAGCTCTTCGGCACCGAGAACGTCGGCATGCTCACCGGCGACGCCTCCGTGAACTCCGACGCGCCCGTCATCTGCTGCACCGCCGAGGTCCTCGCCTCCATCGCGCTGCGCGACGGCAAGCAGGCGGACGTCGGCCAGGTCGTCATGGACGAGTTCCACTTCTACGCCGAGGGCGACCGCGGCTGGGCCTGGCAGATCCCGCTCCTCGAACTGCCCCAGGCGCAGTTCATCCTCATGTCGGCCACCCTCGGCGACGTCTCCTTCTTCGAGAAGGACCTGGCCCGCCGCACCGGCCGCCCCACCGCGGTGGTCCGATCGGCGACCCGCCCGGTGCCGCTCTCCTACGAGTACCAGCTCACCCCGATGACCGAGACGCTCACCGAGCTCCTGGAGAGCAGGCAGGCGCCGGTGTACATCGTGCACTTCACGCAGGCGCAGGCGGTGGAGCGGGCGCAGGCGCTGATGAGCATCAACATGTCCTCGAAGGAGGAGAAGGAGCAGATCGCCGAGCTGATCGGCAACTTCCGCTTCACCACCAAGTTCGGCCAGAACCTCTCCCGGTACGTCCGGCACGGCATCGGCGTGCACCACGCCGGCATGCTCCCCAAGTACCGGCGCCTGGTGGAGAAGCTCGCCCAGGCCGGTCTGCTGAAGGTCATCTGCGGCACCGACACCCTGGGCGTGGGCGTCAACGTGCCCATCCGCACGGTGCTGTTCACCGCGCTCACCAAGTACGACGGCAACCGGGTGCGCACCCTGCGCGCCCGTGAGTTCCACCAGATCGCCGGCCGCGCGGGCCGGGCCGGTTTCGACACGGCCGGGCTGGTGGTCGCGCAGGCGCCCGAGCACGTCATCGAGAACGAGAAGGCGCTGGCGAAGGCGGGCGACGACCCGAAGAAGCGGCGCAAGGTGGTGCGCAAGAAGGCTCCGGAGGGCTTCGTCGGCTGGACGGAGAACACCTTCGAGAAGCTGATCGCGTCCGAGCCGGAGCCGCTGACGTCGCGGTTCCGGGTGACGCACACGATGCTGCTGTCGGTGATCGCCCGCCCGGGCAACGCCTTCGAGGCGATGCGCCACCTGCTGGAGGACAACCACGAGCCGCGCAAGCAGCAGCTGCGGCACATCCGCCGGGCGATCGCCATCTACCGCTCGCTGCTCGACGGCGGCATCGTCGAGAAGCTCGACGAGCCCGACGCCACCGGCCGTATCGTCCGGCTCACGGTCGACCTCCAGCAGGACTTCGCGCTCAACCAGCCGCTGTCGACCTTCGCCCTGGCCGCGTTCGAACTCCTCGACCCCGAGTCGCCGTCCTACGCCCTCGACATGGTGTCCGTCGTCGAGTCCACCCTGGACGACCCGCGCCAGATCCTGGCCGCCCAGATGAACAAGGCGAAGGGCGAGGCCGTCGCCGCGATGAAGGCGGACGGCGTCGAGTACGAGGAGCGCATGGAGCGCCTCCAGGACGTCACCTACCCGAAGCCCCTGGAAGAGCTGCTCTTCCACGCGTACAACACCTACCGCAAGAGCCACCCCTGGGTCGGCGACCATCCGCTGTCCCCGAAGTCGGTCATCCGGGACATGTACGAACGGGCGCTGACCTTCACCGAGTTGGTGTCGCTCTACGAGCTGGCCCGCACCGAGGGCATCGTGCTGCGCTACCTCGCGAGCGCGTACAAGGCCCTCGACCACAACATCCCGGACGACCTCAAGTCCGAGGACCTGCAGGACCTGATCGAGTGGCTGGGCGAGATGGTCCGCCAGGTCGACTCCAGCCTGCTGGACGAGTGGGAGCAGCTCGCCAACCCGGAGGAGATGACCGCCGAGGAGGCCCAGGAGAAGGCCGACGAGGTCAAGCCGGTCACCGCCAACGCGCGTGCCTTCCGGGTCCTGGTGCGCAACGCCATGTTCCGCCG
The DNA here is from genome assembly GCF_040296885.1 of Streptomyces sp. NPDC001980. Lineage (NCBI taxonomy): Bacteria > Bacillati > Actinomycetota > Actinomycetes > Kitasatosporales > Streptomycetaceae > Streptomyces > Streptomyces sp. NPDC001980. The sequence continues at coordinate 227,924 of NZ_JBEOYD010000011.1, read as the reverse complement.
GGTGGAGCTCGCCGCCCTCGACCGGGTCGACGAACTGGGCGAGATGGACGCGGACTCCGGCTGGGACGCCGATGCCTGGGGCGAGGCCATGGACAAGTACTGGGACGAGTACGAGGACCTGGGCACCGGCCCCGACGCCCGCGGCCCGAAGCTGCTCGTGATCCAGGAGGAGCCGAAGAACGGGCTGTGGCGGGTCCGGCAGATCTTCGACGACCCGAACGACGACCACGACTGGGGCATCAGCGCGGAGATCGACCTGACGGCCTCCGACGCCGAGGGCCGCGCGATCGTCCGCGTCACCGATGTCGGCCAGCTCTGAGCACGAGCCCCGGAACAGGTCCGAGCACAGGTCCCAGCACAGGAGAATCCAACCGATGACCAACCCGGCCGAGAGACTGGTCGACCTGCTCGACCTGGAGCAGATCGAGGTCAACATCTTCCGTGGCCGCAGCCCCCAGGAGTCCCTCCAGCGGGTCTTCGGCGGCCAGGTGGCCGGCCAGGCGCTGGTAGCCGCCAGCCGCACCGCGGAGGGCGACCGCCCGGTGCACTCGCTGCACGCGTACTTCCTGCGCCCGGGCCGGCCGGGCGTGCCGATCGTGTACCAGGTCGAACGGGTCCGGGACGGGCGGTCGTTCACGACGCGCCGGGTGACCGCCGTGCAGCAGGGCCGCACGATCTTCAATCTGACCGCCTCCTTCCACAAGCCTGAGGTGGGTGCTTTTGAACACCAGCTGCCGCCTTTTCGCGAGGTGCCGCACCCGGAGTCGCTGCCGACGCTCGCGGAGGAGATCCGCAAGCATCTGGGCGAGCTGCCCGAGCAGCTGGAGCGGATGGCGCGCCGCCAGCCCTTCGACATCCGCTACGTCGACCGGCTGCGCTGGCACCCCGAGGAGATAACCGGCTCCGAGCCGCGCAGCGCCGTGTGGATGCGCGCGGTCGGCCCGCTGGGCGACGATCCGCTGGTGCACACCTGCGCGCTGACCTACGCCAGCGACATGACGCTCCTGGACGCGGTCCGTGTCCCCGTCGAACCGCTGTGGGGGCCGCGGAACTTCGACATCGCCTCGCTGGACCACGCCATGTGGTTCCACCGGCCGTTCCGCGCGGACGAGTGGTTCCTGTACGAGCAGGAGTCCCCCATCGCCACGGGCGGCCTCGGCCTGGCCCGCGGGCGGGTCTACGACCTCGAAGGGCGGCTGCTGGTGTCGGTCGTCCAGGAGGGGCTGTTCCGCGCGCTCTAGCGGAAGCAGAAGCGGATGCCGGCGCGGGCGCGGTCCGGGCCGCCGGTCAGTGGGCGGGCCGGGGGCTTCTGCGCAGCAGCCAGCCGCGCAGGCCTCGGGCGTGTGCCGGCAGGTCGGGCGCGGGGTGCCGAGACGGTGGTGCGGCGGGGCGGGGCGCCGGCCGGTGTGAGCGGGCCTGCGCCGCTTCCCGCGCCAGGTCGTGCCTGAACCAGTCGATCTCGTCCGGGTCGGCCGCCGTCATGATGTCCTCGGCGAGCTGCGCGGCCGGCGAACCCGGTGCGCCGTGGGCGGGCGGGGCCGGCCGCAAGGCCGTCACGTGGGCGCGCTCGTGCGGGTCGGGGAGCACGTCGTCGATCTCACCGGGGTCCAGGAAGCCGGCCACCACCCCCGCCCGCTCCCACGGCCCGTCGGCCTGCCTGAGCAGGAAACCGCAGTGACGTCCGCGCCAGTTCCGGGCCCGCTGGTCCGCGCCCGCCCTCAGCCGGTCGCTCAGCTCCGCGGGCGTGCGGCCGGTGAGCAGCCGCGTGTTCTTCTCGTCGGCCGCGAACCGCCGCAGCTCCTCGGCAAGGTAGAGCCAGACCACGGCCCGGTAGCGATTCGGGTACCACTTCACCGGAGTCACCAGGCCGAGTTTGGCGACGCGGGTGAACCTGCCCGCCGGGATCCCCATCAGGGCCGCGCCCTCGGTCGTCCCCACGACCTGCACGCTCTCGCTGAGGGATGCGGACCGGCCTCGGAGCCGGTCGATCTCGGTCCGTGGCACACGGCGGCCTCCACCGCCTCCCTCGTCGGGCACGGTGCGGATCCGTCCGAGGTGTACCGCGAGGTCGAACTCTCCCCGCTTGAGGCCCAGTTCGCGGGCGGCGCGGCTCGGCGCGCAGGTGAGCGGGCGGTTCTGGGCAAGGGTGGTACCTGACATGGTCGTTCTCCCCCGTGGAGCGGGTGGCCGGCGCCGGGTGCGCTCGCCGTGGAAAAACCGTAGCCGGTTCGGCGAGACTCGTGGCGGGCCTGTGGATAACTCCGCGGCAGGGGGTGAATCCGCAGGTCAGAGGTCTATCGCGGAGGAGCGCTCCGGCTGCCGGGCGTCCACTGCGAGGTGTTCGCCGACGCGGTTGACCAGCAGGGTCATCTCGTAGGCGATCTGGCCGATGTCGGCCTCCGCACCGCTGAGCACGCACAGGCAGCTGCCGGTCCCGGCCGCGGTGACGAACAGGACCGCCTCGTCGTACTCGATCATCGTCTGGCGGACCTGCCCCGCCCCGAAGTGCCGTCCCGAGCCCTTGGCGAGGCTGTGCAGCCCGGAGGCGACGGCGGCCAGATGCTCCGCGTCCTCCCGGCGAAGGCCGGTGCTCGCTCCCGTGACCAGCCCGTCGTTCGACAGGACCAGCGCGTGCCGTACGTGCTCCACGCGCTCGGTCAGGTCGTCGAGCAGCCAGCCGAGTCCCTGGTTCTGCGCCATGTCGTAGCGTCTCCCCGTGTGCCGTCTCCCCCTGGCTGGAGGATCTCCCCGCCAGCCTTCCCCACCACCGGCGTCCGGGCAAGGAGGATGGGGGCATGGCAGAGAAGATGACCGACGAGGAATGGCGGGCGTTCGTCTCGCACGGCACCCGCACCGGCAAGCTGTCCACGGTAAACGCAGACGGCAGCCCCCATGTGGCGCCCATCTGGTTCCTGCTGGACGGGGACGAGCTGGTCTTCAACACCGGCAAGGACACCGCGAAAGGGCGCAATCTATCCCGTGACGGGCGTGTCGCCCTCTGTGTGGACGACGACCGGCCCCCCTTCCACTTCGTGGTGCTGAACGGACGCGCCCGGCTGTCGGAGGATCTGGGCGAACTGCGTGATTCGGCCACCCGGATCGCGGCTCGTTACATGGGGGCGGAGCGCGCGGAGGAGTTCGGCGCCCGCAACGGTGTCCCCGGCGAGTTGCTGGTCCGGGTCACCGTGGAGAAGGTGGTGGCGCTCAAGGACCTCACGGGCTGAGGCTCAGCCCACCGAGTCGAGGAGCCGGGCGGTGTGCATCCGCCCGGCGTACTCCACGAGCCGGATCAGCACCTCCTTGCCGGAGTCCCGGTCCCGGGCGTCGCACAGGACCACGGGCGTTCCCTGGTCCAGGTCGAGGGCGCGGGAGACGTCGTGGGGACCGTAGGAGCGGGCACCGGTGAAGCAGTTGACGGCGACGACGAACGGGATGTGCCGGTGCTCGAAGTAGTCGACCGCCGGGAAGCAGTCCTCCAGGCGGCGGGTGTCGGCGAGGACGACGGCGCCGAGTGCTCCCTGCGACAGTTCGTCCCAGAGGAACCAGAAGCGGTCCTGACCCGGGGTGCCGAAGAGGTACAGGGAGAGGCCGGAGCGGATGGTGATCCGTCCGAAGTCCATGGCGACGGTGGTGGTGACCTTCTGGTCCACGCCGTCCGTGTCGTCCACCAGCTGGCCCGCTTCGCTGAGCATCTCCTCGGTGCGCAAGGGCCGGATCTCACTGACGGCGCCGACCAGGGTCGTCTTCCCGACGCCGAAGCCGCCGGCGACCAGTATCTTGAGCGCCATGGCCGACGTGTCGTCGGGGGTGGACTCGGGATGCTCGGAGACCATGATCACTTCTCTCGGGAGGGCCTGCTGGAGGGCCTGGAGGATCTGCTGCGACGGACGTCGGGACACGGACTGAGCGGCACGGGACGATGCGAAGCCAGCATCATGACAACTACGGCCCCGTCACGGACGATTGGACCGGAACGCGTCTGTTCTGACCGGCTCGGGCCCGGTTGGTTCCGGATGCTCATCTACAGTGCCCGCAATCCCTCGATGACCTCGCGCAGAATCCGTTCGTCGGGCAGCTGGGCCGGTGGCACCGGGCGGCTCACGGTGACGCGGCCCAGTTCCAGCAGATCGCCCAGGAGCACTCGGACCACGCCGACGGGGAGGTCGGCGCCGGCAGCGAGTTCGGCGACGGACTGCGTCTCCAGCCGGCACAGGTCGACCAGCGCACGGTGTTCGGGGCCGAGCGGGGTGTCGTCGTCGGTGCCGGACCTGCCCGGGTCGAGCGTGACCAGGGCGATCAGGTCGAACTTCACCCCGGTGGGGCCGGGTTCGGTGCGGCCCCCGGTCATGGCGTAGGGGCGAACCAGGGGCCCGGCCTCGCTGTCGTACCACTGGCTGCCCGGCTCGTGCGGGGCGCCGGTCATGTACTCGGTCATCGGTGGCGGTCTTCCGGCTCAGCCGGCGGCGGGCGGCCGGGCGGCGACGCGCGGCGCGGTGTAGAGGTGCTCGCCGACGCGCTTGACCAGGCGGGCCATCTCGTAGGCGACCAGGCCGATGTCGGCGGTCACGTCGGTGAGCAGGGCGAGACAGGAGCCGTCGCCCGCGGCGGCCACGAAGAGGAAGGCGTCGTCCATCTCGACCATGGTCTGGCGCACCCCGCCCGCCCCGAAGTGCCGTCCGGCGCCCTTGGCGAGGCTGTTGAAACCGGAGGCCACGGCGGCGAGATGCTCGGCGTCCTCTCGTTTGAGGCCGGTCGAGGCGCCGACGGCGAGGCCGTCGTTGGAGAGCACGACGGCGTGCCGTACCTCGGTGACACGCAGCACCATGTCGTCGAGGAGCCAGTCGAGTTCGCCGGAGCGCCGGTCCGTCCTCGGGCTCGGGTCCTGGATCATGAGCGGTCTCCTTCGGTGCGGTCGGTGCCCGATTCGGGTTCCGGGGCGGCTCCGCGGCCGGGTCGTCTGCCGCCGCCGCGCGCCCAGCCGTCGCGGTAGGCGGCCATGCGGTCGCGGACGAGTTCGGGGGTGCGCTCGTCCCGGCCGCGGGCGGGCGCGGGTTCCTCGGCGCGGGGATCGCGCAGTTGGGGGGCGAGGCTCGCCTGCCGTACCCGGCGTGGCAGGTCGTCGTCGGAGGGCTCGGAGTCGTGCGGTGGGCGGTGCGGCCTCAAGGTGGTGACTCCGGGGGGCGGTGGTTCGGGCGCGGGGCGCGGTGAGGTGTGGGTGGCGGCGAGGGCGGGCCGGCCGGCGGGGGCGGGCTCCGGGAGGGCGGCGGGGGCGGACTCCCGGAGCGCGGCGTCAGGCACGCGCGCGTAGGCGCGTGCCGGTGCCTGTTCGGTGTCGGCCGCCGGACGGACGGAGCGTTCCGCCGGACCGCCGTGCAGCAGGACCTTCGGCAGCAGGACCACCGCGGTGGTGCCGCCGTACGGTGACGTGCGCAGATGCACCTTGATGCCGTGGCGGGCCGCGAGCCTGCTGACCACGAAGAGACCGAGCCGGTCGCTGTCGAACAGGTCGAGGGCCTCGGACTGCTCGATGCGCCGGTTGGCCTCGGCGAGGGTCTCCTGGCCCATGCCGAGCCCGCGGTCCTCGACCTCCAGGGCGTAGCCGTTGCCGACGGGCTCTCCGGTGACGCGCACGCGCGTGTGCGGCGGCGAGAACTGGGCGGCGTTCTCCACGACCTCGGCGAGCAGGTGCGTGAGGTCGGCCACGGCGGCGCCGACGACGGCCGCCTCGGGGAGCTGCCGTACCTCCACGCGCGCGTAGTCCTCGACCTCGGACACGGCGGCCCGTACGACGTTGGTCAGGGACACGGGCATCCGCCATGCCCTGCCGGGGGCCGCTCCGGAGAGGATGATCAGGCTCTCCGCGTGGCGGCGCATGCGGGTGGTGAGATGGTCGAGGCGGAAGAGGTCGCTCAGTTCGCTGGGGTCGTCGGAGCGGCGTTCCATGCTGTCCAGCAGGCTCAGCTGACGGTGGACCAGGATCTGGCTGCGGCGGGCGAGGTTGACGAAGACTCCCGAGATGCCGCTGGCGAGTTCGGCGCGTTCCACGGCGGCGCGCAGGGCGGCGCGGTGCACGGTGCCGAGGGCCTCGGCGACCTGTCCGGTCTCGTCCTCCGCGGGCGGCCCCGGGGGTGCCTCGGCACGGACGTCGATCTCCTCGCCGGCCCGCAGCCTGCGCATCGCCTCCGGGAGTTTGCGGCGGGCGATCTCCAGGGCGCTGTTGCGCAGGCTCACCAGCTCGACGACGAGGCCGCGTCCGATGCGTACGGAGATGACGAGCGAGGCGACCACGGCGAGCAGACCGAGCAGGACTGCGGCGCCGGCCGGGGTGAGCAGGCCGCGTGTGAACGGATCGGCCCGGCCGGCCACCGCGCGTGCCGTGCCGGCCTGGATGGTCCGCATGCCGTCCTGCACGCGCGTGTGCGCGGTGTTCCAGGTGGTTTCCGGGGCCGCGCCGACCGCCTTGGATCCGGGTGGGCTCGCGAGGATCCTGTCCTCGGCGGCGCCCAGCGCGGTGTAGTCGTCGCCGTCGGCGAGCCGGTGCCAGGCGGTGCGCTGGGCACCGGGCAGATCGGCGACGGCCGCGTCGGTGAGGACCCGGCGGGTGTCGACGGCGCCGGTGAACAGCCGCAGCCGCTCGCCGTCGAGGCCGCCGGCCAGCCGGGCACCGCCGAGGACCGCGTCCTCCTGGGCCAGCGCCTCGCCCGCCCGGGAGAACTCGAGCAGCACGCGCGCGTCGGAGCCCATGTCGTCGGCCTGGATGCCGGTGAGGGCGCCGTCCACTGCGAAGGCCGAGGCGATGGCCTGGGTGTACTGCCCGTAGGCCGCGTCCCAGCCGGCGCCGCGGTTCTGCACCGCTCGGCGCAGGGTGCGCAGCTGCTCGGCGCCGGTGACGAAGGCCTTCAGTCGCTCGGCGACGCCGGAGGGCAGCTCCTCGCCTTCGGCGACGGTGCTGTCCTTGCCGAGCCGTAGCGCGGCCACGGCCCGATCGGTGCCGGCGCCCAGCCTCTTGAGGTCCGCGGTCTGTTCGGCGGTGGGGTCGGTCGCGTACCGGACCGCGGCGGCCCGCTCGGCCTGGAGCGCGGCGACGGCGGTGGCGACCGGGGTGCGCAGCGCTGCGTCGACGCGCTGGGACTGCCGCAGCCGGGAGACGTCCTGTGCCGTGGTGACCGTGGCGTACGCCCACAGGGCGAGCAGGGACATCACCGGCACCATGAGCAGGCAGACGACCTTGGCCCGCACGGTCCGCGGGCGGATCCGCCAGCCTCCGGGCCGGTCGGCCGAGTTGTCCGCCGTGGTGCCGACGACGTCGTCGGCCGGTTCGTCGGCGGGCGGTCCGGCGTGCGCGCGACGGCCGCGCACCGGCCGCGGTGACGGTGTCTCCGGACGTGCTGTCGGGGTCCTACGGGGTGTACGCATGGCCTCCTCGCTCGGGAAAGATGGGGCGGCACCGGGTCAGCGCGCGGCGCCCGCGACGGGCCGCTGGGCCGAGGCGGACGCCTCGCGCTCCCCGGCCGTGGGCGAGAGCGCGACGAAGGCCGAGGTGAGGAACAGATAGGACCCGAGGCCGACGGCGAGGGGGAAGATGAACTGCATCGCCGTGGCTCCGGGCAGGGGGCTGCCGGAGGGCGTGACGTGCACGCTCACCGCGAACATGCCGGTGTAGTGCATGCTGCTGACGGCCGCTCCCATGACCAGGGAGGCGACGGTGACCGCGACGGGCGACCTGATGTTGAGCGCCGCCCACAGGGCCGCGGTCGCGGCGACCACGGCGATGAGGACGGAGAGCCCGACGAGCATCGGGTCGTAGTGCACGGCGCCGTGCAGCCGGACGGCCGCCATGCCGAGGTAGTGCATGCTGGCGACGCCCAGCCCGGTGGTGAGTCCGCCGAGCAGGAGTGCCCGGTTACGGTCGCGGCTGTAGCCGACGGCGAAGACGCCGGCGCTGACGACGACCACGGCGACGAGCAGGCTGAGGATGGTCAGCGGCACGTCGTAGCGGATGTCAGTGCCGCTGACGCTGAAGCCGAGCATGGCCACGAAGTGCATGGTCCAGATGCCGGTGCCGAGCGCGGACGCCGCGGTGAGCAGCCAGTTGCGGCGCGAGCGGCCGGTGCTGCCGAGCGCGCGGACGGTGCAGCGCAGCCCCAGTGCGGCGCCTATGCAGGCCATGACGTACGACAGCACGGGGGTCAGCCAGCCGAAGGTGGCGTGGTGCAGATGTCCCATGGCCCAGGGACGCTAGGGGGCACGGGCGCACAAAGGGGGCGCATTTCGAAAGGTGTTGCAATATGACTCAGAGATGTGCCGGAACGATCGCGTCCCGCTCGAACATGCGCGCAGGGTCGTCCTCCGTGACGGTGAGGGATCATGCGGACCATGAGCGATGACCACACACATGTCCGGGAGTTCTTCGCCGCACGGGCGGCCGACTGGGACAGCCGGTTCCCCGACGACGGTCCCGCGTACGCGGCCGCCGTCACCGATCTGGGTCTGCGTGCGGGTGACCGGGTCCTCGACGCGGGGTGCGGCACCGGGCGCGCCCTGCCGCCGCTCCGCCGGGCCGTGGGACCCACCGGCACGGTCCTCGGGATCGACCTCACGCCGGCGATGCTCCAGGCCGCCCGGCGGGCCGGCCGGGACCGTGACGGGTGGTTGCTGCTCGCCGACGTCGCCGCGCTGCCGGTGCGGTCGGAGTCCCTCGACGCCGTGTTCGCCGCGGGCCTGATCGCCCATCTGCCCCGTCCGGAAGAGAACCTGCGGGAGCTGTCGCGCGTGGTCCGCCCCGGCGGTGCCCTCGCCCTGTTCCACCCGATCGGCCGGTCCGCCCTGGCGGCGCGCCAGGGACGGCAGATCACGCCGGACGACCTGCGTGCGGAGGGCAACCTCGGCCCGTTGCTGGCCGGTTCGGGCTGGCGCATGACGTCGTACGTGGACGAGGACGCCCGGTTCCTGGCGCTGGCGGTCCGCGGACGTTAGCCGGCGACCGCCGCGGCGAAGGCGTCGGGACGGTCGAACATGACGTTGTACCCGGCGCCCGGCACCGTCACCACCCGCACCCCCGACGCCTCCAGTGCCTCCTGCCCGGCGAGTTCGCCGCTGAGTTCGCCCTGGAGGTAGACGCGGTCGACGGTCAGCCCTTCCAGGAGCGTGCGCATGACGGGATCCGAGCCGCGCCGCAGGCCCACGGCGCTGCGGTGCAGTGCCCGCGGGTCGGCCAGCCGCATGGTCGCCGCCCAGACCGGCCCGACCTGATCAAGCACGCGCGCCCGCATGCTGGAGCTCGCCATCCTCGGTTTCCTGTACGACGCCCCCTTGCACGGCTATGTCCTGCGCAAGCACATCGCCGCGCTGACCGGGCACGTGCGGCCCGTCGCCGAGGGCACGCTGTATCCGGCGATCAAGCGGCTGGAGAAAGCGGGCCTGCTGGCCCGGGCCACCGAGCCCGGCTCCGTGGCCGCGCCGCGCCATGTGCTCACGCTCACCGAGGAGGGCAGGCGGGAGCTGCACCGCCGACTCACCGAACCGGCCGGGCGCGACATCACCGACGAGAACCGCTGGTTCACGGTGCTGGCCTTCCTCCGGCACCTGGACGCCCCTGCCGCCCAGGCGGCCGTCCTGCGCCGGCGGCTGGCCTTCCTGGAGGAGCCCGCGAGCTTCTTCTACGAGGGCGACCGGCCGCTGCACGCCGAGGAGGTCGACGACCCGTTCCGCCGGGGCATCCTGACCATCGCGCGCGCCACGAGCCACGCCGAACTCGCCTGGCTGCGCGCCACCATCGCCTCGCTCGAAGCCGAGGCCGGGACCGAAACCGAGACCGAGGGCCAAGCCGGGGCAGGGGCCGGCTGAGACCTCAGGGCTGCTCCTCTTCGCCACGCCCTCTTCTGTTGCCGGAGCTTCAACCCTACGTTCGACGGAGGAAGGCAGATGTTCGCAGGCGAAGGCCGACAAAGGGAAGGGGGCCCGCGTGTTCGACCGGATCCGCAGGTACGTAAGCAGATGGCGTGGCGCCGAGGGCGGAGCGGGAGCGGTGCCGGAACGGCGTGCCAGCCGTGAGCGACGCACGCACAACTTGTTCGAGGCCGCGGCCGCCTATGTCGCGGCCCGGGCGGAGGACGACCAGGACCTGATCGAGGAGGCGGCGGGCTGGGTGTCGCCGGAGGCGCTGTCGTTCGGGGTGAGCGAGCTGGCGTGCCGGGCCGTGGTCACCCTGGCCCGGGAGCGCGACGAGTCGCCGGCGACGGTGGCTCGCGACCTTCTCGGGCTCCCGGTGGCCTGACCCTCCAGTACCGCCGCGGTCGTGGGTCTTCCGTGCCCCGCGAGGTCGTTTCGTCCCGTCCCGGTGGAAACCTGCAGCTCGCGTGTGGAGGCCGGTCGTGACAACGGCCTCCCCGTCGCACTAGGGTGCGCGCCGTTGGACGAACCACTGGGGAGGCAGGGATGGCCGGGACCGACGAGGAGGCCGTCGCCGCGGACGAAGCACTGTATGTGCTCACGGCGGTGCTGCTGACGCCCGCGAAGTTTCCGAGTGTGCTGGGCGACGACTATCCGGAGGCGTGCGCGGCGCTGGAGCTGGCACCGCGCGCCGACGGGTACGGCCTGGTGCTCGGCCAGGACGGCGAAGGGGCGCGCTGGACGGTCGTCATCGACGACGTCTCGCTGGTCGCCGTCGCGATCGCGTCCTGGGACTGCGGCATGGAGTACGACCTGTCGCCGGACGAACGCACGGTGGTCGCCGCCCTGCCCGGCTGGCCGCTGGCGGTCGCCGTGGCGGCTCCCAACGTGCCCGCGCCGCACGACCCCGGCCCGGAGGTGGCGGACCAGGCACCGCTGACCCCGCCGGACACCAGCACCTGGGGTGCGGCGCAGCGGCGGCTGGGCGCGGACGAGATCGCCCTGCAGTGGGCGATCTGGCGGGAACAGATCGGCGACGACCTCTTCCCGGCACCGGCGGCGGCCGCCGAGGCCCCAGAAGCCCCCGAGGGGGCTCCGCCGGAGGCCGAGGCGGCCCCGACGGGGCACGTCGGAGTCCGGCGGGTCCTGGCCGAGGCGTGGGCCTACGTGGACACGCCTCCGCCGCTGGGCCGGGTCCGCTCCTCGTTCGCCCCGGGCGACGCCCGTACCCTGCGCGCCGACGGTCCCGGCTGGTCGCTCGTGGCCCGGACCGACGACATCGCCTTCGTGCTCCTCGACGAGGAACCCGGCGAGGTCCTGCCGGTCGGCCGGGGTCCCGAGCTCCCCGGCCTCCTGGAAGCCCTCGACAAGATGGCCGTACGGCCCCTGTGAGCCTCCCGGGCCGCATCCCGCCGCCAGGCCCGTCAGGGGCGGGGCGCGGTCCCGGGCAGGTGGCTCAGCGGCCGATCTCCTTGCGCGTGACCCGGCGCAGCCTGCGCCGCTGCGAGGGGTCGAGGGTGAGGTACGCGGCCACCGGGACGCCCACCACGATCAGGAACGTCACCCACCAGGGCAGCCATATCAGCAGGATGAGCCCGACCGCCACACCTCCTGCGGCGATCTTCGCGTTCTTCGACATCAGCGTCGCCTCCTTCGCGGCCCTTGCCGCTCTCTGATCTGAAAACGGGCCCGCGCTTCCCGCGGTTCCGGACCACGACCCTGAGACATCCCTGACGAGCCACCCCTACTGGCCCCCGAGTACCGACTCGAACAGATTGTGAAGCAGCCCTGCTCCCAGCGTAACCACTCCCGGTCGGTTGCCGCGCCGGACGTCCAGGGGCGACTCGGTCCTGCGGAAAACCCCACCCGTACAGGCCGGTTGGCCGGATGGTCGGTGGCTGCGGGGGTTCGTACGGTCACGGTATGAAGCGAACGGGTACGAAGCGAATCAGCAGAATACTGGTGATTTCGGCGGTGGCGGTGGCGCTGACGGCGAGCAGCGCGACGGCCGTGGTCGCGCAGGCGTCGCGTGCACCGGTGACTGCCACAGCCTCCCCGGTGGGGGCACATGTGTCGCGGGGCACGTTGGTGTCCGTCGAGCACCTGCGGACACTGACCGCCCGGCAGGCCGCGGCCGAGCTGGCGGGCGACGAGGAGGGGGCCTGGGACACCGGGACCGTGCGGTACGGCCTGGACACCTTCAGGATCGTGTACCGCACGGTGGATCCGCATGGCCGGCCCACCACCGCCAGCGGGCTGCTGGCCTTGCCGCGCAACGGTGAACGGCGGCTGCAAGCAGTGTCGTTCACGCACGGCACGGAACTGTTCAAGGGCGACGTCGCCTCGGTCTCGGCCGAGGTCTGGGACCAGGCGCCTGCCCTGACCTACGCGTCCGCCGGGTTCGCCGCGGTGCTCCCCGACTACCTCGGGCTGGGCCTGGGCCCCGGCCCCCACCCCTGGATGGACGTGCCGTCGGAGACGACGGCCGCGCTGGACATGCTGCGGGCGTCCCGCACCGTCGCGGCGCAGAAGGGCCGGGAGATGCGCCGGGGCGTACTGGTCACCGGCTTCTCCCAGGGCGCGTCGGCAGCGCTAGGACTGGCCCGGTCGCTGCAGGAGGGGGCCGACGGCTGGTTCCGGCTCCGCGCGGTGGCACCCGTCAGCGGCGCCTACGCGTTCCGGGACGCGGCGATTCCATCGCTGCTGGCCGGGCAGACGGACCCGAAGGCGAGCGTGATCTACACGGCGCTGGCCCTGGTCGCGTTCAACCGTCTGTACCACCTGTACGACACGCCGGCCCAGGTGTTCCGGGCGCCGTACGACCGCACGGTCGAGGACCTGCTGGACGGCACACACACCGGTCAGGAGGTCGTGGCCGGCACCCCGGACTCCCTCGACGCGCTGCTCACCGCCCACGGCCGGGCGATGCTGGCCCACCCCACCGGTGGGCTGGCGGCGGCCCTGCGGACCACGGACAGCGTGTGCACCGACTGGGTGCCGCGGGCTCCGGTCAGGCTCTATTACGCGGACGGGGACGAGCAGGCCGTCAACGCGAACACGGCTCACTGCCACGCCGACCTGCGCGCCCACGGCGTCGACGCCCCGCTGGTCGACCTCGGCACCCCGGACTACGGCGGTTCCCGCCATCTGGGTTCCCAGCAGGCGGGAACCGCCGCCGTGGTGCGGTGGTTCCGGACACTCCGGTAGGCGCGCCAGAGGCTGTGACTACCCGAGCAGTGAGGGCAGCAGGGAATCCAGACCGCTCGGCAGCTCGCTGGGCAGCCCCGAGGGCCACTGCGAAGGGAGTTCGCTCGGCAGGCCCGACGGCAGGCTGCTGGGCAGCGCGGTCGGGAGGCTGAGCGAAGGCCGGGCCGGGCCGGAGGGGCTCGGGCTGCCGGCGCCGGGCTTGTCGTCGGTCGAGCCGTCGCCACCCGACGCCATCAGGACGATGGCGGCGACGGCCACCGCGACCACCAGCAGGGCCAGGACGGCGAACAACGGACCCCTGCGCCGGCGGGGCGGCTCCGGGGGGCGTGGTGGCATCCACCCGACGGTGGTGGGCGGGTCCTGGTCGCCGGGTGGGGCACCGAAGCCCGCGTGCGGGGGCGGTGCGAAACCTTCGTACGGGGGGTCGTAACCCCCGTGCGGAGGCGGGTCGTAGCCTCCGCCGGGCGGCGGAGTGCCATGTGGCGGGCCGGGCGGTCGTGGCGGTACGGGCGGCATGGCCATACCGTCAAGAGTCACCGCGTTCCGGTCAGCACGCGAGCCCGGCGCGGGAGTTGGCACGGACTCATGCCGTGGACCGGACGATTCCGGAGCATTTCCGGTGCGAACCGGCCGTGCGGGCACAGAATCCGGGCACAGAAGCCGCGCACGGAGTCCGGGCACGGAGAACGACACGCGCGCGTGAGGCCGTCACTGGGGAAACGGCCTTCACGCGCGCGTGCGTGTTCAGCCCCGGGCGCCCAGCAGGTGGTCCATCGCCAGCTGGTCGAGCCGCTCGAAGGCCATCCCGCGTGCGGCGGTCGCGTCCGCGTGGAACTCCTCGAAGGCCGTGCGGTCCGCGAGGAGGGCCTGGAGGCCGTCCGCGGCGGTCGGCTGGGCCAGCTGGTCGAGCCGGGAGGCGCGCAGGGCCTCCTGGACCTCCGGGTCCGCACGGAAGGCGGCCGCGCGCTCCTTGAGGATCAGGTAGTTGCGCATGCAGCCGGCGGCCGACGCCCACACGCCGTCGAGGTCCTCGGTCCGCGGCGGCTTGAAGTCGAAGTGCTTCGGACCCGCGTAGCCGGCGCTCTCGAGGAGGTCGACCAGCCAGAAGGCGGCGCGCAGGTCACCGGCGCCGAAGCGCAGGTCCTGGTCGTACTTGATGCCGGACTGGCCGTTGAGGTCGATGTGGAAGAGCTTGCCCGCCCACAGGGCCTGCGCGATGCCGTGCGGGAAGTTCAGGCCGGCCATCTGCTCGTGGCCCACCTCGGGGTTCACGCCGTACAGCTCGGGGCGCTCCAGGCGCTCGATGAAGGCGAGGGCATGACCGACGGTGGGGAGCAGGATGTCGCCGCGCGGCTCGTTCGGCTTGGGCTCGATGGCGAAGCGCAGGTCGTAGCCCTGGGAGGTGACGTACTCGCCGAGGAGGTCGAAGGCCTCCTTCATGCGGTCGAGGGCGACCCGCACGTCCTTGGCGGCACCGGACTCGGCGCCCTCGCGGCCTCCCCAGGCGACATACGTCTCGGCGCCCAGTTCGACGGCCAGGTCGATGTTGCGGATGGTCTTGCGCAGCGCGTAACGGCGCACCTCACGGTCGTTCGCGGTGAACGCGCCGTCCTTGAAGACCGGGTGGGTGAAGAGGTTGGTGGTGGCCATCGGCACCTTCATGCCGGTGGCGTCGAGGGCCTGGCGGAAGCGCTTGATGTGCGACTCGCGCTCGCTGTCGGAGGACCCGAAGGGGATCAGGTCGTCGTCGTGGAACGTCACACCGTGGGCGCCCAGTTCGGACAGGCGCTGGACCGTCTCGACGGGGTCGAGGGCGCGGCGGGTGGCGTCGCCGAACGGGTCCCTTCCCTGCCAGCCGACGGTCCACAGGCCGAAGGTGAACCTGTCCTCGGGGGTGGGCTGGAAGCTCATGCCGCGGCTCCTTGCTCGGGGGCTGTGCTCGATGACTGCGGTGGATGACCGATGGATGACTGTCGTGCCGACTATTTCGTCATCGCGGTTTACAAATTAGTATGCCGACGCGTCCCTGGGAAGGGTCACCCTGTCCCCGAAGGACGAAAACCGGGTCGCGACACCCCGACGAACCGGGAAAATTGCAGGTCAGGTACACCGCGAGCCGCGGAAAAAGGGAGAGCCCGATGTCAGCAGCCGAGGGTCCGCTCGTCGTCGGCGTGGACACGTCCACCCAGTCCACCAAGGCGCTGGTCGTCGACGCGTCCACCGGCGAGGTCGTGGCGAGCGGCCAGGCACCGCACACCGTGACCACCGGCGCGGGCCGGGAGAGTGATCCGCGCCAGTGGTGGGACGCGCTGTGCGAGGCGCTGCGCCAGTGCGGGGACGCCGCGCACGAGGCGGCGGCCGTGTCGATCGGCGGGCAGCAGCACGGTCTGGTCACCCTGGACGAGCACGGCGAGCCGGTGCGGCCCGCACTGCTCTGGAACGACGTCCGTTCGGCGCCGCAGGCGCAGCGGCTGATCGAGGAGCTGGGTGGCCCGAAGGCCTGGGCGGAGCGCACCGGGAGTGTGCCGGGCGCGTCGTTCACGGTCACCAAGTGGGCCTGGCTGGCGGAGCACGAGCCGGAGGCGGTCCGGGCGACCAGGGCCGTACGACTCCCCCACGACTACCTCACCGAGCGCCTGACCGGGCAGGGCACGACCGACCGCGGTGACGCCTCCGGCACCGGATGGTGGGCGTCGGCGACCGAGGCGTACGACGAGGAGACCCTGGCCCATGTGGGCCTGGACCCGGTGTTCCTGCCCCGGGTGGTCCGGCCCGGCGAGGTCGCCGGCACCGTCCGGGACAGTCACGACCTGCCGTTCTCCAAGGGCACCCTGGTGGCGCCCGGCACCGGTGACAACGCGGCGGCCGCGCTGGGGCTCGGACTGCGTCCGGGCACCCCCGTGCTGAGCCTCGGCACCTCGGGCACGGTGTACGCGGTCTCCAGGCACCGCCCCGCGGACCCGACCGGTACGGTGGCGGGCTTCGCCGACGCGCACGGCGACTGGCTGCCGCTCGCCTGCACCCTGAACTGCACGCTCGCGGTCGACCGGGTCGCGGCGCTCCTCGGCCTGGACCGAGAGGCCGTCGAGCCCGGCACCTCGGTGACCCTGCTGCCGTACCTGGACGGCGAGCGCACCCCGAACCTGCCGAACGCCTCCGGCCTGTTGCACGGCCTGCGTCACGACACCACCGCGGGCCAGCTCCTCCAGGCCGCCTACGACGGCGCCGTGCACGCCCTGCTGGGCGCTCTGGACCTGGTGCTCGACGAGGACGCCGACCGGACCACCCCGTTGCTGCTGATCGGCGGCGGCGCCCGGGGCCGGGCCTGGCAGGAGACGGTACGGCGGCTGTCGGGCCGACCGGTGCAGGTGCCCGAGGCGAAGGAGCTGGTGGCCCTCGGCGCCGCCGCGCAGGCGGCGGGGCTGCTCACCGGCGAGGACCCGGCATCGGTGGCACGGCGCTGGAACACAGCCGCGGGGCCGGTGCTGGACGCGGTGGAGCGGGACGCCGCGACGCTGGCCAGGATCTCCGGGGTACTCTCCGACGCGGCGCCGCTGCTGGAGCGGGCGCCGGAGAACCGCTGATCGGCAGGGGACCGTCCAGAGGATCCCAGAGGGTTGATGGAGGCATGACCGCACCGCTGCACGAGGCCCGCCCGACGGCGACCGGCCGTGCCCTGCCGGACACCCAGCAGGGCATGCGCCGGCGCAACCTCGCGCGCGTGATGCACGCGGTCAGCGCGGAGGGCTCGCTGTCGCGGGCCGCGGTCGCCTCACGCATCGGCCTCACCAGAGCGGCCGTGTCGACCCTCGTCGACGAGCTGATCCGCTGGGGACTCCTGGAGGAACTGGGACCCGAGCGGCCCAGCCGCGTCGGGCGGCCGGGTTCGGCGCTCGCGGTGAGCGGGCACGGTCCGGCCGGTCTCGGGGCGGAGGTCGGGGTCGACCATCTCGCGGTGTGCGCGGTGGACCTGCGCGGCGAGGTACGCGCGCGTGCCGTGCGGCACGGCGCCAACCGGGGCCGGGATCCGCGCCCGGTGGTGGCGGAGCTGACCGGGCTGGTCCGGCGGGTCGTGGCGGACGCGGAACGGGACGGTCTGTGGCCCGCCGGTCTCGCGGTCGCCGTCCCCGGCCTAGTGGCCCGCGACGGGCACACGGTCGTCCACGCCCCGAACCTCGACTGGCACGACACCGACCTCGCCGCGCTGCTGCCCGCCGACCTCCCGCCGACGGTGGACAACGAAGCCAACTTCGGCGCCCTGGCCGAGCTGTGGCTCGGGGACGCGACACCCCACGACTTCCTGCACGTGTCGGCGGAGATCGGCATCGGCGCCGCCGTCGTGGTGGACGGACAGCTGCTGCGCGGGAAACGCGGTTTCGCGGGCGAGCTCGGCCATGTGCCGGTCCACCCCGACGGGCCGCGCTGCGCCTGTGGCGGGCGCGGGTGCCTGGAGCAGTACGCCGGCGAGGAGGCGGTGCTGCGCGCGGCCGGCCTCGAATCCCGCGAGGACGCGGTAGGACTGCTCGCGCAGCGGGCGGACGCGGACCACGAGGGCGTACGACGTGCCCTGGAGGACGCCGGTACGGCCCTGGGCATCGCCCTGACCGGCGCCGTCAACCTCCTCGACCCCGAGTCCGTGGTCCTGGGCGGGGCTCTGGCCGGTCTCGCGCCCTGGCTCCTGCCGTCCCTGGAAGCCGAGCTGGCCGACCGCACAACGGGCCCGGCCTGCCCGGTCTCCGTGTCCCGGCTGGGATCCGACGGCCCGCTCCTGGGCGCGGCCCACTCGGTGATCCGGGCCGTCCTGGACGATCCGGCGACCGTCGCTGAGCGGGTCTGACCGAGACGCGGCCGGAAGTCTCCGCCTTCGTGCCCGATGGTTCGGGGCGGCCACGCCGTGGGGAGTCACCCTGAAGTTCCTTCGGACTCCGGGAGGTCGGCGTGGCCGAGTGGGTTCCCCGCGAGGAGTGGATCAGGACCCAGCCCCAGGCTCTCATCGCCTCGTGCGTGTTCATGAGGGACGAACGTGACCGGGTCCTGCTGTTGCGCTACGGCCCCGGCCAGCCGGTGGCGGGCGAGTGGTGGCTGCCGGGCGGGATGCTCGACCACGGCGAGGATCCCCTGACCGCGGCCCGGCGGGAAATGCAGGAGGAGACCGGCATCGTTCTCGGTCCGGCGCTCAGGCTGCTCGGTATCGACCATCGGGCCGATGTGGACGGCACCGGCCCCGTGCTGGACTGCTTCTTCGACGGCGGGATCCTCGCCGACGAGGCGGCGGTACGGCTCAGCGACGAGCACGACCGGCATGCGCTGTTCTCCCTGCGGGAGTTGGCGGCGACGCCGCTCGTCGCGCCGCTCTCGGCCCTCGTCGCGCTCCATTCGGCGGCGAGTTCGGGGGCATGCGTCTGTCTGCGGGAGGGCGAGCCCGTATGAGGCTCGCCCTCCCTTCACCCGTCCGGGTGACGAGGTTGTCCACAGTCGCCGCTCCGTCCACGGAACCCCCGGGCGCTCTTCTGCCCAACCCGCAAGCGCCGTACCGTGATTCACGCGAGGCATCCGCTTGATCGAGGGGAACACGCACGTCGGGGGGACGTATGTCGGGAGAGGCGGCCGCGGGACTGCGGCGGGACGCGGTGGGGTTGCGGGAGGTGCTGTTCCAGAGCGTCACGGCGATGGCGCCTGCCGCCGCTGTCGCCGCGTCCATTCCGGCGGGGGCGGCGTTCGCCGGAGGCAGCCTGCCGCTGGCGGTGCTGATCGCTCTGGTGGCCTGTCTGTTCACCGCGTCGTGCGTGGCCGAGCTGGCGCGCGAGTTGCCCGCCGCCGGCTCCGTGGCCACCTACGCGGCACAGGGGCTGCATCCGGCCGTGGGGTTCCTGGTCGGCTGGGGCTACGTGTTCGTGGAGGCGCTGGTACCGCCGTTGCTGCTGCTCCAGCTCGGGTTCACCGCGGCGGGGACCCTGCATGACGAGTGGGCCTCCTACCCGGCCGACCTGTGGTGGCCGTGGGCGCTGGCCGGCGCGGCCGTCATCGCCGCCTCCGGGTATCTGGGGGTGCGCGCCTCGGCCCGTTTCGGGACGGTCCTCGGGATCTTCGAGATCGCGGTGTTCCTCGTCTTCGCCGGCTGGCTGATCATCCGGGCCGGCGGCCACAACACCCTGTCCGTGTTCGGGACTTCGCACACGGCGGACGGCTACGGAGGGGTCAGCGGGGTCTTCGCCGGTTCCGTCTACACCGTACTGGCGTTCGCGGGCTTCGAGGCGGCCGCGCCGCTCGCCGAGGAGACCCGCGACCCGCGCCGCACGATGCGCCGCGCGGTGCTCGGCGCGGCCCTGGGGATCGGCCTGTTCTACGTGGTGACGACCTATGCGATGACCGTGTACTTCGGCCCCGGCAAGTTCGCCTCCTTCGGTGCGGCGGGCGAGGCGTCCTGGCAGGGGGTCGCCCGAACCTCCTTCGGGCTCTTCTGGGTGCTGGTGTTCCTGGCGGTCGTGAACTCGACGATCGCCAACGCCAACGCCTGCGCCAACGTCTCCACGCGGACGGCCTTCGCGCTGGCCCGCATCCGGGTCCTCCCACGTGTCCTCGCCACGCTCCACCCCCGGTACCGCTCTCCCGTCGCCGGCATAGCGGCCCAGACGGTCGTGGCGGTCGGCGCCGTACTGGGGCTGGGTTTCGGCTACGACCCGGTGACCGCGTTCCTGCTGCTGGCCACGGTGATCGTCACGGTCGTCATCGGCGTCTACATCGTCGTCAACCTCGCCTGCGCCGGCTACTTCCTGCGCCGCGGCCGCCCGTCCCTCAAGCCCGTACGGCACCTGCTCCTCCCGTTGCTGGGCATCGTGGCCTTCGTACCCGCCCTGCTCACCGCGGCCGGGCTGCCCGTCTTCGACTTCGTGACGAAGCTGACCGCCCCGGTGTCGTACGCCGGTCCGGTGGTCGGGGTGTGGATGGCTGTCGGAGCGGTCGTCCTCCTGGTGCTGATCCGGCGTCACCCCGAGCGCATAGCCGAGACCGCACGGGTCCACCTCGAAGACGACACCCCTGGCGTCGTCGCCGCACAGAACGGAGCACCACCGCGATGACCGACCCCCGGATCCTCACCGTCCGGCCCGGACCGGACGAGTACGCCTGGACGTTCGGCGGGGCGCCGCCGGTGGCGAGGATCGCGCCCGGCACGGTCCTCGACCTGTACACGGAGGACTGTTTCGCCGGCCGGGTGCGGTCCGAGAAGGACCTGGTGTCCGAGGTGTGCGAGTTCCCGTTCCTCAACCCGCAGACCGGGCCCTTCCACGTCGAGGGCGCGGAGCCGGGCGACACCGTCGCCGTGCACTTCGTGTCGATCGAACCGGCCCGGGACTGGGCGGCGTCGACGACGGTCCCCCTGTTCGGCGCGCTCACCTCGACGCACACCACGGCCACCCTTCAGCCGCCGCTGCCGGAGACGGTCTGGATCTGGCAGCTGGACCGCACCCGTCGCACGGCTCTGTTCCGCGCGCACGAGGGCGACATCGAGCTGGAGCTGCCGCTGGACCCGATGCACGGCACGGTCGGTGTGGCCCCCGCGAACCTGGAAGTGCGCTCGGCGCTGGTGCCGGACGCGCACGGCGGGAACATGGACACGCCCGAGATGCGGGCCGGCGTCACCTGCTACCTAGGGGTCAACGTCGAGGGCGCGCTGCTCAGCCTCGGCGACGGGCACGCCCGGCAGGGCGAGGGCGAGACCTGCGGGGTGGCCGTGGAGTGCGCGATGAACACCATGGTGATCGTCGAGCTCCTCAAGGGGATCGCGACGCCGTGGCCCCGGCTGGAGTCGGACACGCACATCGTGTCGACGGGCTCGGCGCGTCCGCTGGAGGACGCCTTCCGGATATCGCAGCTCGACCTGGTGCAGTGGCTGGTGCGCGACTACGGGTTCGGCGAACTCGACGCGTACCAGTACGCAACCCAGACGGTGGAATCGCCGTTGGCCAACGTGTGCGACACCAACTACACGTGTGTGGCCAAGCTCCGCAAGGAGTGGCTGCCCGCGCGCGAGACTTACCGCGGACTGCATGCGCGACTGCGCGAGACGGCGGCGGCCCTGCGCCGCTGACCGCCCTCGACTTCCCCGTGCTTCGAGCACGCTTCCGAAAGGCACTCCATCCATGGACCGGGCACGACCGCTCCCCAGCAGGCGACGGCTCCTGAAGGGCGCGGCCCTCGCCGTCGTCCCGTACGCGCTGCTCCCCGCGGGCCGGGCGGGCGCGCAGACCGGGGTCGTCGACTACCCGTCGGCCGAGTGGCAGGCGGCGAGCAGCGAGAACCGGACACCATCCCAGCGGCCCGACGAGTACGCGATCGACCGAGTGATCATCCATGTCACGCAGCAGTCGTACGCCGGCACGCTGTCCATCTTCCAGAACCCGAAGAAGCGGGTGTCCGCGCACTACCTGGTCCGCTCGGCGGACGGGCATGTCGCGCAGTGCGTGCGGGAGACCGACGTGGCCTGGCACGCGGGGAACTGGGACTACAACACGCGGAGCATCGGCATCGAGCACGAGGGCTGGGTGGACAAGCCGGAGTACTTCACCGACGCCCTGTACAAGGAGTCGGCACGGCTGACGGCGTCGATCTGCGACAGGTACGGCATTCCGAAGGACCGGGAGCACGTCATCGGCCATGTCGAGGTGCCGGGGACCGACCACACCGATCCGGGCAAGCACTGGGACTGGGTCCGCTACATGAGGCTGGTGGGCCAGTCGGAGTGAGGCCGCTCGGCGGGTCCTCGGAGGGAGGCCGGTCGAAACGGTTGTCGGCGCGAACACCCCGCGTGACGATGTCCCCAGCCGCATCGCCGTCGGGAGGCCGAGTTGACCGATCCCTGGGTGGCCCTGGAGCCGGGGGCCGACCCTGCCGAGCGCGTCCGGGTGCTGCGCCGGGCACACGAGACGTTCACCACGGCGGGCACCGTGCCGCGCCCGGTGCGGTCGGTGGTGGCCGAGTCGTGGCGGCGTTCCGCGCGGGCCGGGGTGGGGCCGGACGGCGCGGCGCGCGTCGAGCTGACGGACGGAGACCTCGGGGTGTACCGGGCGGAGCATCCGCTGGCCCGGGTGATGCCGCTGTTCCGGGAGCTGATGGGCACGTTCGCGGCGGACGGCGAGCATCTGCTGGCGGTGTGCGACGCGGACGGCAGGCTGCTGTGGGTCGAGGGGCATCCGGCGACCCGGCGCCGGGCGGACCGGATGAACTTCGTGCCGGGCGCCCGTTGGTCGGAGAGCGCGGTCGGGACCAACGCGCCGGGGACGGCGGTGGCCGTGGACCGGCCGGTGCAGGTGTTCGCGGCGGAGCACTTCATCCGCCGGGTGCAGCCGTGGACGTGCGCGGCGGCACCGGTGCACGATCCGCGCACCGGGCGGGTGCTGGGTGCCGTCGACATCACCGGCGGCGACCGGCTGGCGCATCCGCACAGCCTGGGCTTCGTGCAGGCGGTGGCGCGGGCCGCCGAGTCGCAGCTGGCGCTGCTCGATCCGCCGGTGCCCGCCGACGAGGCGCCCGCGCTGACGGCGCTCGGCCGGGACGAGGCCGAACTCCGGCTGGACGGCCGCCGGATCCGGCTCGGCCGCCGGCACAGCGAGCTGCTGGTGCTGCTGTCCCGCCACCCGGAGGGGCTGACCGGTGACGAACTGCTGTGCGCGCTGTACGAGGACGAGTCGGTGACGCCCGTGACGCTGCGGGCGGAACTGGTCCGGCTGCGCCGGCTGCTGGGCCCGGGGCTGCTCGCCTCCCGGCCGTACCGGCTGGCCGCGCCGGTCGAGTCGGACGCGACCGTGGTGGAGCGGCGGCTGGAGGCGGGCGCGGTGACGGCCGCCGCGGGGGCGTACACCGGCCCGTTGCTGCCGGGCTCGCAGGCACCCGCGGTCGTACGGCTCAGGCAGCGGCTGGCGGACGGGCTGCGGGCCGCGCTGATCGCGGGCCAGGACCCCGACCTGCTGGCGGACTGGGCGCACGCGCCGTGGGGCGAGGACGACGTCGAGGTGTGGCGGGCGCTCGCGGCGGTGCGACCGACGGCGGTCGTACGGTCCCGGCTGGCAGCACTGGAGGCGGAGCTCGCCGTAACCGTGTGCTGACCTGCGGCGCAACGTGTTCGCAACGTCCGCTCCCCTAGCCTCCGCGCCGGGAGCTGCCCAACGGCGGGCAGCGCATCTGCAAGGAGGCAGGCCACCATGACCCGTTTCGCGGCGCCCGGCACCGAGGGCGCGATCGTCTCCTACCAGGCGCGCTACGACCACTTCATCGGCGGCGAGTGGGTGCCGCCGGCCCGGGGGCAGTACTTCGAGAACCCGTCGCCGGTGAACGGGCAGCCGTTCACCGAGGTGGCGCGGGGTACCGCAGAGGACGTGGAGCGGGCGCTGGACGCGGCGCACGCGGCCGCGCCGGGCTGGGGCCGTACGTCGGTGACGGAGCGCTCCAACATCCTGCTCAAGATCGCCGACCGGATGGAGGCCCACCTCGAACCGCTCGCGGTCGCCGAGAGCTGGGAGAACGGCAAGCCGGTGCGCGAGACCCTGGCCGCGGACATCCCTCTCGCCATCGACCACTTCCGGTACTTCGCGGGGGCAATCCGTGCGCAGGAGGGTTCGCTGGGCGAGGTCGACAACGACACGGTGGCGTACCACTTCCACGAGCCGCTCGGGGTCGTCGCGCAGATCATCCCCTGGAACTTCCCCATCCTGATGGCCACCTGGAAGCTCGCACCGGCCCTCGCGGCCGGCAACGCGGTCGTCATCAAGCCCGCCGAGCAGACCCCGGCCTCCATCCACTACTGGATGAGCCTGATCGCGGACCTGCTGCCGCCGGGCGTGGTGAACATCGTCAACGGCTTCGGCGTGGAGGCGGGCAAGCCGCTGGCATCCAGCCCGCGGGTGGCGAAGGTCGCCTTCACCGGCGAGACCACCACCGGGCGCCTGATCATGCAGTACGCCTCGGAGAACATCAAACCGGTCACGCTCGAACTCGGCGGCAAGTCCCCGAACATCTTCTTCGACGACGTCTGGGCGCACGACGACGACTTCCGTGACAAGGCCCTCGAAGGCTTCACGATGTTCGCGCTCAACCAGGGCGAGGTCTGCACCTGCCCGTCCCGGGCCCTCGTCCAGCGCGGCCACTACGCCGAGTTCATGGAGGCGGCGGTCGCCCGCACCCGCCAGATCAAGCCGGGGCACCCGCTCGACACCGACACGATGATCGGCGCCCAGGCCTCCAACGACCAGCTGGAGAAGATCCTCTCCTACCTGGACATCGGCCGGCAGGAGGGCGCGAAGATCCTCACTGGCGGCGAACGCATCGACCACGACGGCGAGTTGAAGGGCGGCTACTACGTCCAGCCGACCATCTTCGAGGGCGACAACCGGATGCGGATCTTCCAGGAGGAGATCTTCGGCCCGGTCGTCTCGGTGACGTCCTTCGACGACTTCGACGACGCGATCAAGATGGCCAACGACACCCTGTACGGCCTCGGCGCGGGCGTCTGGACCCGCGACATCAACACCGCGTACCGCGCGGGCCGTTCGATCCAGGCCGGCCGGGTGTGGACCAACTGCTACCACGCGTACCCGGCACACGCCGCGTTCGGCGGCTACAAGCAGTCGGGGATCGGCCGCGAGACGCACAAGATGATGCTGGACCACTACCAGCAGACGAAGAACATTCTTTGTTCTTACAGCCCTCAGAAACTTGGCTTCTTCTAGAGCCTGAAGTCGGTTGCCTGGAGGCATCGTTGCGCTCCAGGCAACCCGACACGGCAGACACGCTCCGCGATCAACCTGGCACCTTGCGCCACTGTACGGACTCCAAGTGAATCCGCCCCGGGCCAACCGCGGGCCAAACGGCGCCCCTGCGGAAGCCCTACCGAGGGCCGTGTCCGGCGCAGTCGCAGGTCGACCTTCCTCAAGTCTCTGGGCACGCATCGCGCACGCGCTCACGGTAAACGGACGACGGAACCGGTGGACCTCTCCCACCAGCGGACCGGGATACCCATGGCGGCCACCGCCGGACCGACCGCGCTCGCCGCCGCACGCCACCCGCTGCGTCGCGCGCCACCAGCTGCGTCGCGCGCCACCAGCTGGCGCACGCGGTCGCCGCGGATGCGGCCTGGACCGCGGTCAGCGCGGCGGCGAGCGCGGTCGATCAGCGTTTGACGCGGTTGCGGATGGCGAGGAGGACGGCTTCGCTCCAGCGGGAGGCACGGGCACTGGCTGCTGTCAGGCTCTCCACCTACACCCTGCGGGACGGGGTGAAGTTCAGCGACGGCGAACCGCTGACGGCCGCGGACGTGGTCTTCACCTACCGGACCATCCTCGACACGAAGACGAACAACACGTCCAGGAGCGAGCTGGACGCCGTCAAGGAGGTCCGGGCGAGCGGTGACGACAAGGGCGTCTTCACGCTGAAGTACCCGTACGCGCCCTTCGCCGGGCGCACAGTACCGCCGATCGTCCCCGAACACGTCGCCGGGAAGCAGGACCCCAACACCGGCTCCTTCAAAACCAAGCAGGTCGGCACCGGCCCGCACGTCCTCGCCGGGTGGCACAAGGGCAAGAAGCTCACCTTCAAGGCCAACCCCACCCACTGGGACGGCGCGCCGAAGGTGAAGACGTTCACCATGGCGGTCATCGCGGACTTCCCGCGGTGGGTGCTGTCGGGATCTCCGGGAGCGGTGTGACCGGGATACGCGGGTCGGATCTACGACGTGCTCCTCGGTGGCGACGACGCCTACTCGACCGACAGGGACTTCGTCAGCTCGCTGGACCGGGCCGATCGAGAGGACCTCGCCACCGTCGCCATGATCAACCGCTTCCACCTGCCAGCCGTTGCCGCGCGACTCGTCGCCCGGGGGATCGATCAGTACCTCGACCTGGGGTGCGGACTCCCGCAGTCTGATCGTCGATTCAGCCGGCCCTATCCTTCGCTGTACGACGTCGTAGCCCTGGACGGGCGCAAACCTCGAGTGGTCTACGCCTACTACGACAAAAACCTCTTCGGGAGTGCCCGGTTCGGGCTTGAGGAACACCCCCTCGCGCTGGACTGGGTGATCGGCGACATCCGGCACATGAAGCAGTTCCTCATCTCGGGTCGGGTGCGATGCCTGCTCGATTGGACTCGCCCGATCGGAGTGCTGCTGCACGACGTCTTGCCCTGTATCGAGGACGAGGCAACCGTGACGACAGCCATGGCGATGCTCCGTGAGCAGTTGCCGCCGGGAAGCGCCCTGTCCATCACTCATGCCGCCGACCTCGGCAACGAGAACCCGGTGTCACGGTTCACCGAGGCGTTCCACAAGGCGAGGCTGACCTTCAAACCGCGAAGCGCCGTTGCCGTCAAAGCGTTGTTCGGCAGCTGGCCCCTGGAACCGCCTGGACTCGCGCCTACGCACCACTGGCATCAGGACCATCCCTACGCCGCTCTCGCCCCCCCCGAGCGGCAGGGGCGCTTGCCGGGCCGGCCTACAAGCCAGGCCGCTAACCCTCCCCCAGACCTTCACCAACGAGGCGGCCGTACCGGTCTACACCCGGGGCATGGCCCCCGCTCCCCCGGCGCCCGCCCCACCGACCGCATACGAGATCGCTTCCGAGCAGACGATGCTGAAGGCCGGCTACAAAACGGAGACACGGTTCCCCGGAAGCAGGAGTTCGCCATGGCCGAGCACCTGCGTGACCTGTGGAGCGCCTCGTCGGCCCACTCTGGCGGACGTCGAGCGTGGTGTGGCGACATGCAAGCACGGCGTGAGGTCCCGCCGTTCACGTACGGAGCGATGACGGGCAGTCGCTGAGCCCACTTCACCTCGTACCCCCGATCAGCCCCGCCCGGCATCCGCGGTTCTTTGGACGGCGCCGCCGTCGTCGGGCTGCGTCTTGTCCTTGTGGCCGGCCACCGCGTACTTCGGGTTGAGTGCCTCGATGGTGTCGAGTGCCCGGTACCACGACTGGAGGCCGCCGTCGGCGGATTCGTTGAGGTACTGGTGGCAGTGGTTGTAGACGGAGTCGCCGGCCACGAAGAGGCGGATCGAGGGGACCCACAGGCCCGTCGTGTCGTCGGTGTCGGTGTCGGTGTCGGTGTCGGTGTGGCCGAGCTCGACCGCCGTCAGGACGTTGCCCTCCAGCTCGATGCCGTCCGCCGGGATGATCTCCGGGTGAATCTCGCCCTCACAGACCTGGCCGGGGAACCGGCGCTCCCACATCGGGCCGCGGTTCGCGTGCTGCCTGGCGATGTAGGCGGCGGTGCCGGTGGTGGAGTACACCGTCGCGTCCGGGTAGCGCTCCAGCACCTTGGGCACGCCGAACCAGTGGTCGCCGTGGCCGTGGGTGATGTAGATCGCGGTGAGGTTCTTGTCGAACGAGTCGAGCCACTCCAGGAGGACGCACAGGTGCTCGTGCGACCACGGGGTGTCGACCAGAACGGCGTCGCGCTCACCGGTGATGAGCGTGGACGACATGGGGGACGCGACCGCCGGGTAGCCGTGCGGCACCGGCGGCGTGCCGTGTTCGGGGGTGGGGTCGGCGACGTGGACGTGGAAACGGAGGTCGGATGCCATCGCTCTGATGTCCTTTGGTTTGCGTCAGTTGGTGCTGGTCGGCTTGAGGTGCTGGACGAACCACTCGCCCGCGCCGACGGCCGTCTCGTTGAAGTGCTTGACGTACGCGTCGAAGTGACCGCCGTCGTAGGTGCTGAGCTTTTTGGGCTCGCCCGCGCGCTCGTACGCGGCGAGCGCCATGTCGGTCGGCGTCACCGTGTCCTGGGTGCCGACGATCATGAGCAGCGGTGTCGGCGCGATGCGCTCGATCCACACCCCGGGGTCGTACATCTGCGCCTTGAGCGTGGAGCGCAGCGTGACCTTGCGGTCGTAGCGCGCGTTCTCCCACAGCGTCCACTGGTTCTCGTACTCGGCCATCGCCGGGTCCTTGTACGCGGAGGGCACGTCCGGGTCGTTGCTGATCAGGAATTGGCGCTCGGGCTCGGCTCCGCGCATCAGCGCGCGCTCGTCGTCCGTGAAGCGCTCCTGGAGCTGCTGTTTCGCCTCGGGGCTCGGGTTGCGGTGCTTGCCCTGTTCGTAGTGGTTGATCCACACCCACGTCGAGCAGGCAACGGCCATCGCATAGCCGGCCCCGCGTGCCTCCAGGGCGGCACGAAGCTGCGGGATCTGCCCGTAGGCTTCTGGCACAGGCACATCACCCGGGCCACGCCCGCGCACGCCTTCCTGGCGGCGATGGCCGTCACGGCCGTCGAAAACGGGGCCGCAGAAACGGTTCGAGCGGCCTCGTTCCCCTCATCGTGGCAGAAGTGCGACGGCTCCTGGACCTTGCCCATCCCCCTCGGCGCAGCACCGATCGCCCGCGCGGCGGCTCTACTGGTCCTGCTGGCGCCGACGCCACCAGGCCATCGCCCGCCGCTGCCACTACCAGCGCCGCACACGCCCCGATCGAGTGAGTCACGAACCACCACCAGCCTGATGCAGAGTCAGCCAACTAGACTCCGAAAGGGCCCCACGACCAGGGCATATGGAGAAGTGCAACTGGAGTACTACCCCCGCCACCGCACCCCGTGCCGCTGCCGCAGCCGGTAAATCTCCCACCAGGCCAATGCCGTCACCGAAACCGGCCCGCCGAGGAACGCGCAGACCGCGAGCGGCACCGGGCCCGGCGGCAGGCCGCCCGACGACAGACCGAGGAAGGTGAACGCCCAGACCAGGACGGTGGTGACCAGCGCGGGCAGCGCCGCGTGCAGGGAGGAAAGGTTGAACGCGTGGCGCAGCGCCGGACCGGAGGCGAAGCAGAGGAAGAAGATCACCCACCAGAACGGCGCCCAGCAGACGAACATCACGGACACCCAGAGCAGCAGCCCGAACATCCCGTTGGCGCTGCTGGGCAGCAGCCCCATCCCCTCGGCCGCCGCCATGAACAGCAGCGGCACCAGCGTCCAGGCGCCGAAGTACCACAGGGCCGACCGACCGGCCGGCCACAGCCGCGTCAGCATGGCCAGCCGCGTCCCGGGCGTGGCCACGCAGAAGAGCAGCGCCACCACCACCGCCGCGCTCAACAGCGCCAGCCAGGGCGCGAACAACAGCCGATCCAGGAACTGCTTCTGTGCCCCCGCCACGTCCTGCCAGCTACCGAACACGGCCAGCAGCACCCCCGAAATGACGAGGGCCGTCCAGGCCCGCACCCGCTGCACCCGGGACACCTCGGGATCCTCGACCTGCCCTGCCGGGCGTACGGGGAAGACCCGGCGTGCCATGCGGCGGGCCGTACGGGCCAGTTGGTAGCCGACCAGCAGCGGCACGGTCAGCCACCACAGGCACGGGAAGAGCAGCACCAGCAACACCCCGGGGCGCACCTGCTGCCGCCGCCCCCGCAACACCTCACCCAACGGCGGCCATTCGTCCTCACGCAGCCGTCGCCGCAGCGGCGTGTACGGTGGCGGCGGGTCGCCCGCGGGCGGCGGATCACCGTATGGCGACCGCACGGTCGGGTGGGATGGGTCGATGCTCATGGGCGTCCCTTCCACGGTTCCGGAAAAGGGACGCGACCTGGTTCGGCCACGGTTCCCGACCAGGCGCCCCGTGCTGCCGGGGTGACGCACGCCGTGCGGGCGGGTGTAGGTGGCCCGGCGGCGCGGTCGAGGTTCGCGGCCGGGGTCCTTGCCCTTGCCACCGCGTTCAGTCCACTGGCGTCCGGGACGGGGCTGGAGATTGAGTGGGCCGAACTCGTCCATGCAGAGGATGACCTCGGGCTCGCCTGGTTCAGGTATCACTTCGCCGTCGGCGATGACGTAGAGGTGTTCGACCCGGGCCTTTTTGGCCTCGTGGTCCGGGTCTTTCGAGGTCTTCCAGGTCTTCACCCTTTGACAGGTGACGCCTTCCTCGCGGAGCGAGGATGCGCAGTCCCTCGTGGCTGATGTCGTCGACCACCCCCTTGTCGACCAGGAAGTCGGCCAGCTTGACCAGGCTCCAGGTCGAGAACGGCAGGCTGTGCTCGGCGGGCTTGGACTTGGCGATCTTCTTGATCTCCCGCCGTTCCAGAAGGGTGACGGTCTTCGGGCGCCCGCCCCGGTATTTGGGGTCCGGGCGGCATATCGCCTCGCCCGACGCGCGATGGCGTTACTGCCGGTGGTCTTCTCCTGGGTTCGCCTAGGCCACCACCGCCGTCCCGGGTCGGCATCTGTCGGGCCTCTTCCCGCGTCGTGCCGCCTCTGGGATGATCACCGGTCATGGCCGGGGCGAATGAACTTCACGGGTTGTTCGAGGCGTGGGTGCGGGAGACACCGGACCGGCCCGCGGTCATCACCGAGCGGGCCCGGCTCACGTACGGGGAGTTGGGGGTGCGGGCCAACCGATTGGCCCGCTATCTGCTGCAGAGGGGGCTCGGGCCTGGGGAGACCGTGGTCGTGTGCACCGACCGGGTGCCGGATCTGCTGGTCGCCTTGTTGGGTGTGCTCAAGGCGGGCGGGGCGTACGCCGTGGTCGGCCCGCATCAACCGACCGGGGACATCGGGCAGTTGCTGGAGGAGGCAGGGGCGAACACCGTCCTGACACATGAGAGGTTTCGGCCGAGCGTCGACGACGGTGCCGGCCGGATCGTCGTCTGTCTGGACACCGACGCCGACGTCATTGACGCATGCTCCCCAGAGCCCCCTGCCGCGCCCTGCGGGGCCACCGCCGCCGTGCTGTTCAGCGCGGGCACGACCACGGGGCGGCACCGGCCCGTCCCCGCGGGACACGCACGGCTGCGCGCCGTATACGGGTCCTGGGCCGAGGTGTTCGGTCTGGGGCCCTCCGACGTCCATCTGGTGACCGCGCCGGCCGACACGGCCGCCTTCACCTACGGCTGGATACGGGCCCTGTGCTCCGGGGGCACGCTGGTGCTGCCGGAGGGCGAGACCGGGCCCGCGCTGTGGGGTCGGCCCTTCACCGAAGGCGTCACGGTACTCGACACCGACCCGGTGACGGCCCGTTCACTGCTCGACGGCTCCGTGCCCGTGGGGCTGCGGCTGGTGGCGGTCGGCGGGGAACGGCTCGCTCTCGACGAACACGTACGGCTGCGGGGGCGGCCGGCGCCGGGGGCGCGACTGCTCAATGTCTACGGGCCCGTGGAGGTCACCGGCTGCGGCACCTGGTTCGAGACGGACCAGCTCTCCGGTCCGGTGGCCGACCCCGGGCTGGTCAGCCTGCTCGGCCGCCCGTTTCCAGGCTGCCGGGCCGAGGTCCGCAAGGGCGAGATCTGGCTGACGCCCCCCGGCGGCCCCGACGACAACGGTGCCTTCCCCACCGGTGATGCGGGAACGCTGTGGGAGGACGGGCTGCTGGAGTTCGGCGGCCGGCTGGCGCACCGCGTTCGCGTCCGCGGCCGTACCGTAGATCCGCACCGCGCCGAAGCCGCGCTGGCCACCCACCCTCGAATCCGGGAGTCCGTGATCACCGCCGTGGACGAGGATCGGCTGGTGGCCTACGTCGTACCGACGGCTCCCCGTGCCTCTCCGGACGCCGACGCGATACGTATGCATCTGACGGGTGTGGTGCCGGATCAGGAGATCCCGGCGCAGGTGGTGACCCTGGGGGCGCTGCCGCGCAACCGGGCCGGGAAGGTCGACCGGCGTCTGCTGCCCCTGCCCGCGCAGCGTGCCGCGTCCGGCGGGGTGAACGGCAAGGCGGGTGGCGCGACGGCCCCCGGCCCGGAAGGGTTTCTGTACGGCATGGGGTGCGTGATGCTGGTCGTGGCCCTGCCGCTCGCCGTGTTCTTGACCGATGTGTTCTGGCCGGGCTCCACCGACCTCACCTACGTTCCCGCGCCGTGGTCGTGGCTCTTCCGAGGTCTGTACGCCGCCGAGTTGCTGGCCTTCAGCGTGGGCCTCGCCTTCCTGGTCGCCGGACGCCCTCTGATGCGGCGCCAAGGTCGCTCACGCGGCCTGACGACGGCGGCCCATCTGGCCATCGTCTGGCTGTTGGTCTCCTGGTGGCCGCAGGACAACTTCTACCGGCTCGCCGCGAAGACGGACTGGGAGCGGCAGGCGGCACTGGTGTACGTCTTCAATGTGCCGTTGATGATCGCGGCGGTGGTGGTGGCGGTGTACGTGACGCGGCGTCCGGGCACCGCGGCAACGGAGTGAACCCCGGCCCTGGGGCTAGGGAGTGAACATCCGCCCGGTGTCCTGGGCGGCGGCACGCACCAACGCCTCGGCCGCGTCCAGGCGTTCACGGGTGTGCGCGGCCAGGACGACGCCGAGACGGGGGGCCGGTTCGAAGGCGGCGGTCGGGATCGAGGGCACGAGGACGGCGTCGATCCCGGCGCACCGCTTCGCCGTCTCCCGCAGCAGGGCGAACAGTTCGGGGCCAGGCAACCGGGCGCCGAGCGGGATGTGGTCGACGGTGCGGACGAGGTGGTCGCCCCCTCGGATCTCGTCGAGCCGTGCCTTGACCATGAAGGCGACGGAGGGACCCGTCATCCGGAGGTTGATCTCGGTGGGCGCCGGGCGGCCCTCGGGGCCGGCCACGAAGTCGACGTCGAACCACCCTCGATAACCGCTTGCGGCGATCCGCTCGCCCACGGCCCGGCCGAAGCGCGCCAGGAGTTCGGCGAGCGATTGCGGGACGACTCCGGGGCCGACGGTGGCGCCCTGGTAGGCGGTGCCCTCGACGTCCATGACGGCGACTCCGGCCTCGTGCACCCGTCCTTCCGTGTCCACGAGGCCGTCGAAAGTCAGGTCCCTGGGCCCGGATTCGCCCACGACGAACTCCTCCAGGAGCAGGGGCCCATGGGGCAGCGGGGACCTCAATCCGTAGTTCCACAGTCCGTACTTCCACAGTCTGTCGTCCCGGATCACCCAGGTACCGGATCCTCCGGCGCCGTGCTCGGTCTTCACCACGGTGGCCCGCCCCGCGCGGCTGCGCGCCCTGAGCAGTCGCACCGCCGCACGTCGGGTGGCCGTCTGCCACTGCTGCGGCACCCTGATCCCCGGGTGGGCGGGCTGGAGCTGTGTGAACAGTTCGTGCGCGGCCCGCTTGGACTCGTAGCGCAGAGCGTCCGGGCCCGGTGTCGAACCGGTGAGTTCGGCGAACGCGGGGGTGTGGCCCCACGGTACGAGGGGCAGACCGAGGGACTTCAGCCGCTCGGCGAGTGCGGGGCGGGAGAGGACGGCGCGGCTGAGACCGCCGGCCGGCCCCACCGGCCCCGCCGTCGGCGCCGAGGGGGCGGGCGCCGTGCCGGGGAGCAGCCGGCGGACCGGGCCGGTACGGCGGCCCCGATCCGCGCTCGACGCCGGGCCGGGCTCTGCCAGGCCGTCGTACACCTCCACCTGTCCCCAGCCCAGGACGCCGGCGACCATGCCGATCCAGTCGCGCGGAACCGCCCGGGGCAGGATCAGGACGGCCGGGTGCGGAGAGATGAAGGCGGCCAGGCAGGAATAGTGCCCGGCCTCGGCGGAGGCAGAGGCGGAGGCGGGGCCGAACTGGGACTGGAACTCGGCGACGTTGCCAAGGTGGACCGCGCGGCGGCCCCCGGTCCACGCGTGGGTCCAGCTGTCGCGCCGGGGCGCGAAAACCACTTCGAGGAGGGGCAGTTCACGCCCCGGGATCGAGCCGGAGGGGGTACGTCCGACGGGTCGGGCGCCCATCCGGCGGTAGAACGGTTCCGCGTTCGGGTCGGAGTCGATGGTGATCCGGGTGAACCCGAGTTCGCGGGCGGATCCCATCACATGGGCGTACAGGAGACGGCCCACCCCGCGGCCGATGGCACCGGGTTCGACGAAGCACAGGCCCACACAGCCCTGCGGGGCCGTGCCCTCCAGGGAGGCGACGCCGAGCACTCCAAGGTGTGCGTCCTCGGCGACGACGATCCGGCGGACGTCGATCTCGTCGGGCCGGATGGTGAGTTCCGCACGGCATGCCTCAAGGAACTCCGCGTCGTACCCCCAGTGCGCCTTCGAGCGCAGGACGAGTTCGGTCAGCGCCGACGCCTCTTCGGCACGCGCGGGTCGGATCCGCACCTCCACCCCCGTACCTCCTTGATACCGGATCCCGTGATCAGACCAGATCTTCGCCGAACGCCGCTCCAGGAGTGTCCCGGATCACGGGCGGACCAGGGTCCCGCGTGACGCCCGCTTCCGGACAGCTGAGTCCGCCGCCCCAACCGGATTACTACGGCGCAGTAGTCCGGTCCGCTGTCTGCCGCATCCGCGGGCCCGCACCGCCCAGGGCACGACGGTGAGGCGACCACTCGGGCCCGGCCGCCTCCGACTGCCGTCGCGGTGCGTGTGATCGGTGAGGGCGGAAGCCGTGACCCGGCTCGTTCCCGTACCGCCGCACCCAGGTCGGCGCGATGGGAGCCCAGCATGGGCACTGGCCTGAACTGCTTGGCGGAGCATGTCCGCTCAACGGAACAGATTGACGGAACAGATTGTCGGCACCACCGCGTCCGCCCCCTCGACCCCGACGCCGGAGCCACCGCCACGACTGGACCAGCCGCAATCCGGCACCTCTCACGGCCCTGCCCTCGGAAAAACAGAGCAACTGAGACCGCCGGTCGAGTCCCCCATCTCAAGATCCGGACCATACCCGGGCCAACTTCTGCCCTCTTCCCTTCACACCGCGCATTTGCACTGGTCAGAGCCATACAGACGGTGTACCACCAGCAGCCGAAGAATCTCCTGGTCTCGTACTCGCCGCGCCAACTCGGCTTCTTCTAGGACTCAAATCGATTGCGTGGAGAAGCCTTTGCCCGCCAGGCGACCTGCACGACAGTTACCTTGCACCACCATGTCGGCGCTCTGAGCAGCTACGCAACCGTCCTCCTCGGTGCAGCCGGGCGCGCTGAACGGCGTCGAAGCGGCCGGCCCCCTCAACGTGGTTGAGGGGGCCGGTGTGTTGGTAGCGGGGGCGGGATTTGAACCACGCGACCTCTGGGTTATGAGCCCAGCGAGCTACCGAGCTGCTCCACCCCGCGTCGGTATGTCCAGCGTACGCCACGCGGACCGGCCAGGCAGGGATTTACCCGGAGGGAGCGCAAAGCGGCCACACCGACTTGTCCGGAGACGGCGACATGGCGCTCCTCGTCCGGGCCCCCCGTCGAGGACAGGTCGGCCTCGACCCCGTTCGGTTCCAGCGTCGGGAGTCGAGCCGGACCACCACGGGGGCGGTGGCGACGGCGGCGGCGATCCCGTCCTGGAACTCGCTGTTCTGGATGCCGAGATGGCGCTGGGCCGGGACGTGACCGCCGGTGGGTTCACGGCGTTGCGCCGACAGCCTGGTGCCAGGACTGATCGGGCTCGGTTCAGGTGCGGGGGTCCGTCCCGTCGGCGTGGAACCTGCGTACCTCGTTGCGTATGCGCGGACCCCACTTGGTGAGGAGGGCGGTGATCTCCGGTGTGGCCACGTGCCCGTCGAGGGCGTCCTGGGGCGCCCACTGTTCGAGCACCGTGACGGTTCCGGTCGCCGCGTCCTCCACGCAGAACGAGATCATCACGCGGCGGCGAGCGGGTACGACGTCGTACGTGCCTCGGCGACGAACGTCTCGACGTCCTCGGCGGGGGCGTACACCCGGCCGGCGACGATGACCGCTGTCCGGGCTCCGTCCTGGAGCTTGTTCGACGGATTCATCGTTGTTCCTCGTTCTTCGTGTCGGGTCAGGCGGTGTACTGGTAGGCGGGGTAGGTGAGATAGCCCGTGTCGCCGCCCTGGTAGAACGTGGCCGGGTCGGCGGGCGCGACCGGCAGGCCGGTGCGGAGCCGTTCCACCAGATCGGGGTTGGCGAGGAAGGCGCGGCCGAAGCTGATCAGGTCGGCGCCCAGGCCGAGCCAGTGGTCGGCGGCGGCCCGGTCGGTCTGCTTGGGGCCCATGGGGAGCACCGGGTTGACGACCAGGCTGCCCTGCCATGCGCGGCGCAGCCCGACCAGCACCTCCTCCTCGACGGTCGCTTCCAGGTGTACGTAGGCGAGGTCGAAGCGGGCGAGTTCGGCCAGCAGGGCCGCGTACATTTCCGGCACCTCGGTCTCCTCTACGCCCCAGAAGGTGCCGCCCGGGGAGAGCCTGATCGCGGTGCGGGCCGCGCCCACGGCGTCGACCGTGGCGGCGACCGCTTCGACGGCGAAGCGGATGCGGTGGGTGATCGGGCCGCCGTAGGAGTCGGTGCGCAGGTTGGCGTTGGACGACAGGAACTGTGAGATCAAGTAGCCGTTCGCGCCGTGCAGTTCGACGCCGTCGAAGCCGGCGTCGACGGCGCGCCGGGCGGCGTCCGCGTACGAGCGGGCGTGGTCGGGCACCTCGGAGAGGTCCAGGGCGCGCGGGACCGGCGCGGGCTGCGGGCCGGACGGGGCGAATACCTCGCCGACCGCGGCGACGGCGGAGGGTCCGACCGGCCGGAGGCCGGTGGTGTCGGGATGCGAGACCCGGCCGCCGTGCATGATCTGGGCGAAGATCCGCCCGCCGTTGGTGTGCACGGCGTCGGTGACGGGCCGCCAGGAGGCCACCTGCTCATCGGTGTACAGGCCCGGGGTGCCCGGGTTGGACTGCCCCACCAGGCTGGGCTGTACCCCCTCGGTGACGATCAGCCCGGCGCTGGCCCGCTGGGCGTAGTAGACCGCCATGGACGGGGTGGCGAGACCGCCGGTCTCGGCCCGGACCCGGGTCATCGGGGCCATCACGACCCGGTTGGGCAGCTCCAGACCCCCGAGGCGGTAGCGGTCCAACAACGTGGTCGTGCTGGTCTTGCCGGTCATGCCGGAACTCCTTCGTACGGGGGCGAGGACCCGGGAAGAGCGGGCCCGACAGGTACGCTAAAACCTGACATCAATGTGAGATGCAAGTCCTGGGCCGAGGTCACGGTCGGGAGGGTGAGATGCGGATCGGCGAACTCGCGGCGCGGACCGGGGTGAGTGTCCGTTCGCTGCGGTACTACGAGGAGCAGGGGCTTCTCGTCAGCACCCGCAGCAGCGGCGGGCAGCGGCACTTCACCGACGACGACATCGATCGGGTCGACTTCATCCAGCGCCTGTACGTGGCCGGGCTGTCCAGCCGCACCATCCTCGAACTGATGCCGTGCCGCTACGCGCCCAGCGACGAGAACTCCGACTCCGCGCTGGAACGCATGGCCGAGGAGCGCGACCGGCTCTCCGCCCACATCGAGGAACTGCTTCACACCCGCGACTCGCTCGACGGCCTGATGGCCGCGGCCCGGGCCGACCGCGACGGCCGCCGGGCCGCCGCATGAGAAGGTCTGGACGGTCTCGTCGGCCGGTCTCTCGCCGGTGAGATGCGTGGCGGTGCCGGCGACCGCGAGGGCGCTGAGCGCAGCGGTGACGGAAGGTGTTCAGGCGAGGAACTCGGTGGTGACCTGCGTGAACCATCGAGGAGGCGGGCCGACAGCTGGACGCGTACCTCGGTGGCCGCAGCCGGACGTTCACCGTACCCATGGACCTTCGCCTGGCCACACCGTTCAGCCGCACGACCGTGGAACGGCTGGACGCACTCCTTCCGTACGGAGTGACGGGCACCTACGCGGAGCTGGCCGCCGCGCTCGGACGGCCGCGAGCCGCGCGGGCCGTGGGCACCGCACTCGGCGCGAACCCTCTGTGCGTGGTGCTTCCCTGTCACCGGGTCGTCGGCTCGGGCGGCCGCCTGACCGGCTACGCCGGCGGTGTCGAGGCCAAGCGGTTCCTGCTCGACCTGGAGCACAGCCGCACCCCCGCGGCCTCCCTGTGAACCGGTGGGCGCCGGAGCACATCCCCCGACTCCGGCGCCCGTCCTCGTCCGGCTTCTTCCAGAGGTACATGACGGGACGAAAGGGCACCCCGCCTCGCCAGGAGGCGGGGTGCCCTCGTGTTGTGGCGGAAAAGCAGGATCACAGCTGTAACTTTCTCTCCTGAGAACTCACGTTCCTGCCAACTCCCTTTGTCCCACGAGTACTTCGGCGAGGTCCGCATGTCCAACCCCCCATCCCCCGTCCGTACGGGCGCCCGTCACGGCAAGGCGGGAACCCGCCACCCCGCCCTCCGCCGGGTCGCCGTCGTCGCCGTGACCGCCCCCATCGCCGGGACACTCCTCTTCGGCACGAGCGCCTTCGCCGCCGGCAAGGCCGTCTCCGGGACCACGGCCACCGCACTCGACCCCGCCGAGCAGAAGATCGCGGACAATCTCGACACCCGCGTCCAGGACACCCGTCTCGGCTCCACGCTGAGCGGCGTCGTCATCGACGGCGCGTCCGACAAGGCCGTCTGGGGCCACGACGCGACCACCGCGCTGATGCCCGCGTCCAACACCAAACTCGGCACCGCCACCGCCGCGTTGACGGTGCTCGGCCCCGACCACCGGTTCACCACCAAGGCCGTCTACGGCAACGGCACACTCACCCTCGTCGGCGGCGGCGACCGCACCCTGACCAGCGCCGACATCGACGCGATGGCGAAGACCGCCGTCGCGGGGCTCAGGAGCGCGGGCCTCACCTCGGTCAAGGTCCAGGTCGACGACAGCCTCTTCCCCGAGCCCACGCTCGCGACCGGCTGGAACGACGGCTACTACCCGGACTCCGTGGCACCGGTACGGGCGCTGGTGGTCGACGGCCGGCACGTCACGGACACGTCGCTGGACGCGGGCCAGGTCTTCGCCGGGTTCCTCGCCCAGCAGGGTGTCACCGTCACGGGCGGCGTCACCCACGGCACGGCCGGCACGGGCGACGTGCCGGTCGCCCAGCACCAGTCCGCGAACCTGTCCGCCATCGTGGAGCACATGCTCAAGGTGAGCGACAACGATATCGCCGAGACCCTGCTGCGGATGACCGCGATCGGTGCCGGCCGCCGGCCGACCTTCGAGGACGGCACGGCCGTCGTACGCGAGGTACTCGGCAGGTACGGCGTCTCGCTGGACAACTACGAGATCCACGACGGCAGCGGCCTGTCCCGCGCCAACCGCATCCCGGCACAGACCATCGCCGACATCCTCGACGTCGCCGACGACCCCCGTTACGCCGAGACCCTCGCCTACATCATCGACGGCCTGCCCGTCGCGGGAGAGGCCGGCTCCACCCTGGGTCCCGAATGGGGGCGCTTCGACACCGCGGACTCGCAGTGCGCCGTCGGCAAGGTGCAGGCGAAGACGGGCACGCTCACCGGTGCGATCGCGCTGAGCGGGCTGACCAAGGCCGAGGACGGACGCTGGAAGATCTTCTCCTTCATCGAGAACAACTCCACCGCCGACCCGGCCGCCACCAAGGACGCCCTCGACGGACTGGCGGCCACGGTCAACGGCTGCTGGGCATAAGGCTCCCGGTCCGCCCCCGCCGCCGGGCGCCGCCGGCCGGGGCCTGATATGCCAGAGTGGAGGCCGCAGACGGGGAGTGGGGGGCATGGGGGCGCGCAGACTGCTGAGGTTCAGCGACGCATTGGTGCTGCTCGGTGCCGAACCGGCACGGCTGGCGGCGCTCGACCGCGTTCTGGGCGGCGCGCTCAACCTGGCGACCGGCGGGATCAGTGGCACCGTGATCGGGATGGCCGACGCCAGGGGCCGCGTCCTCGGACTCGGCCGCGACGCGGTGCAGGGGATCGGCGCGCGTCTCGGAAGGGCGCACAGCCGGGCCGAGCGGACCGACGTGTTGCGCGCCGCGCACACGGTGGTCGTGGTCGTGGCGTTCTTCGAGGCCATGCAGGAGCTGGGCCTGCCGTTCGGGCTCGGCGAGGTCGATCTGACGCGGGGTGAGCAACTCGCGCTGGCCCGGGCGGACTCGGCGGCTCCGGCACCGGCACCGCAGGTCTCGGATCTCGTCGCTCTGCTGGTCGCGGCGGATCTGCCGAGCCCTGCCCCGCACACCTCGTCCGAGGCGGTCGCGGCGGCCCTGCTCGGTCGCTACGACGAGTACGCCGGCAGATTCCTGGCCTTCGTCGAGGGGTTGGCGGTCTGGGAGCGCCTCGACATGCCCGACCGGCGGGAGGCCCGCCGCCTGCTCATCGAGGTCCTGCCCAGGGCGGCGCAGGCCCGCTACCGGGACCTGTACACGCAACTTGCCGTGCAGGCGCCCGAGTTCGGGCTCTGGACGGCACAGTGGGAGCACCAGGCGACCCGCACCGAGGTGCACCGCGCGCTGGACGGTGTGGAGAGACTCCTCGCCCGTACCGCCCAGGCGCTGCGCCCGCCGGTCGAGGTGGCCGCCGCGCTCGCACGCGCCCATGAGGCCGCGCTGGCCCGCACCATCCTGGATGCCGAGTCCGCGCCGGACGGCATCCTCATCCCCACCCTCGAGGAGCTCTATCTCGACCCGGACTTCCGGGTGTGCGGTGTGTCCGGACCGAGCGGGCCGGCCGACGAGTCGTGGTGGGAGCGCGTCCCCGTGCGGCAGGACCTGACCCGGTACCTGGCCGGGGCGCTCACCTCTCCCCAGCTGGCCGGGGCACCGCTGCTGGTCCTCGGCCAGCCCGGAGCCGGGAAGTCCGCGCTGACCCGGGTACTCGCCGCGCGCCTGCCGGCCGTGGGCTTCCTGCCGGTGCGGGTGCCGCTGCGGGACGTGCGCGCGGAGGACGAACTCCAGGACCAGATCGAGCAGGCGATCCGCGCGGCCACCGGTGAGACCGTGAGCTGGCCACAGCTCGTGCGAGCGGCGGGCGGCAGCACCCCCGTGCTGCTCCTCGACGGCTTCGACGAGTTGCTGCAGACCACCGGCGTTCACCAGAACAACTTCCTGATCCGCGTGGCCCAGTTCCAGCAGCGGGAGGCCGAGCAAGGCCGTCCGGTACTGGCGTTGGTGACGAGTCGTACCGCCGTCGCGGACCGCGCCCGCTATCCGGACGGACTGGTGGCGCTGCGCCTGGAGCCGTTCCGGGACGACCAGATCAGGCAGTGGCTGGCGGTGTGGAACGCGGCCAACGCGGCCGGCTTCTGTGCCCGCGGTCGCGCACCGCTGACGTGGCAGCACGTCGTACGGCACGCGGAACTCGCCGCCCAGCCTCTGCTGTTGACCATGCTCGCGCTGTACGACGCCACCGACGGCGGCCTGCAGCGTGCCACCGGTGACTCCCTGGACGTGGCCGACCTCTACGAGCAGTTGCTCACTTCGTTCGCGCGGCGCGAGGTTCGCAAGTCGACCCTGGATGCCGTACCGGACGAGGAGACCGCCGAGCGGATCGAGCAGGAGCTGCAGCGGCTTTCCCTCGTGGCCTTCGCCCAGCTCAACCGGCGCCGCCAGTGGGTGTCGGCCGCAGAGCTGGAGGAAGACCTCACGGCGGTTCTCGGGCGGCGGCAGACACAGGCCGCCGCCTTCCGCACCCCGCTGAACGCCGCCGAGACGGCTCTGGGGCGCTTCTTCTTCGTGCAGCGGGCCCAGTCGGTGCGCGACGGACAGGTGCTCGCCAGCTACGAGTTCCTCCATGCGACGTTCGGCGAGTACCTGGCGATCCGGCTCGCCCTGCACGTGCTCGGCGACCTGCTCAGGCCCCGCCCCGCCCTCTCGCTCGGCGGTGCCCTCCTCGATGACGACCTCGCCTTCGCGTTGCTGTCGTACGCCTCCCTGTCGTCCCGTCAGATGCTGCGCTTCGCACGGTCGCTGACGGGACGGATGCCCATGGCCGAGCGCCGCCGGCTCGCGCGGCGTCTCATCCAGGTCCTCACCCAGCACGAGACACGCACCGGCGACCAGCACCCGGGCTACCGTCCCACGCTCCTGCGCACCGCGACGCGGCACGGTCTGTACGGCTCGAACCTCGTCCTGATCATCATTCTGCTCGCGGAGCGCTGCTCGGTGGCCGAGTTGTTCCCGGACTCCGCGGACCCGGTGAGTGCCTGGCACCGGCACTGTCTGCTGTGGCGCTCGGCGATGTACGAGGGCCAGTGGACGGACTTCGCCCTTTCGCTGTACGTCCACCCCTACTGGGACGAGAACCGGCGAGCCCTGGACGTGTCCCTGCGTGCCGGTGAGGACGGTACGAGGCCGCCCGAGCCGCTCGACATGAACTGGCTCTACCGCTATCCCCGGGGACATGGCGGCCCCGGTTGGTCACGGTCGTACTGGGACGAGGTATGGCACAAGATGTCGCTGTCCGCCGGTACCAACGACTCGGTGATACGGCATGCCATGGACCCGGTGTTCCACTGGCTGGGCCCGGCCGTGACCACGTTCGTCGCGGTGGAGGGGGCCTCCGCCTCCTCGCTCGCCCACGATCTGCTCGAACTGCTCCTCACCGACCACGACGGACCGGTCGACGGCCACCGCGCCGCGCTGCACGAGCGCGCCCTCAACGGCATACGGCTGTTGCTCGACTCGCCGTCACCGCACCTGGTGCGCGCCGTGAACGTGATGGTCACGGCCTTCTGCCGGGACAAGGAGCGGCTTCCCGTCGGCGTGGTCGACGGTTTCTCGGACTTCCTGGCGAAGGACCTGGTCCCGCTCGCCCTCGGCAGGCAGCACGAAAGGCTGAGGGCGCTGCCGCCAGAGCTCGGCCCCCAGCT
This sequence comes from Streptomyces sp. NPDC001980, assembly GCF_040296885.1. Taxonomy (NCBI): domain Bacteria; kingdom Bacillati; phylum Actinomycetota; class Actinomycetes; order Kitasatosporales; family Streptomycetaceae; genus Streptomyces; species Streptomyces sp. NPDC001980. The sequence goes on along the minus strand of NZ_JBEOYD010000011.1, from coordinate 185,380 downwards.
GTTCCGGGTGCTGTGGCCGGACCGTACCGGGGAGCTCCGCCACCGGCTGTCGCGGGAGCTCGTGGAAGCCATGGAACGGTATTGGACACACCTTGACCGCTTCCCGTCTCCACCCGAAAGGTCTTGAACTGTACCGTCGGCCCGGACCGGCCATCCGCCTGACGCGGGGCGGCTATGGTCGCCGGAAGGGGGTTCGGACACGACGGGGGGGGCTCACGTTGGATCGTCTGGCAGGAGCGGCCCCGGAAGCCGGCCCGGTCCGATCCGCGGCGGGCGTGCTGCTGCCCCGGGCGCTGCGCGCGTGGCTCTGCCCGGTCGCGGCGCTCGCCGCGCTGGCGGTCGTCGCACTCGGGGTCCGGTACGCCGGACACAGCGAGCCCGGCCGGGTGGACAGGTGGATCGTCCGGCCGACGGCGGACAGTGTGCGGCCGCCGTGGCGGCACGTCGCTCTGGCCCTGGACTTCCTGGGGGAACCCGCGGGATCGGCGATGGTGATCGTGGCCTGTGCGGCGGGCTGCCTGCTGCTGCGGCGTCCCCGCGCGGCGGCGCTCGTCGTGGTCGGCTCCGGTCTGACCGTGGGGACGACGACGCTGCTCAAGCACCTGGTGGGACGCACCATCCACGGCCCCGGCAACCTGTCCTACCCGAGCGGGCACACTGCCTTCTTCACCGCGCTCGCCCTCATGGCGGCGCTCCTCGCGACCGGCCGGCTCGGCCTCGGCAGGGCGGCCGGCGCGTCACTCGTGCTCATGGCGGCGCTGGTCGCCGGCGCCACCATGGGCTGGGCGGAGGTCGGCCTGGGCGCGCACTACCCGACCGACGCCCTGGGCGGCTGGTGCACCGCGCTGGCGGTGGTACCGGCGACCGCCTGGCTGATCGACCGGACGGCCGACCGGACGGCCGCGCGGAGGTCCGACGTGGCGCAGCGGGCGCCCCGCTGACGTCAGATCACGCCAGGCGCCGGAACACGGGCTTCACCGCTCGCCCGGCCAGCCAGGCGGTGGGGTCGGCGGCATCGAGTGCCTTCCGGTACACCGCACATGCCTCGGCCACCACGTCGACGGTGCGGTCGATGTCCGCGTCGTCGAGTGCGCTGCTCACCACGAACGACGGGGCGAGCACCCCGCCCGCGAGGAGCCGGCGCAGGAACAGCGTGCGGTACCGCTGCGACGGTTGCAGGTGCTCGTCGAGGGTGGCGAAGACCAGGTTGCTGGCCCGGCCCCGGACGACGACGTGGTCGCCCACGCCCATGGCGGCCGCGGCGTCGCGGACCCCGGCGGCGAGCCGTTCGCCGAGGGCGTGCAGCCGCGCGGTGACGCCCTCCTCGACGTAGGTGGTCTGCACGGCCATCGCGGCCGCCAGGGAGTGCGTCTCCGCACCGTGCGTGGTGGACAGCAGGAACACCCGGTCGCCGGAGTCGCGCAGCCCGCCCCGCTCCATCAGGTCGCGGCGCCCGGCCAGCGCGGAGACGGCGAACCCGTTGCCCAGCGCCTTCCCGAACGTGGAGAGGTCGGGGACGACGCCGTACAGGCCCTGGGCACCCGCCTCGGACCAGCGGAAGCCGGTGATCATCTCGTCGAAGACCAGTACGCAGCCGTGCCGGTCGGCCAGCTCGCGCAGGCCGGCGAGGTACCCGGGCGGCGGCTCGGAGTGGGTGGCGGGTTCCAGGATCAGGCAGGCGATCTCGTCCGGGTACCGGGTGAGCAGCTCCTCCGTGGCCGCCAGGTCGCCGTAGGGGAAGGACACGGTGAGCTCGGTGGTCGCCGCCGGGATGCCGGCGTTCATCGGTGTGGTGCCGATGAACCAGTCGTCGACGGAGAAGAACGGGTGGTCCGCGCAGAGGGCCACCCGCGGGCGTCCGGTGACCGCGCGGGCGAGGCGCACCGCGGCGGTGGTGGCGTCGGAGCCGTTCTTCGCGAACTTCACCATGTCGGCGGTGGGCACGGTGGCCAGGAAGCGTTCGGCGGCCTCGACCTCGACGATGGACGGCCGGACGAAGTTGCTGCCGCGGCCGAGTTCCCGCCGCACCGCCTCGAGCACGCGCGGGTGGGCGTGGCCGAGGCTGACCGACCGCAGGCCGGACCCGTACTCGATGTACCGGTTGCCGTCGACGTCCCACACGTGGGCACCGCTGCCGTGACTGATGACCGGGGCCAGGTTCTCGGGGTACTGGTCGTCGCCCTTGGCGTAGGTGTGCGCACCCCCGGGGATCATGGCGTGCAGCCGCTCGTTGGCTGTCCGCGACAGGGGCAGGTCAAGCACTTCGGTGTCCACGGGGACCTCAGCTTTCTCTGTGCTTCAGGACCTGGGCGAGGCTCGGCGCCTCCCGGTCCCGTTGGGACATCAAGGCGACCGGCAGCGGCCAGGGGATGGCGAGCTCGGGGTCGTCGAAGGCGATGGTCACGTCCTCGGCCGGATCGTGCGGGCGGTCGATCCGGTAGGAGGTGTCGGCGGTGTCGGTCAGTGCCTGAAAACCGTGCGCGCATCCCGCGGGAATGTAAAGAGTTGGTTGTGATTCTCCTGTGAGTTCAAAGGAAACCCAATTGCGGTAGGTCGGAGAATCCGGCCGCAGGTCCACGACGACGTCGAAGATCCGCCCGTACGAGCACCGCACCAGCTTGGCCTCGCCGGCGCCGGAGCGCAGGTGCAGGCCGCGCAGCACACCCCGGACCGAGCGGGACACGCTGTCCTGGACGAAGGCGTTCGGGTCGAGGCCCACCGAGCGGACCACGTCGGCGTCGAAGGTGCGGCAGAAGAAGCCGCGTTCGTCGGCGTACGGCGTCGGTTCGAACAGGAACGCGCCCGCGATCTCCGGGACTTCGGTCGCTTTCATGGAGACTCCTGCCGGGCATGGGTGTGGTGGGTGGCGGGGAACACGGCCGTGGTCAACGAGCCGAACTGGTCCTCCAGTTGGCGGGCGGCGGCCAGGTTCCGCTCGACAAGGGTCTCCCGCAGTTCGGCCGATCGCTTCTCCAGCGTCCGGAACTGTTCGAGGAGCCGGTCGGCGTCGACCTCGCGCGCCGGGTGGCAGTACGCGCCGAGGCCCATCCCGGCCATGAGCGCGTCGCTCTTCGCCGCATAGCTGAGGGCGAGCACCGGCGTTCCGGTCTTCAGCGCGCAGATCAGGTTGTGGTAGCGGACCGCCACCACGGTGTCGGCGGCCGCCATCTCCGTCATCAGGTCGGCGAGTGACGTCGGTTCGGCGGCGGTGACCAGCGGTGAGTCCACCGCGTCGAGGATCGCCTCGACCACGGTGGCGTCGCACCGGTCGCCGGTGAGCAGCCGGACCGGCCTGCCCTCCTCGACCAGCACGCGGACGAACCGGATCGTCCCGTCGAGGTAGCGCCGGTAGATCTCGTCCGCCCGGGCGCGGTCGTCGTTGCCGCCGTGGAAGTCCATGACACCGACGCAGACCGGGCCCGGCGAGCTCGACGGCGTGCTCACCGGCGGCGTCGGCAGGGAGAAGGCGAGGTCCGGGTAGACCTCGTCACGCGCGGTGTCCACGCCCATCGCCCGCATCGCGTCCCGGGACTGGGCGTCCCGGTAGGACCGGTACGCGGCGAGCCGCGCCGACCAGCGCACCAGGGCCCGGGTGGGCCGGTTGCGGATCTCGGCGGCGCCGACGCTGACCAGCGCGACCCGGGTGCCGAGCAGCCGGCCGCTCGCGCAGAGCAGGAACAGGGAGTACGGGAAGCCCCAGGGCCGCAGCGGCAGGGTGGCCTCCAGGACGCCCATGCCCGGCACGATCACCACGTCGTGCCGGCGCACCCAGGCGGCGGTGCGGAAGACGTCGACGAGTTTGCCGAGCCCCTTCGCCGCGATCGCGCCCGCGCGTGACGCGGTCCGGTACTCCGTGCGGTTCCAGTGCAGCCGGGTGGCGGGGATCCCGAACCGGGCCGTCACGGCCTCGGGCCCGCCGCACAGCGCGTCCACGGCCGCGTCCGGGTGCTCGGCACGAAGGTAGCCGAGGACGGCCTGGAGCGACCCGTCGTTGCCGAGGTTGCCGGAGCCGAGCAGGCCGAACACCCCGACGCGCACCGGCGTTCCGTCCGCGGACGTCATCGCTGCCTCCCCTCACGGCCGGCGACGAGGGCGTCGACGGAGACCGTGAGCAGGGCCGGGTCGACCGGGGCGCGGTCCTCGACCCGCTCGCCGGCGCCCGGCCGGACCCGGCTGGTCATCCAGGCGGCCAGGTGGCGGTAGCAGGCGCGCCGGTCGGCCGCGGACAGCGGCGCCCGCCGGATCGCCGAGGCGAAGCCCCAGACGTACTCGGCGAGCAGCCGGGGCGTCGGGTGCAGCAGGCCTGCCCGGCGCGGGTCCAGGTTGACGCACCGGGAGCGCTTGGAGGGGTTGGCCCGCTCGGCGCGGGTGGGGTGGTCGCGGCGGAAGTAGAGCAGTTCCGGGACCTGGTGGAAGGGCCCGTGCAGGGTGATCTCGGCGACGAACGTGCGGTCCGCGTGGTGGTAGCTGTCCATCGGCTTCACGCGCCGCAGCATGTCGGCGCGCATCACCCCGTAGAAGTCGTCGCCGCCCGGCTCGAACAGCAGGCTGCGGAAGCGCTCCGGCGCGTGCGGCGAGTCGGTGGCGAGCGTGTACTCGTAGGGGACCGTCACCTGGCCGTCGCCGTCGATGACCGCCTGGCCGGTGTGCGCGAGGATCAGTTCCGGGCGCTCGTCCAGGGCCTCCACGCAGCGCCGCAGCAGGTCGCGGCCGTAGAGGTCGTCGTGCGAGGCCCACTTGAACAGTTCGCCGCGGGATTCGGCGAACACATGGTTGTGGTTCGGCGTGGCGCCGATGTTCCGGGGCAGCCGGTGGTAGCGGATGCGGGAGTCCTGCGCGGCGTACTTGCGGCAGATGTCCTCGGTCCCGTCGGTCGAGGCGTTGTCGGAGACGACCAGTTCGAAGTCCTCGTAGGTCTGGCCGAGCAGGGCGTCGAACGACTCGGCCAGGTACTCCTCGCCGTTGTACACGGGCAGGCCGATGCTCAGCCTGGGTCGGTCGGTCATGCGGTCCTCACTTCGGGGATGGGATTGCGGTGGCGCTCGCGCAGGGCGGACCGCAGTTGCAGCCACCACACGGCCGAGCCGCTGAGGGTCGCGGCGGCGACACCCCAGGCGGAGCCGGCCGTGCCGGCGACGGCCGCGCCACCGAGCCCGCCGCCGACGTAGCAGGCGGAGGCGAACAGCTGGCAGCGCAGGCTGCGCCGGGCCGCGCCGAGCGCGCGCAGCCCGGCCGCCGCGCCGGTGCCGAGGCCCGCTCCCGCGACGCTGAGGGTGATCTGCACGATGAGGTGCGAGGAGGAGCGCCAGACGTCGCCGAGCGCCAGTTCGCCGAGCCGGTCCGGCATCAGCAGCAGCGCCGAGCCCCAGAGCAGCGCGCCGGCGGCCTGCCCGCCGCCGAGGAGGAGGCAGAACCTGCCCAGTTGGTGCGGGGCCTGCCGCAGCACCCGGGCCGCCTCGGGGACGGTGACCAGCGAAAGTCCCATGAGTACGGCGAGGAACGGGCCGAGCAGGAGCTCGGCGCCGCGCACCGCGCCCACCGCGCCGACCCCGACGATCACGCCGAGCCCGTACGCCCGCACCTGGCTGGCGCCGCTGAGGCTGACGTTCTCGACCAGGTACCGGTAGCCGAGGTCGCGCTGTTCGCGCAGCCAGCCGCGCGCCTGGGTCATCCGGGGCCGGATGCCGGACTGGAGGTAGCCGTATCCCGCCGCCACCGTGGCGGACGCGCCCCAGGCGAGCACGAAGGCGGCCACGCTGTCCACGTGGGCCGCCACCACCATGGCCGGGACGAGCGCGATGCCCCACACGACGTCGTTGACGAACGCCTTCCGCCCGGCGCCGGCGGCGAAGAACGAGAACCGCCAGGCGTCCTGGAGCAGCAGCCCCGGCAGCATGAGACCCAGGGCGGCGAACGCGGGCCCGACCCGGCCGCCGAGGCCGAACCCGGCCGCCAGGCACACCACGCCGAGGGCCGCGCCGACGCCGAGGGCGGTGCCCGTCGAGCGGGCCACCGCCCCGCGCCAGGACGCGTCCGGCACGCCGCTGAAGCGCACCACGAGCGGGTCGGTGGCCAGGCCGCGGGAGACGTTGAGCACCACGCCGTAGGTCACCCAGGCCAGGCTGAACACGCCGAACGCGGTGACCCCCAGTGACCGGGCCACGTAGATGCCCACCGCGAAGTTGCTGATGCTGGAGGCCGCCTGGTCGGCCAGCCCCCAGGACAGCCGGCCGACGAGGGCCCGCTTGGCGGACCGGGCCGGTGGCGCCGTTGTCCGCTGATTCTCCCCCTGGGTGGTCATGGGCGTCATTCCTTGACCAGGTCGGCGCCGCGCAGGGCATCGGCCGCGGCGGCGACGGTGTCGAACGGCAGCCCGGACCGCTCGGCGACGTCCAGCAGGCTGTGCTCGCCGTCGGAGAGGTTGAGCACCCAGAGCATGGCCATCTGGGCCTGCTTGGTGTCGCTGCGGCCGCCGAGCGCGTCGTACAGCCCGCGCCGGCCCAGCTGCGGTTCGCCGTAGGGACTGAGGTTCACGTACCGCCGGTTGCGGTCGAGGACGGCGAACGCCTCCCGGCAGACGGCGAGGGTGTCCGCCATCGCCGCCGGGGAGACGAAGTCCAGGTTGTCCGCCGAGGTGTGGTACTCGGGGTAGCCGGCGTACGGGGTCCGGGTGAGCGAGCCCACGCCCAGGTTGAACCCGGGTGAGCAGAACTGCCGCTCGTCGTAGCCGTACGGAGTGAACTCGGAGACGCGGTGCGGGCGTTCGGACGCGGTCAGCACATGCTGCAGCACCCGGTCGATCTCCGCGTCGCCGCGCCTGCTCTGCTTGTACGTCAGTTGGCCGGGGTCCCCGGCGCAGGCCAGCACAAGGCCGTGCTTGACGCGGTCCACCCGCTCCGCGTTGCGTCCCAGCCAGGTGATCGCCCCGATGGTGCCGGGCGCGAACAGGAACCGGTAGGTGTAGTACGTCGGCTGCTCCGCAAGGGCCCGGGCCAGATACGTCGCCACCGCGATGCCGGCCAGGTTGTCGTTGGCCAGCGACGGGTGGCAGACGTGGCAGGAGACGATCACCTCGTCGGGGACCTGCCCGGGGACCACGTACTCGGCGTAGGTGAGGTGGCCGTCGGCGAGGGTGGAGTCGATGCGCACCTCGTACTCGCCGTCCGGCATGGCGTCCAGGGTCTCCTGGGCCAGGCAGAACCCCCAGTCCGGCTTGTAGTAGCTGGTGCGGTACGGCACCCAGGACGGGTGGTCGGGCAGGGTGTGCAGGTGTCCGCGGAGCTCCGCGAGGGGCATGGTCGCCGACACCGGCACGCTGTAGCCGAGCACGTGCAGGCTGGACGCGGCGAAGTCGACGACCCGCCGGCCCGCGGAGTCGGCGATGTACGCGTCCCGGATGTTCCACTCCTGCGGCACCGTCCAGTCGAGCACCTGCGTCCCGGTCGGCACCTCGTGCACCTGCAGCGGGATGTACTCCCCGACGATGTCCAGGGTGGCGCGCACACCGTCGCCGGTGATGCTCCGGCAGAGCGGGTACATCCGCTCCACCAGCGCGTACATCTCCTCGCTCACGTCGGTCACCGGCGCCACCTGAGGGTGTCGTCGACGGTGCCGGCGTCGGACGCCGCGCGCAGCACGGCGAGCCGGGTGTAGCGCTGCTCGAAGTCCTCCCGGGTCAGGTCGAACTTCCGGTAGGCGTCGGCGAGTTCGAGCGCGCCCCGCTTCACCGTCCACTCGCAGTCGAAGCCGGGAATCGCGGCGCGGAACCGGGCGAAGTCCACCCGGTAGGACCGCGGGTCGGCGCCGGTCTCCCCGGTGATCACCACCTTGGAGCCGGCCACCGCCTCGGCGACCTGTCCGGCGATCTCGGCGACCGTGACGTTGTTGACCTCGCTGCCGATGTTGAACGCCCGGTCGTGCACCGCCTCGCGCGGCGCGGCCAGCGCCGCCGTGAAGGCCCGCGCGATGTCGGCGGCGTGCACCAGCGGCCGCCAGGGGGTGCCGTCGGAGAGCACAAGGACCTCGCCGGACAAAAGGGCATGCCCCACCAGGTTGTTCAGCACGATGTCGGCGCGCAGCCGGGGCGAGAAGCCGAAGGCGGTGGCGTTGCGCATGTACACCGGGGTGAAGTCGTCGTCGGCCAGCGCGTGCAGGTCGTCCTCCACGCGCACCTTGGACTCCGCGTACGGCGTCACCGGGCGCAGCGGGGCGTCCTCGGCCACCAGATCGTCACCGCCGGCGGCGCCGTAGACCGAGCAGGTCGACGCGTACAGGAAGCGCCGTACTCCGGCGTCGCGGGCCAGCCGGGCAAGGCGCACGGACGCGTGGTGGTTGATGTCGTAGGTGAGTTCCGGCGCCAGTGAGCCGAGCGGGTCGTTGGAGAGCGCGGCCAGGTGGATCACCGCGTCCACCCCGGCCACGTGCTCGGCCGTGACGTCCCGCAGGTCCACCCGGTGCCCCGGCGGGTCCTCGGGCCGAGGGCCGAGGACGCAGTCGGCGAACAGGCCGGCGTCGAGGCCGACGACCTCGTGCCCGGCGGCCGCGAGGACCGGGGCCATCACGGTGCCCAGATAGCCCTGGTGTCCGGTCAGTAGTACGCGCAAGGTTCAACCCCCCAGGTTGAGCGTGAGTTTGGCGACGGCGAACGCCTCGGCGTAGCGCGCGTGGCATTCGATGCCGCGGATCCGGGCCAGGCCGAGGAAGGCCTCCCGGTCGTACCAGGGCCGGTGCCGCTGCGAGGGGTAGTGCTCCTGCAGCAGCCGCACCTTCTGCTCGGCGGTCTCCGTCGCCAGCGGCTGGTAGGCCGCCGGCCGGCCGAGGTCGCCGTCCCACTTGACGATCTCGTAGCCGAGCACGAGGTGGTCACGGAACGCGGTGGTCATCAGCTTGGCCAGGCCGCGGTGGTCCTGGTGGGCGTCGTCGGTGCGCGGCGCGAGGACCAGGTCCGGGTCGGTCCGCTCGCGCAGCTCCTCGACCGCGGACTTGGCCTCCTCCCAGTGGGCCGGGAACCGGCCGTCCGGCAGCTTGTGCACGGTCAGCCGCAGGTCGGCGCCCGGACAGAAGGCGGCGAGCGCGGCCTGCTCCTCCTGCTCGCGCTCGCTGCCACCGCCGGTGAGCACCAGCGCGTCGACCCGGACACCGGGCCATGCCTGACACAGCGTCAGCAGCGTGCCGCCGGCGCCGATGGCGATGTCGTCGCAGTGCGCGCCCACCGCGACGATCCGGTCAGGACGACCGGCCCCGAGCCGGATCACGCTCTCGCTCCGGCGGTGTCCCGCTCCCACACGGCCCACGGACGGTCGCCCCGGACATAGGCGGCGTCGAGCGCGGCACGCTCCTTCACGGTGTCGGTCGGCTTCCAGAAGCCGCGGTGCTGGTGCGCCACCAGCCGCCCCCGCTTGGCCAGTTGGGCGCACCCGTCGGCGACCAGGTCCCCGTTCTCCGGTATGTGGTCGAAGACCTCCTGGCGGAGCACGAAGTAGCCGCCGTTCTCCCACAGCGGCAGTTCGCTCACCGCGGTGATGCCTCCCACCAGGCCGTCCTCGCCCAGCTCCACGCAGTGGAACGACGACTGCGGCGGCACCACCATCATCGACGCCCCGGCGTCGCGCGCGGCGAACCGGTCGATCATCTCCGGCAGCGGGGCGTCGGTGAGCACGTCGGCGTAGTTGGCGAGGAACATCTCGTCGCCGTCCAGGTGGTGCCGCACCCGGCGCAGCCGCTCCCCGATCGGCGACTCGATGCCGGTCTGCGCGAACGTGATCGTCCAGTCGGCGATGTCGGTGGACAGCAGCTCGGTCCGCCCGCCCCGCAGGACGAAGTCGTTGGACGTCGTCTCCTCGTAGTTGAGGAAGAAGTCCTTGATGTGGTGGGCCCCGTACCCGAGGCACAGGATGAACTCCTTGTGCCCGAAGTACGCGTAGTAGCGCATGACATGCCAGATCAGCGGTCTCGGGCCGACCATCGCCATCGGTTTGGGCACGTCGTCGGAGGTTCCGTTGCGCATCCGCATCCCGTAACCGCCGCAGAACAGGACGACCTTCATGACTTCACCTCGACGATGCTCAGTTCCGGGATGGGAAAGACGAGCCGGCCGCCCCACTCGTGCACGAAGGACAGCTGCTCGACCAGTTCGGCCCGCAGGTTCCACGGGAGGACGAGGACGAAGTCCGGCTTGTCGGCGGCTATCCGATCGGGCGGCAGGATGGGGATGCGGGTGCCCGGGGTGAACCTGCCGTGCTTGTACGGGTTGCGGTCGACGGTGTAGGCGAGCAGGTCGGGGCGGATGCCGCAGTGGTTGAGCAGGGTGTTGCCCTTGCCCGGGGCGCCGTAGCCGACGACCGTCTCACCGCGCTCGGCCGCCTCGATGAGGAACCGCAGCAGGTCCCGGCGCACCTTGGCCACCCGGGCGGAGAACTCGGCGTACCCGGACAGCTCCTGGAGCCCGGCGGCCTTCTCCCGGTCCAGGACCTCGGCCACCCGCCGCGTCGGCTCGCCGGCCGCCTCGGCCGGACGGGCCCACAGCCGGATGGAGCCGCCGTGCGTGGGCAGCAACTCGACGTCCACGAGCGCGAGTCCGCCGCTCGCAAGGGCTCGGATCGCTGAAGCCACCGTGTAGTACTGGAAGTGCTCGTGGTAGATCGTGTCGTACTGGTTCTCCTCGATCAGGGTCAGCAGGTGCTGCACCTCGATGGAGACCCAGCCGTCGTCGGCGACCAGGGCGCGCAGCCCCTGGGTGAACCCGACCACGTCGGGGATGTGCGCGTACACGTTGTTGGCCACGACCAGGTCCGCCGGGCCGTGCTCGGCCCGGACGGCCGCGCCGGTCTCCGGGGAGAGGAACTCCGTGAGCGTGGGCACGCCCGCCGCCCGTGCCGCGCCGCCCACGTTCACCGACGGTTCGATGCCGAGGCAGCGGATCCCCTGGTCCACCACGTGCCGCAGCAGGTACCCGTCGTTGCTCGCCACCTCGACCACGAAGGCGTCGGGGCCGAGCGGGAGCCGCTGTACGGCGTCGGCGACGAACGTGCGCGCGTGCTCCACCCAGGAGGTCGAGTAGGAGGAGAAGTACGCGTACTCCTTGAACGTCTCCTCCGGCGTGATCAGCGGAGGGATCTGCGCGAGCCAGCAGTCGGTGCAGACCCGCAGGTGCAGCGGGTACGCCGGCTCCGGATCGTCCAGTTGGTCCGCGGCGAGAAAGCTCTCACACGGCGGCGTCGCCCCCAGGTCGACGACGCTCGCCATCGCTTGCGAGCCGCAGAGTCGGCATCGTGTCATGTGCTGTCCCCATCCCCCCTGCCCGCGCGGGTATCCCCGCCGCGAGCCTGTGCCGACCGCCCCGCGATCGCGGTGCGGTACTCCTCCTCCAGGCGCTCCAGGCCGACGGCCGGGCTGAATCCCTGCTCGTAGCGGCGGCGGGCCGCCTGGCCCATCTCCCGGTTGCGGTCCGGTTCGGCCGCGATCCGGCGTATACAGGACGCGAGCGAGCCCGCCTCGCCGGGCCGGTGCAGCAGCCCGGTGACCCCGTCCTCGACGAGTTCGACGAAGGCGCCGTGACCGGCGGCGACGGTCGGGACCCCGGCCGCCATCGCCTCCACGACCACCAGGCCGAACGCCTCCAGCCACGTCGAGGGCGCCACCACGGCGACCGACCGCGCGACGGCCTTCCGGCACTCCGCCGTGTCCAGCAGGCCGGCGTAGCGCACGTCGTCCCGGCCCGCCGCCCAGGCGGTCACCTCCGCCTCCAGCGGGCCCGTGCCGGCGATCACGAGCGGTACGCCCACACCGCCGCTCGCGGCGATCTCGTCCCACGCGGCCATGAGCAGCCGTACGCCCTTGGCCTCCGCGAGCCGGCCGAGGTACAGCACCTGCTCTCCCCCGCCTTCCCGGCACCTGCCCGGGTCGGGAACGAAGTTGTGCTTCACCGCCAGCCGCTCGGCCGGCATGCCGGACCGCACCAGCACGTCGCGCTGGGCCGCGGAGATGCAGAGGAACCGCTCCACGCCGGACCACCACCGCCGCCGGTTGGCCGACAGGCTGACCGCGAGCGGCACCGTCGCGAGGCGGGAGTTGCGGTAGCAGCCGTGCCGGACGGCGGGCAGTGGTGCGGAGCCGACGCACTCGGTGCACGGCCGGCCGTCCCGCTGCAGCGTGCCGGGCGGGCAGACCTGCGTGTAGTTGTGCAGCGTGGCGACGGCGGGCACCCCGGCGTCGGCGCACGCGGCGAGGACCGCGGGCGACAGGAGCGGGAAGACGTTGTGGACGTGCACCACGTCCGGCCGCTCGGTGCGCAGCCGGGCGGCGAGTTCGGTACGGACCGCCGGGTTCCACGGCACCAGGAGCGGCACCGCGACCTTGCCGAGGAGGGACCGGGCGGCGATGTCGTCGCTGCGCCGCTCGAACACGCCGACCCGGTGACCGGCCGCGCGCAGCAGCTCCACCTCCTGGTCGACGACCTTGTTCTCCCCGCTCGGCTGTGCGGAGCCGTAGCGGTTGTGCACCACGAGGACGTGCATGGTCAGGTCACCTCCGATCGTCTGGGGAGTTCGGGCGTCGAGAGGGGTGTCGCCGCGGCGGGTGCCGCCAGCAGCGAGGCGGCCAGGGCCAGGTGCAGCAGATACGGCGAGGCGTCGCCGAGACCGGCCTCGGTGTACGAGGCGATGGCGCAGTAGCTGATCAGGAAGATCGCGCAGGCCCGCTGCAGCGACGGCGGCCGCAGCAACGCGACGCCGCCCAGCACGAGGATGATCACCGCGACGAGGGTGACGCCGACCAGACCCTGCTCGTTGTAGACGGCCAGCCAGCTGTTGTCGATCGGCAGCCCGCCGTACGACTTGTCGCCCAGGCCCACGCCGAGGAACTTCTCCGAGGTCGTCCGGGGCGCGGAAAGCAGGGCGTCCCAGACCTTGGCCCGGCCGGTGAGGCTGGAGAAGTTCTCCTTGCTCTGTCCGCGCAGGAACCACGTCTGCAGGGCGGAGGCGAACCCGACCGCGGCCACCGCGCCGACCAGCACCGCCCAGGTGAAGAACCGGCGGGCGGCCGCGCTGGTCAGGACGAGCGAGCCGATCGCCAGTGCCAGCCCGAGGAGCAGGCCGAGCGTGGCCGTCCGGGTATGGGTCAGCGCGAGCAGCACGAAGGACGGCACGATGACCACCGCGGCGCTCATCCGGTCGGTCCGGCGGCCCAGCAGGAGCAGCGCGGTGAGCCCGATGATGACCGCCGCGTACTGCCCGATCTGCGGCGGGGTGAGCGGCCACAGCGCGCCGACCAGGCGGCCGCCGTAGAGGTCGGGCAGGGCCGCGCCCGGTGAGACGACGAGGCCGGCGGCCACCGATCCGAGCACCGCGAAGTACGCCCGGATGTGGTACCGGACGAACGTCAGGCTGCCGTCCCACCAGCGGCTGAGCAGCCACAGGGTGCCGACGAAGAGCGTCAGCCGGAAGCAGCGGAACAGCGCGCCGAACCCGGACTCCAGGTTCGCGCTGGAGATCACGCTCGTCACCAGCAGCAGGGTGAGCAGGAGCAGGTAGGCGCTGGGCCGGATGCGCAGCCGCAGGTTGACCACGAGCGCCAGCGCGAACGCGGCGACCAGGGCGCCCATGGTGACCATCTGGATGAGGGAGCGGGGCAGCGGGACGATGGTCTTCGCCCCGGCGGAGCCGAGCGTGTTGAGGACCAGGAGCCCCCAGACGACCCCGACGGTCCTCGGGGTTCCGGCGCGGCTCGGTTGTTCGGCGCCGTGTTGTCTCTCCATCTCAGCCACCGGCCCCTGGGTCGAGGGTGCTACCCGCGTCCTGCCGGTAGTCCGTGCCCTGCCACTCGTCGAAGTCGAGCACCCGGCTCGGGTCGTAGGCGACGAACTGCCACGGTCCGAGGTAGACGTTGTGGTGCCAGTGGTTGTCCTGCTCGTGGGTGATCGCCTCGGCCACCTTCTCGCCCTTGTACGGCGACCAGTCCGGATAGGTCCCGTAGTTGGACAGCACCGCCATGCGGTCGCACATCTCGGTGCACTTGACCACGGACTCGTCGAGCACGAACCGGTTGTCGTGGATGTCCACCCGCTGGGTCTTCCACCGGCAGTCGGCGTAGAGCGGTGCCTTGTCGATGGCCGGCCTCGCGCAGCGGCCGGCGTTCTTCACCAGCAGCGTGCAGTCACCGGACGAGGTGTTGGCCGGACTGTTGCAGAACCGGTCGGCGTTCTCCCACAGGGTGATCCCGGACCAGTTGTTCTCCAGCACGTTCCGGTAGATCTCGATCTTGTCGGTGCGGGCCCGGATCCGTGGTTCCCCGCCGGACTCGGAGAGGTAGACGGTCGCGTACGGGAAGTTGTCCCCGCGGTCGGCGTACCTGCGGCCCTCGACCCAGTTGTTCCGCCGCATCGTGTTGTTCCGGATGACCGCGTTGTAGCTGGTCTCGTAGATCAGCGCGGCACCGTCGTTGGCGTCGAGCACGTTGTTCTCGATGAGGAAGTCGTTGTTGTCGGTGTCCGCCCACAACCCGGCTCCGCGGTTGTCGTGCACCCAGTTGCCGCGGATGTCCGCGCCGTCGACGGCCCAGAACTTGATGCCTCCGGTGCAGCCGCAGCCCTGCTGCCGCCGTTCCCAGTCGTCGGTGTTGTTGCCCACGATCTCGTTGTCCTCGACCACCAGGCCGCTGATGCCGCCGCCGCCCTTGTACGCGTTCATTCCGTACTGTCCGTTGTCGCGCAGGCAGCTGGCGCGGACCTTCTGGTGGGCACCGGCCATCAGCCCCGCCCCGGAGTTGTCCTGGATCGTCGCGTGCTCGATGACCCACCCGTCGGCGGAGTCGTGGTTGACCACGCCCTCGTTCTGCGGTGCGGCGAAATGCTGCACGGTCAGGTAGCGGATGGTGACGTCGGGCGCGGTGCCCGCGAACGCGTACTGGTTCTTCTTCCCGCCGTCGAGCACCGCGCCCGGCGCGCCGAGGTAGCGGTCCCCCTTCTTGGGGATGACCTGGGCGTAGCGGTCCGGGGCGAGCCGGTGCTTGCCCGGCCGGAGCCAGAACGTGGTGTTCGCAGGGTTGTTCTTGGTCTTCGCCGCCAGGTCACCGACGACCGCCGGGTCGACCGTCACCGCGCCCGCCGGCGCCTTCGCCGGCCCGGCCGCGGGGTTGGCGCACACCCGGGCCACGGCTCGGGCCGCGGACGTGGACGTGGACGGCGCGGCGGTCGGCTCCGCTGCGCCGGCGCCCGACGTGCTGTCACAGCCGGTCGCCGTCAGCAGGGCCAGCGCCAGCGGTGCCGCCGCCAGCGCCCAGTGCCGCCTCTTGATCACCACGTGCCCCCTAGCCGCCGAACCTGAGCACGGTGGTGAACCCGCCCGCGCCGTCGGCGGGGCTGGTGCCGGTGCCGATCAGCGTCGTGGTGGGTTCCTTGCGCCCGAAGCCCGCGGAGTACCAGCCCAGCGGCGGGTCGGTCTCGCCGCGGTGCGCCCGCCAGGACAGCTGCCCGGGCAGGTCGAGCACCGCGGAACGCCCCTCGCCGTCCCGGATCCAGGTGAGCACCGCCCGGTTCCCGACCAGGTCCGCGGCGATCTCCGGACCGAGGTGGAACGCCAGCCGCACGGCCCGGCGCGGGCCGCGCACCTCGTCGACCACCTTCAGCTCCCGGCTCGCGGCCGTCAGCTCCACCCGGCGGCGGTGCACGGAGCCCTGGTACCCGTCGTGCTCGGCACACCAGCCGGCCACACCGTCGCCGGACGGCTCCGCGGTCAGGACGCGGGTGCGGGCCTGCCGGGTCCACAGGAACGGGCCGCCGGACACGGACTGGTCGATGCCGTCCAGTTGCAGCGTGTTGTGGCCGAGGGTCGACCGGAAGTACTGCCGCCACACGGGCTGCCCGTGGTAGCAGAAGGTCCCCGGGTCGGCGAGCACGTCGACCCCGTCGTGCCGGACCTCCACGGACAGCGCGTCCGCGTGGGCGTGCGCGGCGATGGACAGGAAGCCGTGCGGACCACCGTCGCAGCGGCACCAGATCTCTTCCGGACCGCGCAGCACGGTGAGCCCCGCGTCGGCGAAGTGGGCCGGCCGGTGAGCCGGGCGGGCCACGGCCGGTGCGGTTCCGGCACCGGTTCCGGTTCCGTCTTGCGGGTACGGCCGGATGAGCGCGGCCAGCAGCGGGGTGCGCACGTCGGTGCCGGTCACCTCCGGCCACCAGGCGAGCCGGCCGAACACGGCGTCGCCGGTGGCAAGCAGCGAGGCCCAGCGTTCGGTGCCCGCGCCGTCCACGACCAGGCCGTGCCCGTCGTCCGCGTCCCCCTGGCGCGGCGGCCGCAGCCGGTTGTCCACGACGGCCGCGAGCGCGTCGGTCATCCGCAGCAGCACCAGCCGGACGGACGCGGGGAGCGGCACGCCCGCGGCGTCCGCCTCGGCCACCGCGGCCAGGCCCAGTTCCAGCACGAGTCCGTGGTACTCGGTGGCCAGCTCGCGGTTCAGACCGGAGGCGAAGGTGTTGCTCCGCAGGTGCCGCTCCAGCGAGCGCAGCGCGTCGGCCCGCCAGCGCCCCGAGGCGGGGAACCAGCCGAACGCGCAGGCCGCGGCGAACTGCCCGGCGGCCTCGGCGATGACGTGGTTGTTCGCCGAGGACCCCCGGCTGGGGAAGGCGGCCAACCAGCGCTGGTGGTGCCAGATCTGGTTCAGCGCCACCGGGTTGTCCTCGAACAGCCCGGCCGCGCCCGGCCAGTCGTCGAGCAGCCGGCGGATCCACACCCAGGACAGCAGCCGGATGCCCAGCTCGATGCCGCTGATCCAGTGCACGCCCCGCAGCGGGGGGTTGGCCGTCCACCACGACCGCAGGTGCTCGGCCACGCGCTCGGCGTACCGCTCGTTCCCGGTGACCGCGTAGGCGGCGGCGAGGACGGTGAGGTACTGGTGCCGGGACGGCTCCCAGATCTGCTTGATGTCCCCGACCACGTCCTCGTTGCGGTACGGCACGTCGAAGGCGTAGCCCCACGGAGCCCGGCGCCCGGTCTTCGGGTCGCACCACCAGTCCGGGTCGGTGAGGTCGTCGCGGACCACCCCGAAGTACTCGACGTGCCCGTACATCAGCCGGTCCGCCTCGGCGACGAGACGCTTCGCGGCGTCCGGTGGCACCGCGGCGATCGTCCCGGCGGGCAGGACCGCGGTGAACCGGGCGCCGGTCACGCTCGGGCAGTCCGGCCGGTCGGACCGCCACCGCCGTCTGCGCACCGTGTCGCCCACCCGGCCCGCGACCTCCCGCGGCCCCATCCGGGACAGCCGTCGCAGGTACCAGCCTGCACTCCCCGAGATCACAGTCATCGGGCCCGCTCCAACGTCACCGGCGCGCCGGCGGCCAGGGCGCTCCGCACGGCGAGGGTGGCCGCCGTGGTGGCGACCAGCGACTCCAGCGGCACCGGCATCGGCCCGCCGGTCCGAACAGCCTTGATGAACGCGGCCAGTTCGGCGCTCTGGCCCTTGTCCCGGGCCTTCGGCAGCCGCGAACTCACCCAGCGCTTGCGGCCGTAGACCGAGGCACGGACGAAGTCGTCGAGCTTGAGCACCTTGCCGTCGGCGAGGAGGTCCAGCGTCTCCTTGGGGAAGCCGGGCGCGCCGGTGGTGACGTAGCTGATGGTGGCCGTGGACCCGTCCGGGTAGCGCAGCAGGACCTGAAGGTCCTCGTTGCCGGACGGGGCGACCGCGTACACCGAGACCGGGTCGGCATCGAGCAGCCAGCTCGCCGTGTCGACGAAGTGCCCGCCCTCGCCCTCGAACCGCGAGCCCTCGGTGCCCTGGCGGAGGTACCAACTGCCGTGCTGCAACTGGCCCGCGTTGACCAGATAGCGCAGGCTCGCCGGTCCGGTCCGGGCGCCCAGACGCTCCTTGGCCTCCGTCAGCAGCGGTGCGAAGCGGCGGTTGAAGCCCACCTGCAGCCGGTCGTTGCCGGACTCCTCCACCGCCGCGAGGACGCCGGCCAGTTCGTCCTCGGTGAGGGCCAGGGGCTTCTCCACGAAGACCGTCTTGCCGGCCAGCAGTGCCTTGCGGGTCAGTTCGGCGTGCGAGCTGTGCCGGGTGACCACGAACACCGCGTCGATCGACGTGTCGCCGAGCACAGCGTCGAGGTCGGTGGTCGCCTCGGCGAAGCCGAACTTCCGCTGTGCGTTGGCCGCGGAGAGCGCCGTCGTGGTGACGACGGTCGCCAGCTCGACGCCGTCGCGCTGGGACAGGTGCGGCAGCAGCATCGACGTCGCGTAGTTCCCCGCGCCCACGAACGCGAGACGCACCGACGAGTTGACGGCCCGGGCCGGGGCGGACGCTCCCCCGCCGCGGCGCACCGCGGGCACGGCCACCGACGGGGCCTCCGCCGCCCCTTCCGCCACCCGTTCTTCCGCCGGCTGTTCGGGGTACCGGAACAGCACGGCCACGGCCTTCAGTTCGCCGTCCTTGAGCCGCCGGTACGTGTCGACCGCGTCGTCGAAGTCGGCGACGTGGGAGACCAGGGGCTCCACGTCGACGCTGCCGCGGGCGACGAGGTCGAGGAAGCACGCCAGGTTGCGGCGCTCGGTCCAGCGCACGTAGCCGATCGGATAGTCGCGCCCCTCCAGCTCGTACTCGGGGTCGTAGCGGCCGGGGCCGTACGAACGCGAGAACCGGACGTCGAGCTCCTTCTCGTAGTACGCGTTCCACGGCAGGTCCAGACGGCACTTGCCGATGTCGACCACCCGGCCGCGGTCCCGGCAGAGCCGGGCGGCCAGCTCGACGGGCTGGTTGCTGCCGCCGCCGGCGGCCAGGTACACCTGGTCCACTCCGTGCCCGTCGGTGAGTTCGGCGACGGCGGCCTCCACGGCCGCGGACGCGGGGTCGCCGCAGGCCACGGCGCCCAGGCGCGCGGCGAGTTCGCAGCGCGTCGGGTCGGGGTCGGCGCCGACGACGCGGACTCCGGAGGCGGCCAGGAGCTGGACCACCAGCTGCCCGATCAGACCGAGGCCGATGACCAGGGCCACCTCGCCGAGCTGCGGCTCGCCCTGGCGGACGCCCTGCATCGCGATCGACCCGACGGTGCCGAAGGCGGCGTGGCGCGGCGCGAGGCCGTCCGGCACCGGGGTGTAGAGGTTCTTCGGCACCCAGTTCAACTCGGCGTGCAGCGCGTGCTCGTTGCCGGCGCAGGCCACGAGGTCGCCGGCCTTCACGTCGTCGATGCCGGCACCGACCTGCTCGACCACTCCGCACAGCGAGTAGCCCAGCGGTGTGTAGGAGTCCAGCTTGCCCATCACCTTGCGGTAGGTGGCGGGCAGCCCGTTGGTGGCCACGCTCTGCATGACCTTGGCCACCTGGTCCGGCCGGGAGCGGGCCTTGCCCAGCATCGACATGCCGGCCTCGGACACCTTCATGAGCTCGGTGCCGGTGGAGATCAGCGAGTAGGCGCTGCGGACCAGCACACCGCCCGGCTTGCACCCCGGTACCGGAACGTCGAGGACCGCCAGCTCGCCGCTCTTGTAGTTCTGCACAACCTGCTTCACCCGAACTCCTCTGAATTCCTAAGCGGTCAACCGAGTGCTCTGGCCGGACCCAGCGGTCGCGTCGCGATACCAGTACTCGAGGGTCAGTACGTGCCACAGATGCTTGGAGAAGTCCCGCTGCCCGGCGGCGTCCTCGGCGACCATGCGCGCCAGCGCGTCGCGGCGCAGGAACCCGGACCGCACGAGCAGGCCGTCCTCGACCACCTCGCGCACCAGCGGTGCCAGGTCCCGGCTCATCCAGGCCCGCAGCGGGGCGCTGAACAGGCCCTTGGGCCGGTACACGATCTCCCGGGGCAGGACCGAGGTGGCCGCCTCCTTGAGGACGGCCTTGCCCTGCCGTCCGACGATCTTGCGGTCGCCGGGCACCGCGAACGCCGCCCTGACCACCTCGACGTCCACGTACGGCACGCGCACCTCGGTCGAGGCCGCCATGCTGGAGCGGTCCGTGTACGTGAGGTTCAGGCCCGGCAGGAACATCCGGGCGTCGGTGAGGCACATGCGGTTGACGAAGTCGTCGAGGTCGTTGTCCTCGTAGACGTCCGCGTGCTCGGTCAGCACGTCCTCGACCGTCCCGGCCAGGTCGGGATCGAGCAGGGCGAGCAGCTCGTCCTGGTCGTACATGGTGTAGCTGCGCCGGAAGGCGGTCTCCTCCGGCAGGTCGGCGAAGGAGAGGAACCGCTTCGCGAAGCGCACCGACCGGTACCCGCGGCGGCTCGTCGCGACCGGCAGCCGGTCCACGGCCGCGGACACCCCGCGCCGCAGGGGCCGCGGGACGCGCTGGTAGCGCAGCGCGATCAGGTTGGCCAGGTGCTTGCGGTACCCGGCGAACAGCTCGTCCGCGCCCATCCCCGAGAGCATCACCTTCACCCCGGCCTCACGTGCGGCCATGCAGATCAGGTAGGTGTTGATCGCGGCGGGGTCGCCGATCGGCTCGTCCAGGTGGTACGTCATCTGCGGCAGCAGGTCGAGCACGTTCGGCGCGATCTCGATCTCGTGCAGGTCGACGCCGAACCGCTCGGCCACCTGCCGGGCGTAGCGCAGGTCGTCCGGCATCGCCTCGAACCTGGCGTCCTCGGCGCGGAACCCGATCGTGTAGGCGGAGATCCCCGGCTGGTGGCGGGCCGCCAGCGCGGTCAGGTAGCTGGAGTCGAGGCCGCCGGAGAGGAAGGTCGCCACGGGTACGTCGGAGAGCAGGTGGCGCCGGGTCGACTCCTCGACGATCGCGGCCAGGTCCGGCCGCTCCCCGGCCAGGGCCCGCTCCCGGCCCTCGGCGGCGACGTCCTTCAGGCTCCAGAACCGGCCGCGCTCCACCCGCCCGTCGGGCCGGCACCTCAGCCAGCTCCCCGGCTCCAGCTTCTCCGCCTCGCGGAACGCGCACCGGGAGTCCGGCACCCAGTAGTACAGCAGCGAGGCCACCAGCGCCGCGTCGTCCACCTGCAAGGACCGGCCGGTGGCGACGGAGAGCGCCTTGAGCTCGGAGGCGAACACCAGGCCGCCGCCCCGCCGGAGCAGGAACAGCGGCTTGATGCCGAGCTGGTCGCGGGCGAGCACCAGGTCCCCGGTGCGCTCGTCGAAGACGCCGAACGCGAACATGCCGCGCAGCCGGGGCAGACAGTCCGTGCCCCAGCGCCGCCAGGCCTCCAGGAGCACCTCGGTGTCGGAGGTGCCGCGGAAACGCACCCCGGAGGCTTCCAACTCGGCCCGGAGTTCGGGCGCGTTGTACAGCTCGCCGTTGTACGTCAGGACGAGGCCGTCCGAGGCCATCGGCTGGGCGCCGGTGTCGGACAGGTCGATGATGGCCAGCCGGCGGTGCCCGAGGTGCACTTCGCCGTCACCCACGGGGTGGCTGTACCGGCCCGACCCGTCCGGGCCGCGGTGGGCGAGGGTGTCGGTGAGCCGGTCGGTCACGACCTTTCCGTCCGGCCAGCGGTACGTACCTGCGATGCCACACATGTGCTACCGCGCCTCCTGGTCGTTGTCCGGGCCCCGGACGGCCCACACCGGCTGCCGCTCCGCCCGCCGCTGGCCCTCCCCCACTGCCTGAACGGCGTGGGAGGTACCCCCACCCGGCTGCCGGGCCGGCCGCTCGCTCCGGCCGCGCAGCGCGGTGTGCAACCCGTCCCACAGGGTGCCGTCGGTCCGGTCCCGCGGATCGGGGTCGATCAGCACTACACCGATCACCGGGATGCGCTGGTCCGCGAGCTGCCGGGCCACGGTGTGCAGCCAGGCGGCGCTGCCGTGTCCGGCCCGCACCACGAGCACGGTCTGGGTGCCGAGGTACTGGAGGTCGGTCCACGCCGTGCCGGGCGCCACCGAGCCGACGCCGATCCGGCGCTCCTGGGGCGGCACGGTCGCGGCCTGCTCGGCGCCGACCACGGTCGGGTCGCCCGGCTTCTGGCGGCGGCCCGCCAACTGCGGGCGGGGCAGCGCGTCGACGACGGTCACCGGCCCCTCCGCCGCCAGGGCCCTGGCGAGGTCCAGGGCGATCACGCTCGCGCTGCGCGCACAGCCCAGTTCCAGCAGCGACACCGGTTCCGCGGAGCCGCGCAGGGTGCGGGCCAGGGACGCGGTGAGCCGTTCGCGGGTCAGCCGGGTCCGGCGGCGCTGCCACGGCCTGCCCGACCGGCGCGGCAGCTCCGCGATGACCGAGGCGCCCAGGTTCGCCGCGATGTCCCGGCGCAGCACCGGGCGGTCCGCCACCACCGTGCCGACCGCGGCCAGCGCGAGCCCGAGGAAGAGCCCGAGGACGAGGCCGATCCCGGCGTCGGTGGCGACGGCCTTGGGCAGGGAGTGCCGCAGCGCGCGCGGGGTGTCCACGATCTGCGTGCCGGCGACGACCTGGGGTGCGCCGGTCCGCGCGTCCGCGGCGCGCTCGTCGAAGTCGGAGATGCGCGAGTTGAGTTCGGCGCGGCGGGCGAAGAGCGACTCGAGGGTCGCCGACGCCTTCGGGTCGCTGCCCGCCGACTGGTTCCCGATCTCCTTGTTGACCTGGGCGAGTTCGTCCCGCATGCGGTCCCGCTGGTCGAGCAGGGCCTGGGCTTCGGCCTGCGCGGTCTTCTGCATCCGTTGCACGTGGTCCGCGACGAACGCGTCGGCCAGCGCCTTGGCGCGGGCCACCGCCTGGGCGTCGGTGTCGCCGGACACGGTGATCTGCAGCAGGTTGTTGGTCAGGCCGGTGCCTCGGTAGTCCTGCAGGAAGTCCTCGGGTTTCTCCGGGGACTTGAGGGACCGCAGGGCCTTGCCGGCGATCTGCGTGGTCTGCAGCAGCTGGACGTCGGTGCGGATCAGCGTTCCGGTGTCGTTCGGCTGGTCCGCCTCGTGCGCGACCAGCACTTCGGTCACCGCGGTCGGCGCCGGCGGCATCGCGACCGCCAGCCCGGAGCCCGCCAGCAGGCCGAGGAGCGCCGTGGCGTACCAGAGGCGGCGGCGCCTGCGCACCGCCACCACCAGGGCCTGCACGTCGAGAAGCGGAGTGGCGGCCGACGACTCCGCGGTCGTGCTGGTCGTCACGCTGAACCTCCTGTGGCCTGGCCGCGAACCGCGAGTGCGAGAGTGGCGTCGTCCGGAGGGTGGTGGCCGGCGGACCGTGTCTCACGGGCGCGGACCGGGTCGGCGACGACGATGCCGAGGACCTCGTGCCGGCCGTCCGCACACGCCTCGGCGATGCCGGCGAGCTCCTCCGCGGTCCAGCTGCCCGCGCTGAGGACGACGAGGGCACCGGACTCGGTGTCGCGGTCCGGCACGATCGGCCGGTCCACGGAGACCTCCACCACCCGCAGCTGCGGATCGCTCTTGGCCTCGGCGGCGAGCTGTCCGGCGGCCCGGCGGGCGATCTCGTCGCCGTCCGGTACGACCACCAGCAGCCGCCGGGGGGCGGGCAGTTGGTCCCGGAGGCGGACGCACACCCGGCGGTAGCGGATCCGTCGGGCGGCCTCGTCGTCGGATCTCGGCGGGGTCGGCAGGTCCCACCGGGTGTCGACGCCGAGGAGCCGGCGGATCCAGGTCCGTGGGCCGCCGTCCTGCGGCCGGTGCGCGCCGCGCCGGTCGCCGGGCACCTCGACGGTGCCCAGCAGCGCCGAGCCCAGCGCCGCGGTGATCTCCGGTTCGGTGCGCAGCCGACGGTTCATCCGGGCGGCGGCGAGGTGGCCGACGACCGCGAGCAGGAAGAACAGCAGCGCTCCCGCGCCGATGAACTGCGTCCGCGTCGGCGGCGCCTCGCCGGTCGGCCGGGCCGCCGGGCCCATGACGACCATGCCGGCCTTGTTGGTCGCCGGGTCGGCCTCGTCCAGCTTGGTCATGGCCTCCTCCAGCGAGGTGCTCAGCTTCTCCAGCTCGGTCCGGGCCTGCACGCCTTCGACGGTCTGCCCCGGATCGGCTGCGTCGGCCAGTTCGGTGATACGACGGTTGGTGTCCTCGACCTGCTTCCGCAGCGCCTCGGCCTCGGTGGCCGCGGCGGAGTCGGTGCCACCGCCTGCGACCCGTGCGGCGAACTTGACGAACTGCGCGGCCACTTGGTCGGAGAGCTGCTGCGCGCGCTTGGGGGTGTCGGCCGTACCCGAGATCTTGATGATGTTCCCGTCGGCGGCCGAGGCGGTCACCCGGTCCCGCAGCTCGGCGGCGCTGACGTCCCGCCAATTGAGCGCGGCGGCCGCGCGGTCGACCACGGTCGTACTGGTCGCTATGTCGACCTGGGTCAGCAGCTCACGCTCTTCCCACTGTCCCGGCAGCAGGACCGACGCCGACGTCGTGTACCGCGGCGGAAAGACCACCGAGGCGCCGTAGCCGACGAGCCCGCCCATGACGGCGAGGACGGCGAGAAGCCGCCAGCGCCGGCGGAATATCCGCCCGATGGTGACGAGACGTATCGATTCCTCGCTCAACTGCGCTGCCTCTTCCCTGTTCGAACCTGATCGGCCGCCGACACCGGGGTGTGGTCACGGCAGGCGGCTGCGTAGGCAGCAAGCAGCGACGCTTGCGAGTTGCGCCAGGAGAGCGGGCCGCCGACCCGCTCCTGGCCGATCTTGCCCATCCGGGCCCGCCGGTCCGGGTCGTCGAGGAGCTGCGCGACGAGCGCGGCGAACTCGGTCTCGTCGTCGTCGGCCGCGTAGACGGCTGCCTCACCGGCGGAGACGCGGGCTTCCTTCAGGTCGAACGAGACGATCGGCCGGCCCATCGCCATGTACTCCAGGACCTTGTTCATGGTCGACACGTCGTTGAGCGGATTGCGCGGGTCGGGGGAGAGGCAGACGTCCGCGGTGGACAGGTAGCGCACCAGGTCGGCGTCCGGGATGCGCCCGGTGAACTGCACCTGCTCACCGAGCCCGAGCCGCCGGGACAGCTCCACCATCGCGTCGAAGGCGTCGCCGGAGCCGACGAACACCGCGTGCCAGTCGGTCCGGCCGAGGTCGTCGCGGAGCTTCGCGAGGGCTCGCAGGGCGTAGTCGACGCCGTCCTGCGGGCCCATGACGCCGAGGTAGCAGAGCAGATGCGGCTTGCCGCGCTTCAACTCCGGCTCGGGCGGCACCGGTTGGAACCGCTCGACGGCGGGTGCGCTGCGCACCACGAAGACGTCCTCCGGCCGCCGGCCGCCGCGGCGTACCGCCACGTCCCGGTAGCTCTCGTTGGTGGCGAGGACGACGTCCGCGGCCCGGTAGGTCCACCGCTCCAGCGCGCACACGGCGCGGTAGAGCAGGTCCTCGCCGCGGTCGAACCGGGAGAGGTACAGCTCGGGTACCAGGTCGTGCTGGTCGAAGACGAACCGTGCGCCGCGTCGCTTCAGCCACAGCGCGGGCAGGAACAGCAGGTCGGGCGGGTTGCAGGCGTGGACCACGTCGACCGGGCCGACCTTGCGGGCCAGCCGGGCCGTGTGCCAGAGCGCCGATCCGTACTCCTTCAGGTAGCCGGCCGGTCCTCCGGTGGCCGCGCGCAACGGGTAGCGGTGGATCCGCACCCCGTCGATCTCCGCCTCCGGCTCCGTGTCGCGCTTGCTGCCCTGCGGACAGATGACGTGCACCGTCCAGCCCGCGTCGCGCAGCGTCGTGCACTCCTGCCACACCCGCCGGTCGAACGGCACCGACAGGTTCTCCACCAGGATCAGCGCGCGCCGGCCGGAACCGTCGCCGCTGATTGCGTTACCAAGCAAGGCCCATGTACCCCGGTTCGGTCCGGCGCGTCTCGGCGTCGGGAAGGCGGACGAGGTCGACGATCACCGGTCCTTCGCCATGGGGCAGCGCCGCCGTCACGGCGGGCTCCCTGGTCCCGACAAGGCACACCTCGGCGTGGTCCAGCACCTCCTCGACGGAGTCCGCGAGCAGCTGCGCGAGGTGCGGCAGCCGGGTCTCGATGTACTCGCGGTTCGCGCCGATCAGCCGGGAGAGGCTCACGTTGGCGTCGTAGATCTTGATGTCGTAGCCCTTGCCGAAGAGCCGCTCCGCCAGCTCGACGAGCGGGCTTTCGCGGAGGTCGTCGGTGCCGGGTTTGAAGGACAGCCCGAACATGCCCACGCGGCGCTTGCCGGTGCGCTCGACCAGGTCCACCGCGCGCTGCAGATGGTCGGAGTTGGAGGTCAGCACGTGAGCGAGGATGGGGACCGAGACGTCGGCCCGCTGGGCCGCGTGGACCAGGCTGCGCAGGTCCTTGGGCAGGCAGGAGCCGCCGAAGGCGAAGCCGGGCCGCAGGTAGGCGGGGCTGATGTTCAGCTTGCGGTCGGCCAGGAACACGTCCATCACCTGGTGCGAGTCCACCCCGAGCGCCTGGCACACCGCGCCCAGCTCGTTGGCGAAGCCGATCTTGAGGCCGTGGAAGGCGTTGTCCGCGTACTTGATCGCCTCGGCCGTCGGGACCGGCACCCGGAACACCTCGCCGGGCAGGCCCTCGTACAGCGCCAGCACCGTGTCGCCGCTTGCCGGGTCGAGTTCGCCGATGACGGTCTTGGGCGGGTCGAAGAAGTCCCGCACGCTCGTGCCCTCGCGCAGGAACTCCGGGTTGACCGCGACCCCGAAGTCCACCCCGGCGGTGCCGCCGACGTTCTTCTCCAGGATCGGCACCAGCAGGTTCAGGCAGGTGCCCGGGAGCATGGTGCTGCGGAAGACGACGGTATGCCGGCCCCCCTGTTCGGCCCCCTCGGCCAGCGCGGCGCCGATCTGCTCGGTGACCCGCTCCAGGTACGTGGTGCACAGGCTGCCGTTGGGCTCCGACGGCGTGCCCACGCAGACCAGCGACACGTCGCTGCCCATGATCGCCTCGCGGACGTCGCCGGTGGCGCGCAGGGCTCCGGTCCGCACGACCTCGGCAAGGAGCTCGCCGATACGTTCCTCCACCACCGGGGCCTTGCCGTCGTTGACCAGGTCGACCTTCACCTGGTTGACGTCCACCCCGATGACCTCGTGGCCCATGCCGGCCAGGCACGCGGCTGATACGCAGCCCACGTAGCCGAGCCCGAAAACGCTGACTCTCATGACTCGTCCCTCCCCCCAGGCAGGCCCTTGTGGCCTGCGGTCCGCGCGTCGGCCGGCCGACGCCCCCCGCGCATCAGTAGGCCCCCTGCCCGTGGAGCACCGCTCGCATCGTCTTCCACAAGATCACCGTGTCGAGGGCGAGCGACCAGTCCTCCACGTACCGCAGGTCGAGGCGGACCGCCTCCTCCCACGGCAGGTCGCTGCGTCCGCTGATCTGCCACAGGCCGGTGAGCCCGGGTTTGACCAGCAGCCGCCGCCGGATGTCCGGGTCGTACGCGGCGCACTCCTCCGGCAGCGGGGGCCGCGGGCCGACGAGTGACATCGCTCCGGTGAGCACGTTGAAGAGCTGCGGGAGTTCGTCGACCGAGTACCGGCGCAGCACGGCTCCCACCCGGGTCACCCGCGGATCCCGGCGGACCTTGAACAGCAGCCCCGCGCCCTCGTCGCGGTCGGCGAGCTCGGTGCGTGCCCGGTGCGCGCCGACGACCATGGTGCGGAACTTGAGAATCGTGAACTCCCGGCCGTCCTTGCCGACCCTGCGCTGGCGGTAGAAGGCCCCGCCCCGGCTGTCCGCCAGTACGAGCAGCGCGACGAACGCCATCAGCGGCGCGAACAGCATCAGCAGGAGCGCCGAGCCCACCCGGTCGACGACTTCCTTGATCGCCCGGCGGCCCCCGGTGAAGGTCGGCAGGCTGACCCGCAGCAGCGGGATCCCGAGCACCGCGTCGACGTGCAGCCGCGGACCGGCCACCTCCATCAGCACGGGGGCCACGACCATCTCGGCGTCGCTGCCTTCGAGGTTCCAGGCCAGCCGCTGCAACCGGTCCGGGGTCCAGTGCGGGTCCGGGGTGACCGCGACGACGCGGTAGCCGTCGTGGCGGACGTGCTTGGCGACGTCCGCCAGTCCGCCGACGACCGGCACGCCGTCCAGCTCGTCGCCGTCGAGCCCGCGGCCGTCCGTGGTGCACACCGCCTCCACCCGCCAGCCGATGTGCGGGAACTTGCGGGTCCGGGTGATCAGGTCGCCCACGGTGGCCGGGCTGCCGGCGGCGAGCACCGGTCTCAGGCACCGCCCGTCCTTGCGCCGTCTGTGCAGATCGAGGCGGAGCAGATACCGCGCGGTCATGGTCACGAGCCCGACCGCGGGAATCGCGACGAAGATCCAGAGTTTGATGTTGCGTGAGGTGAGGGCGATTCCACCCAGCGCCAGGACGACGGTCGCCGCGAACAGCGAGCGTCCGAGCCGGCGGAATTCCTCGGCGCCCTGGCCGAGCACGGCCGGAGCCCACGACCGGCCGACCACGAGCGCCGACAGCACCAGCAGTTCGGTGCCGAAGGCGAGAATCCCCCATTTCTCATGCCAGTTGGCCGCGTCCCGAGCCCCGAAGAACTCGCCGATCCCCGCCACCACGAAGGCGGTGGCGACGGTATCGCTGATGATCACGGTACGGCGGTACCGCTGCTCCCATTCGATCGCCGGCCTGCTGATTCCCCCGTGCGCCAGATGCCCGCGCGCCGGCGGAAGAGGGCCGACTAGTCCCCCCTGCCGCACAGAAGCCCCCCGGTCCCCAGTGGTTCGACATGGTGCCCTGACACCGTTCCTCCCCCTGGGAGGCCCCCGCCTCCCGTACGCTTCCGCCCCCGGGAGGCCCCCCGGCTCCCCGCGCCGCGCTGTTCTTCCCGCGGACGGCCCCCGCCCTCCGCGTATGACATCCCGGCTACTTCAGCGCTGCTTGTACAACCCGCCCGTGCCGCAGCGGACTTGCCTGCCCTGCGAGGCTCCCGAGGTGCGCGGGAACCCGTGGAAACCGCAGGTGCTCCCCGCACCCGAAGTCCCTCTCGGGCCCCAGGAATTGATCATCCCCACGTCCGGCGGCACGGACGCGGCCACTGGCCGCCCGCATCGCCCGACCCATAGATCATCATTTGTCGCCCCGTGTCCCAGCATGCGAAGCACGGTCAATCTAGACCATCCGGGCCCGTCTGAAGAGAGGGCTGTGTGGAATTTGTGCTCGGGATTTGAAGACGGGTCAACAGACAGGCGACCGCCCGTGGGTGCCTCAGCGACGGACGACGCGCCTCGTGACCTGCGGTGACGCAAGTTCTCCGGGGTGCCGGCACCGTCGACAACCCGAGGCGTCCCGGCTCTTCCAACTGGGCTGCAATCAAAGCGTGTTCGGCGCATTCTCGTCGGGTAAGCACCGAGCGACGGTTGCGGAACGGGCGGGCGACGGCACCCGGGAAAGGATCTTCACAGTTCTGCCGGCGCGCGCGCACACCGAGGACGGTCCCGTTTGTACGAGTGGGTGCCTCGGCCGCGCCAGGGGGTCCTGGGCGACGGAGTGCCGCGTCCCCCGCTGACACCGCGCACCAAGATCCGGACCGGACGCGGAACATCTCGGCTTTCACAGTGGGCACTTCTGCGCAGAGTCAACTTCGCCCTTCATCGAACCAGTTTCCGTCGCTCAAACGATCCGGCGGCGCAGTTGATCGGCCAGCATGCGTCAGACCCGGAGAACGCCGTCCCGGCGTCACTCCCGCCGACCTACGGTCCCTGCATCGGGCGGGCCGGCGACCGCTGGTCCGTCGCCATCCGCATGCGAAGGGGAGGCGCCAGTATGGCGAGCGTGGAAGTGTCGCTGAAGGAAATGATGGCCGGGGTGGAGGGGTCACTGGGAGCCGCGGTCGTCGACTACACCAGCGGCATGGCCCTGGGGACCCTGGGCGGGGGCAAGGACCTCGATCTGACGGTCGCGGCGGCCGGGAACACGGATGTCATCCGGGCCAAGGTGCGCACGATGGGCGAGCTGGGCCTCAAGAGCCGGATCGAGGACATCCTGATCACACTGGAGAAGCAGTATCACCTCATCCGCCTGATCACCGGCCGCAGCGGGAACGGCCTGTTCCTCTATCTGGTGCTCGACAAGGAGCGCTCGAACCTCGCCATGGCCCGTCACCAGCTGAAGCGGGTCGAGGAAGAACTCGAGGTCTAGCGACTCTCCAGGTTTCGGGACTTCGTGCGCCCATGATGTGAAAACTTCTTCAAGTGACCACATCAGCATGATCCCAACTCATGTCTGCGCACGGCCCCGGGCGGCAAGGATCGGCCGAACAGGGCCAGTGCGGCGGTGTCGCAAGGCGCCGCCGCACCTCGGCGCCCCCACCCGTCCCGGCAGAGAGCGAGCGGTCATGCAAGTCCCCCTCTACCAGGCCAAGGCGGACTTCTTCCGCATGCTCGGGCACCCGGTACGGATCAGGGTCCTGGAGCTGCTCCAGCACGGGCCCGTCCCGGTACGGGATCTGCTCGCCGACATCGAGATCGAGCCGTCCAGCCTCTCCCAGCAACTGGCCGTCCTGCGCCGCTCCGGCATCGTGGTCTCCACCCGGGAGGGCTCCACCGTCCGCTACGCACTGGCCGGCGGGGACGTCGCCGAACTCCTGCGCGCGGCCCGCCGGATCCTCACCGAACTCCTCGACGGGCAGAACGTCCTCCTCGCCGAACTACGACAGGCCGACGCGTCCGCTCCACCGATGTCCACGAGCGGCCGCGGCTGACCGACGGACCGGCGAAGGGCCCGGCTGGACCGGCTGCGCGTGTGGGCCACGCGCCGGCGGCCGACGCGGCTACGCCCCGGACACGGACACGATGTCGTGGTCGAGTTCGCCGTTGAGGGCCTGGTCGTGGGTCTCCTCGGCGATCTCCCTGGCCTGCGCGAAGCGGCGCAGCGCCGCAGAGCTCGTGCCGAGGGCGGCTTCGACCCGGCCGAGTCCCTGGAGTGCCCGGGCCTCACCCCTGCGATCGTGCAGCTCCCGGGTCAGCTCCAGGCTTCTGCCGAAGGCGTCCGCCGCCGTGTCCGGGGCGCCGTTGTCGAGAAGGGCCTGTGCGAGACCGCGCCAGGCGAATGCCTCGGCTCGTCTGTCCCCGAGCCGGTGGAACTCCTCCCTCGCCTGCCGGAACGACGCGATCGCCTCGTCGAGCCGCCCCTGGCCGCGCCGGACGACCGCGAGACTGCGCAGTGCCTGCGCGGCGAGCCGACGGTCCCCGGCGGCCGCCAGCTGTTCGGCGGCGGCGGTCAGCGACTGCGCGGCCAGGTCCCACGTGCCCCGGTTGCGGTGGACGATGCCCTGTCCCAGCAGGACGGCGGCCACGCCGTGCCGGTCGCCGGACGCCTCGTAACCGGCCAGCGCCTCCTCGTAGGCGGCCGCCGCCTCGTCGGGCCGGCCCTGGTAGCGGTACAGCGCCCCTGCGTCGAAGAGTGTGATCGACTCCGCCCGGCGGTTCCCGGACTGCCGGGCCGCGTCCTGAGCCAGGCCCAACGCCGTGTCCCAGTCGTCCCAGGCGGCCAGCATCTCGAAGAACGGCGCGGCGATGTGGGCGAGTTCCCAGGCAGCGTCCCACAACTGCCGTTCGTGTGCGAACCGCACGCACGGCGCGACGTTGTGCAGCTCTGCGATGAACCATGCGACCGGGTCGAGCAGCAGCCGGTCGCGGTGCCCGGCCTCGATCTCGTGGCGCGGGTGGCCACCGGTCTTGCGCAGTTCGCCCGGCTGGAACCGGTCCTCCGCCTCGGCGGCCAGCGTGAGGTACGCGCCGAGCAGCCGGCCGGCCGCGGCGTCGGCCTCGGGTTCGGGCTGTTCGGCGGCCAGGGCGCGGAGCAGGTCGTGGAACCGGTAGCGGGTGGCACCGGTCTCGTCCGGGCGGAGGGGATCGAGCAGTTGCGCGGCCACCAGCGCGTCCAGGTGGCGCTCGGCGTCGCGCGTCGCGACACCCATGAGCGCGGCGAGCGGCCAGGCCGCGAAGTCGGGTCCGGGAAAGCGGCCCAGCAGTCGAAACGCCCGCTGCTGCTCGTCCGACAGGCCCTGATAGCTGATCATGAAGGTGGCCCGGACATCGAGATCTCCGATCTCCAGGTGGTCCAGCCTGTGACGTTCGTCGGCCAGCCGCTCGGCCAGCGCGGCCAGGCCGAGGTCCGGACGCTCGGCCAGCCGCGCTCCCGCGATGCGTACGGCCAGCGGCAGGTACCCGCACAGCGCCACCAGGCGCGCCGCCTCCTGCGGGTCGTCCGCCACCCGGTCCGAACCGGCGACCCTGCCCAGCAGTTCGACCGCCTCGCCGGGCTGCAGCAGGCCGAGGACGATCGGGCGTGCCCCCTCGATGCTGCTCAGCGGGACCCGGCTGGTGACGACCACCGCCGGGCCCGGCCCGCCGGGCAGGAGCGGCCGCACCTGTCCGGGTCCGTTGGCGTTGTCGAGGACGATGAGCAGTCGGCGTCCGGTGGTCAGCGTACGCAGCAACTGCTCGCGGTCCTGCTGGGCCTCGGGAATCGCATGCGGGTCGGTGCCCAGCGACCGCAGGAAGCTGCCCAGTACCTCGGCGGGTTCGGCGGGCGTGGCGTCGTACCCGCGCAGGTTCGTGAACAGCTGCCCGTCGGGGAAGTCGGCCGCCACGCGCTGTGCGGCCCGTACCGCGAGCGTCGTCTTGCCCAGTCCTCCCCTGCCCGAGATCGCGACGAGCGGCCCGGTCGACCGGTCCCTCGTGCGCAACAGGTTTTCGAGCTCAGACAGTTCGGGCCCGCGGCCCGTGAAGTCGGCGATGTCACGGGGCAGTTCCCGGGGCACCGGATGCGGTGGCACCGACGGCCTCCGGGGGCCGTCGGCCTGGAACCAGGTGAGGGCTCCGCCGATCAGCGCGCTCACCCCGGCGAACGCGAACTGCTCCGGGCCCACGTCGCCGAGAACCTGCCAGCCGGCGGCGACCGCGGCGAACGCCCCGGCGGCGCCCGTCACTGCCCAAAGCGCCCGCCCCACCTGTGAGTTCACATCGCGCATGGTAGCCGAGCCGGTCCCGCCGGCAGGCCGTCACGCCCGAGCGGGACCGCCCTCGTAGGCCGCCCGCAGCACGGTCAGTGCGTCGTCGGTCGTGACCGGTCTCGGGTTGGCGTACGGCTGCCCGGCGACCTGGGCGGCGGCGACCGCCAGGTCCGCTTCTTTCAGGCCGAGTTCGGCGAGGGAACGGGGTGCGCCGAGGCGGGCCGCGAGTTGTTGGAGGGCGGCCGGGGCGTCGTCCGTGCCGAGGGCCCGTGCGACGGCGGCCGCTGCCTCCGGGGCGGCGGACGCGTTGAAGGCGAGGGCGTACGGCAGGACGACGGTGTGGGTCTCGGCGTGCGGGAGGCCGAACGTGCCGCCGAGGACATGGCACAGCTCGTGGTGCAGGCCCATGGTGGTGGCGCCCAGGCAGGACCCGCACAGCCAGGCCCCGTATGGATCTTCACGACTCCGCTCGCGACCAGACGCCGACGGCGAAATCGACCGGTTCACCATCGGATCCCGCCCCGACGGGCCCCGAGAACACCGCCCGACCGACAAGGGACACTCGGTGAGGGAGTCCCTTCCCATTCAGCAGGCAGCCGAAAAACCCGTACCTCTCGCGCTCTCCGCGTAATCCGAGCTCTTCCCGGAAGGGCACGAACGGATGCCCGAACGGAATCGATCGACCTTACTCCGCGCCACCGGTGCCCTGATGCCGCCAACCCGGTCCGGAGTATTTCCGGACACCGGGAATGGACGACACAAACCGCCCCCTGTCAGCGACGCGTCCCACGGTCGTACAGTACGGGCCTGAAAACGTCCGACTCCCGCACCCTGTAGGGGGATCCGTGGTGGAGGGCAATGCCGGACCCGCATCGGACGGCGGTACGGGAGAGGGGCCTCGGCTGCTCGCCCTGCGCGCCCAGGTAGAGAAGATCATCACCGAGGCGCGGACCGGGGCACGCCGGGCGCGGTGGCGGGCCAAGCTCTGGCACGCGGTGTACATCGGCCTGGGACTGCCTGCCGCGGTCCTGGCCGGCGTCTCCGGGGCCGCCGGCCTGGCTTCCGAGGGCGCCCGCGTCCCCGCGGCGATCCTCGCCCTGCTGTCTGCGGGCTTGTCCGCCGGTTCGGCCTTCCTGCGCTCCGAGGCCCGCCACATGGCCAATCTCCGCCGCCGGTACGCGTGGCAGAACCTGGAGAACCGCGCCCGCCTCGTCCTCGCCCACGACGCCTATGAGGGCCCGGAGCGACTGCATGCCGCCCTTCTCGTCCTGCACGAACTACGCGCCGCAGTTCCCTCAAGCGCGCTGATCCTGGCGGAGCAGGAGGCACTCCACCAACCGCCGCTCACCGGGCGGACGCCGTCGGGGCCGGGCACATGAGCCTCACTCGTCACGTGTGACGCCCGGCTTCCAGAGGACCGTCACCGGAACTCCGGTTCGCCGCGCGTAGGCCACCACGTCCGCTGTCCTGTCCAGTCCCCGGGCGGGCCGGCCGTCCCAGACGGCGACCAGCTCGTCAGCGTGGTCGACGATCCACATGCCGGCCGCGAGGTACGCCTCCTCGACAGTGGGCTGGACTGGCAGATCGACCCTTATCGCACAACTCCGGTTATAAGCCAGATAAAGGGCGCGTGCTTCCTCGTCACCGAGTTGAGCCTCGTAGTCCGTGCCGGGGACCACAGCGGTCATCTCGATCCCGTGATCCCGGGCGGCCTCGGCGAAAATCTGATCCGTACCCGGCGCAAGACAGCTGAGGATCACCACATTGTCGCCGACGTCAAGCCTTCTCAGTGCCCAATCGCGCACCATCGGCAGTATCGCGGCCGGAATCTCACGGTGACCCGTGACGCCGACTCGCACGTGCTCCAGTTCGTTCTCAGCCGTCGCCGCCTCGCCCTGCTCCGCTTTCGGCGTCGAACGGTTGACTTCATGCCAGAAACCCGCCCGGAGCGCATGGCGGTCGCCCTCGTCGATGCGATCGTCCATGTGGGCGAGCAGTCCGAAACGAGCGGCATACCGCAGGAGTTCACCATCGATCCGGTGCGGAATGCGCGGGTATTGGACGACGAGCTCCTGCAGCCGGTCCGGTGAGGGGAGCCGTTCGATCCAACGGCGGGCGAAGACCTCGCCGACATCGTAGGGTTCTCCGCTTACGGTGGTGATGTCCTCCTCGCGGTCGGCCCACCGCTGCTCGGCGGTGGTGAGTTGAGCCAGCGTCGGCAGGCCACCGGTCGCCGGTGGTCCCGAAGCGCTGTTCCCGCTCGGCTCGGCCGCCAGCGGCAGGGGCTGAAGACGTGGCACCTCGTGAAGATGCGCTCTGATGATCCTTGCGAACTCCGGGTCGCGCGCCAGCGTGCTGACCGCGGCTACCTTGAGGCGAAGGTCGTCCGCCAGAACAGAGCTCGTGGAGGTGGTGACGCCGACCACGAGATCACCGCGGAGCAAAGGCGCTCCCGACAGGAGCTCCACATCCGGTGGGGCGCTTCCCAGTGGTGACCGGTCGGCGACTTCGAACTCGTATGAGCCGTCGTGACGCCGTGACGGGTAGAGGATGCCTTCCAGGCGACCCCTGTGGGACAGTGCGGAACCGGCTGCGGCGGACCGAAGTCCGATCACCTCGCATCCAGGGAGAGAACCGGTGCCGGTCATCTCTCCCCAGCTCAGCAGGGAGAGGCCGGCTTCGCCGACCGGGGCGACGACGTCGTCCCCGGCGAGGAGCAGCGCGGCGTCGCGCGTGCTGTCGTGCCACAGGACGTCGCAGTCCCGCCAGCCACGCGCGGTGACATACCCCTGCGTGTTGATGGCTTTGACGGCCCCTCGTGCACCGGCTCCCGACACGATGTGCCCGGCAGTGAGGATCAGGCGGGGACTCAGCAGCAGGCCGATCCCCACACGACGGACTCTGCTGCCACCCGCTACCGGATCCGCGCTGCGTGCGAGCACGACGATTTGCGCCGACGAAGGAGTACCCGCCCCCGTCCCTCGAAGCTCGGGTTCCACCGTTTGCGGGGACGGTGGGCCGGTTCCGGCCGAGGTGGTGGGCAGAGCCCAGTCCTCGTCGGGCAGCGGCACGTCGACGGTGACCGCCTTACCGGTGACCGACCCGGTGAAGACGCCGCCGCGAAAGTCCAAGCGGTCACCGTCCGGGGGCTCGAACTCACGGAGGACCGCGACGGCGGCCGCTGCCGCGTTCCGCGCGGCCTCCGTGTTCCCACCGTACTTCTGCGCGTCGGCCCTGTCACTGATGCCCCGGATGATCAGGGCGTCCGCCCTGGTGTGTCGGTAGGCGTATTGGACAAAGCCGGCGCCTTCCATCTCGATGGCGACCGCGTCGTCGTAGAGCGTGCGGAGGTGCTGCACGAACTCGTGTTCGTCGTCGGCGTGGACGGAGTCCCCCACGACGATCGGCTTGAAGTGGGCCTTGCCGCGGAGGGCGTGGCGGGCTGTCTGCACGAGGCTGGGTGAGGAGTACAAGGCCTCGGAGCGGACCAAGTGGCCTTCCAGGGTCCGGTCGGTGCTCGGGACCCGGTGAACTCGGGTGGCCACCACGACATCCCCGATCTTGATGTCGTCCTTCAGCCCGCCCGCGACGCCTACCATGACCAGCACCTGGGGGCGGAGCCACGTGCTGAGGCGCTCGGTGAGGGCGGCGGCGTAGCTACCGCCACCGGTCTCGGCGAGGGCAACGCTCCACGGCGTGCCGGTGAGCCGGCCGCGCTGGACCCTGGTGCCGGTGCTGGGGTGCACCAACTCTTCGATGTCTGCGAGGTGGGCTCGTACGGCCGCGTACTCCAGGGCCAGCGTGGTCAGGATCAGCGCCGTGGGCCGCGTCTGTGCCTCCTGACGTGATGCCACCTGACTCGTCGTGGTGAAGGGCGCCAGACCGTCGGGCACACGTGTGCCCCCCTGCTCGGCCGCGACGGTGACGGGATGGGTCCGACGGGCCGTCTCCCGTTCGTGGAACCGGCGCAGGGCGAGGTGAACCTGCCAGGCGTCCTCGGCGGCCAGGAACTTGTGGAGTTCGCCGCGTACACCGGCTCTGAAGCGCAGCCTGAGATCCGCCGTCCTGGACCCCGGCACATGTTCGAAGAGGCCGCTGATGATCAGTTCGGCGAGTTCCGCGACGCCGGAGTCCGGTTCCATCGCCTGCTGCACGGCGCGCAGGACGGGCAGCGAAAGCTCCGTCTGGCGGCTGCAGAGGACAGCGAGCCGGCCGGCCGCCGGAGAGGCGAGATGGCGAAAAGTACGGACGAGTTGGTGGGCGGACAGGGCTGCCTGCGCGAGGAGGTCGGGCCCCGGCCCGGTACCGCCCGGTGCGAAGACGTCATACGTGTCGCCGTACATGTCGTCGTCCGCCTCCGCCAGACGGCCGCAGGACGGGATCAGCACTCCCTGGCAGCCCTCCGTGCCGGTGGCCATCACGGTGCGGGCCCAGGCCGCGAGAGAATCGGCGGAGATGCCGGCGACCGGGCACGGCAACCAGTTGCCGACCCCACTCGGGGTCATGGCGGAGAGCATCCGCACGGCGGCCGGGACCGTGCAGCCCATGTCCACGGCCCGTGCTCCCGGTCCTGCCGGGGTCAAGGGCACCACGGGCCCGTCGAGTCCGGTATGCGGCCAGAGCCTGGGCGGCAGGGGGTCGAGCAACACGGTGGCGGTGGACTGCGCCCATGAGCGCAGGGTCTGCCAGATCGGTGGCGCGTGCCATCCGGCATCGACGCAGTCCGAGAAGACCGCAACGAGCCGTCTGCCGTGCGGGTCCCGCAGCCGGTGGGGCCGGACCGGAGCACCGGAGGCGTCGTACAGGAGGGGCTCTTCGGACCGGGCGTCGAGTTGCCATCGGTGGACGGTGCGGAACGCACCGAGCTGCTGGAGCAGCATGAGGAGTTCCCCGGCTACGTCCTGCCACACCTGCATGGAGGCCGACTGATCGACGACCAGATCAAGATGGAACCAGCGCTCGGGACGCGGGGCGAGAACAGGCACCAGCTCCTGCGTCTCGGCGTACGCCCGGACGGTGGCCTCCGTATCGAGGGCATGGCCGCGGCCGTGGGGGTAGCTCCGCTTGAGTGGTCGCAGTGCGCGGGCGAGTGCCAGGTCGTCGGGCAGCGCGGGGCCGCGCCCGGTCCGGTCGACGACGGCCGGCCTGCTTCCATGGCCTCCGGGTGAGTCGAAGACGTCGTTGCCCTCCGGGGATTCGGCGGATGCTTCTTCCTGCGCTCCTTCTGCCGGAGCGGTTCCGTCGTCCGTCGCCGGACCGGGGGCGGCGAGTTGTTCCGCCGGGCCCGGTGCGGGGCCGCCGCCTTCGCCGGGCGGCATGAGACCGCACAGCCACAGGGCGTCGGCCAACGAGACGGCGTCGAAGTCGGCGTCGAGGCGCTGGAGGCCGCGGACGAGATCCTCAAGCATGTCAGGTGGTGGAGAGATCGCGGAGCAGGAGCTTGATCAGGCGAGCGCGCTGGTCATCGTCGGGTGCGAACTCTCCCGTCACGAGGTGGAGTGCGTTGAGCAGTTGGTCGGTGGCGAGGCTCTCGCGGCGTTTGAGCCTCGATTCGAAATCGACGAGCAGGCTTTTCGCCCGCTCCGCGTTGTCCTCGCCGAGATGGGCCCCGACGATCGCCGCAAGACTGCGCGCGTCCGGGTCGGGCATCTCGAAACGGACGCAGCGGCGCAGGAAAGGCGGTGGAAAACTGCGCTCGCCGTTGCTGGTCATGACGATGAAGGGGAACTCGCCGCATTTGACGCGGCCATTGCGGACAGTACGGGTCCCGTCCCCGCCCCAGAGCCGTACCTGCACCTCCTTCTCCGCGTGTCTGGTCAGTTCCGGGATTTCGAACTCGCCGGTCTCGATGACGTTCAGCAGGTCGCTCGGCAGGTCGATATCGCTCTTGTCGATCTCGTCGACGAGGAGCATCCGTGGCCGCTTCCAGTCCATCAGAGCCGTGCCCAGCGGGCCCAGCTGAAGGAAACGCCCGATGTCGTGCGGTTCATGGTGACGTGACGCGTCCAGCCGGCCGAGTGCGTCGTAGCGGTACAGGGCATCGGTGAGGGTGCTTCGGGAGGTGATGTGCCATTCCAGCACCTCTCCCAGGTTCAGTTCGTACGCGACGGACGTCGCCACGGTCGACTTGCCGGTGCCCGGCGCCCCGGTCAGCAGCAGGGGCCGGCGCAGGCACAGCGCAGCGTTGACCGCCTCGGCCAGCTTGTCCGGTGGCCGGAACCGCTCCGCGGACACTTCTGGCGGGGCGAAACGCCAGGACGGAGGCGCGGGCAACTCGCCCTCGTACCGTTCACCGTTGCCCTGGTAGTAGGGACGCCAGGTCATGGTTGTCCTCCCAATCCGGCGCTGTCGGCCAGCGCGATTCCGGCCCGGTGTCTCCCGATCGTGCGGCAGAACGTGAGCCAGTGGTGGTCGTCCCAGACCGCGCGGAGCCGGGCGAGCGGCGGGACCTCGTCCTCCGGGCACGACCAGGCGGTCTTGTAGGCGGTGGTGAACCCGCCGGGCAGGTTCACCCACTGTTCGCGCACGGTCTCCTCGATCGGCACCCACGCGGACACGGCCCGCTCGGGCCACAGGAGGATGGGGAACTGCGCGAGTAGCGCCTCGAACAGATCCTCCTGGCCGATCGGCGCGGATCGCAGGCCGAGAGCGCCCGGGTACACGTCCTTGCGCAGGTTCTCCTCGAATGCCGACTGGTTGTCCACCATGTCCGCCGCCACCCAGTCCAGGCAGCCGCTCACCTGGTCCTGCACATCTATGTGGTAGAGGCGGTAACGGGCCGCGCGCGCCAGACCCCGCAGGTGCTGCGGCGGATGCATGCGGTCTCCCCAGTGCAGGACCACGTCGTGATGGGCTCCCAGCCGGCTGCCCACGTCCGCCTCCTCCGCTCGCCAGCACAGCAGGGTACGGGCGGGCATCGCGATGTCGACGCGGTGCAGGAGCGTGATGTCGGGTAGGTCGTGAACCCAGTCCAGGACCTCGTCGAGCAGCGCCGCCACGCCGTCGGCGCTCGGCGCGCACCGCAGGGACGGGTGTTCGGCCGTGGCCTTCTCGGTCGTCCTGCCCGTCGTGTCGTCGGTCATCTCGTCGAGCAGCCAGGCCCTGCCTTCCTCGGGCCAGTCGCGAGCAGGATCGCCTCTCAGGTGGATCAGCAGCCGTCGGTGTCTGGCCCGCGCCTGCGCCATGGCCTTCTGCCGCAGTGCGTTGGCCTCGCCGATGTCGTAGCCGCTCTGCTGGCACCACGCGTCGAACTCCGGATTGTCGGTGTCGATGCCTGCCTCGGTCGCCAGGCGCAGGACGAAACCCAGGAGCGACGCACGGCCGTCCACGTCGGTGACCGGACGGCGGAGCACGACCGTGTCGAGGTGTTCGGACAGCCCCTGGGGCGTCACGCCTCCGAGGCCGCTCACGCAGGCGAGCAGGGCACGGCGTAGGCCCACCGCGGTGGCGGCCCGGGGCATCCACGCGGTGATGAACGAGCCGACGTCCACGGCGTGGTCCAGACCTTGTGCGAGGCAGAGCAGGTGGTCCCGCTCCGGGCCGGGGGGCGCGGCGCCCAGCGAGTCGAGTAGCCTGCCGAGATCCGGTCGCGACCATCTCGACCGGTCGAGCAGAGCGTTCAGTTGGGGGAGCGTCTCGGCAGCGCTCCGCAGGGCGGCGGCCAGCGCCCGGCTGCCGATGGGGCTGAGCTGCGGGTCCTGCGTGGTCTCCGTCTCGCTCTCGGGCACGGCTTCGGCCGCCGCGGTGTCCGGGAGGAACGATGGCTCAGGAGCGGCGTACGGCCGGTAGAGACCGTGGCGGTGGTGAAAGGCGATGTCGACGACGTTGGTCAGGTTGCCTCGTGCGACCCGGTCCGCGCCCGCGGCCACCGCCTGCTCGAAGGTCAACTGTCCTGCTCCGGCCCCGAAGTCACCGGAGTGGGCGAAGCCCGTGCACTCGACGAGAAGGTAGGTCCCCTGTTCGACCAGCCGGAGCAGGTTGCCGCGCAGGTCGACGACCGACAACTTCTGGTTGGCCACACCTTGACTCATGATCAGGTGATCGCCGGGGGCGGGTCGCCCGTGAGGCCACGCCGCGTCGAGGTCGCCGCCGAGCCAGACGGCGGCGAGTGCGTGGTCGTCGAGGAGGACCACCAGAGGGCGCAGCTTGTGGCGGATGCACATCCCGGCGAACAACAGGGACAGCTCAAGGCAGTTGCCGCCTTCGGTCATCATGGCCGCGGGGGGCCGGATGACCTGTTCGGCTTCGTGGAATCCCGTGGAGTCGATGGTGGCGGTCTCGTAGGGGAGCTTCTGCCCGACGACGTGGTCGTAGACCTGTCGCACCGCATGTCTCAGGTCGGCCGAACGCTGGGCGTGGGTCGGGCCGAGGGACCCGAACCGCCGTGCGACGGCCTCCGGGTTCACGTAGGACGACAGCCGGGCGGGCTCGGTCTTCTTCCATTTCTCCCACCGGCCCGCGGCATGTTCGGGACCGGTCACCAGACCTCGAAGACGTCTTTCACCGAGCGGTCTCCGACGGTGGCGGTCATCTCGTAGCTCCCGGGGCAGAGGCCGACGACCGTCCAGCGGGCGGCACCGCCCTGTTCGTCCAGCACGAGTTCGGCCGGCTCCCCGGGCCCGGAGACGGAGAGCTGGGGCGGGTGGGTGCCCACGGAGATGTCGAGGCTCGCACACGTGACGACGACAGGCTCGTCGACGCTGTGGACCGGATCGGTGCGTAGGTCCAGGGCGCGGGGGTCCGGGCTCGCGGCAAAGGGCGAGGGGCCGCCGTCCCACTCCGGGCCCTGCAGGTCCACAAGTGCCGCGCTGTACTGGGCGAGCACCTTCAGCAACCGGTTCACAACCTCCTCGGTCGCATGCATGGACGAGTGTTTCGCGTTCTCCCACGCCCAGGTGCCCGTCTCGGAGAACTCCACCGGCATGGCCGACACGGCGGGGACGGTCTCGTCCCCGGTGGCGAGCCACTGCCGGTCCACTCCGAGGGCGATGGCCTCCTCCGTGGTCCGCAGCCCCTTGTCGTCGATGACGGCGGACTGGTCGGTGCCGTGCCCATAGCCCACGACGGGCGTCATCGAGATCAGCGAGGCGAGGCTGCTCCCGGCGTGGGTGGACCGGTCCTCGTCCATCCGCCGGTGGAAATCCTCGTACGCGTCCCCGGCTCGCTTGAGGTCGAGCCGTCCTACGTCACCCGACAGTTCGTGCACTCGTACGGGAGGAAGGCCGGTGGGTGCGCCGGCCCGGTGGTCGACGACCACCGGGTAGCGGGGCAGGAGCTGATAGACGGAAGTGAACTCGCGGAGCACGGATGAGACGGCGCCGAGATCGAGGCCGAACTTCCGGGCACCGTTGGCCAGCAGGTCCAGGGCCGCCAGTGAGCCGCGAAACGGCGTACCGAAAGTGATCAGCGAGCGGCAGTGTTCCCAGCCGCCGAGAGCGGAAAGGTAGTACTTGGCCACCAGCCCACCCATGCTGTGGCAGACGAAGACCACCCTGGGGCGTCCATAAGGCAGCGTCGTCGCCCACTTCGGCAGTTCGCGGTCGATGAACTCCTTCAGCCGCTGCGCCGACACCCGGTTGTCGCGCCGCCAGTCATACGGAAACTCGAAGTAATTGGCCGGCGCCCCGTCGACGGCGCAGTCGCCCTCGACGACGTCGAACGAGTCTTTGATGCTCCTGCGCAGGAGGTTGTACTGGTTCACCTTGGAGAGACCCGGAAG
This sequence comes from Streptomyces sp. NPDC001980, assembly GCF_040296885.1. Classification (NCBI taxonomy): domain Bacteria; kingdom Bacillati; phylum Actinomycetota; class Actinomycetes; order Kitasatosporales; family Streptomycetaceae; genus Streptomyces; species Streptomyces sp. NPDC001980. Next base: position 142,901 of record NZ_JBEOYD010000011.1, on the reverse strand, counting down.
GCTGCGCCCTCCGCCGATGAGGCCAGACGCGGCGATACCGTCGTCGTATTCGGGGTCGTCCAGCAGGCCGTGATCACCCGCCAGGTCCTCGAAGCCGCGACCGCGCGTCTTCAGCGCTCCGCCCAACGACAGAGGCGGCTTCCAGACGGGTTGATCACCCCGGTACAGCGTGCTGCCACCGATTCCCGGCAGTACGACGATGAAATCATCAAAGCGTAAGCGATCGAGCACTCGTCCCCCTGAACTCCCGCTGACACCCCATCATGCCCGCTGTCCGACGAACTGGTGACACTTCCGCCCGGATTCACCGGCCACTGCCGTGACGCGCACCGGCGCAGGGGACGACGGCCGGCGATGGCGATACGGAGCCGTCGCGGAGAAAACGCCCCGCGAGGGCGACGGCCTCGGCGACGTCGCGGGGCGCTGGGCGGCGGAGCACCGACTGCCCGCGAGCGCTGCCGGGCCGGCCCCCCAGGTGAGTGCTCCGAGTTCCTCGCGGCCGGCGCCGATCACGAAGAACGCCCCGGTGGCGGCCGCCACCGTCCAGGGTCGCGGCGCCGCCGGCGAGTCGGGCCGTCACACCCGGGCCGGACCGCCCTCGTACGCCGCCCGCAGTACGGTCAGTGCGTCGTCGGTCGTGACCGGCCTCGGGTTGGCGTACGGCTGACCCGCGACCTGGGCGGCGGCGACCGCCAAGTCCGCTTCCTTCAGGCCGAGTTCGGCGAGGGAGCCGGGTGCGCCCAGGCGGGCCGCGAGTTCCTGGAGGGCGGCCGGGGCGTCGTCCGTGCCGAGAGCCCGGGCGACGGCGGCGGCCGCGTCCGGGGCGGCGGACGCGTTGAAGGCGAGGGCGTACGGCAGGACGACGGTGTGGGTCTCGGCGTGCGGCAGGCCGAAGGTGCCGCCGAGGACATGGCACAGCTTGTGGTGCAGGCCCATGGTGGTGGCGCCGAGGCAGGCTCCGCACAGCCAGGCGCCGTACAGGGCGCGGGAGCGGGCCGGTACGGCGTCCGGGGCCGCGGCGATCTCCGGCAGCGCGCCCGCCAGCGCCCGTACGCCCTCCTCGGCCATCAGCGCGACCAGTGGCGAGCCGTCGGGGGCGTAGAGCGCCTCGACGGCGTGGGCGAGGGCGTTGATCCCGCTGGTCACCGAGAGCGGGACGGGCAGGGAGAGGGTGAGTCCGGGGTCGTAGACGACGCTGCGCGGCAGCACGACGGGGTCGCGGCCGGTGCGTTTGACACCGTGCTCGGTCAGGCCCCAGACCGGGGTCATCTCGGAGCCGGCGTAGGTCGAGGGCACGGCGATCAGCGGGAGCCCGGTGCGCAGGGCAATGGCCTTGCCGAGGCCGATGGCCGAGCCGCCGCCGACGGCCACGCAGCCGTCGGCACCCGCGGCCCGGGCCGCCTCGACACCCCGGTCGGCGACCTCCACGGGGACGTGCATCCGGGCGCCCGTGTGCAGCCCCGCGCAGGCGTCCCCCAGCGAGTCGGCGACCGCCCGCGCCGTCTCCGCGCCCCGCTCGCCGCTGAGCACGAGGAGCCGCCGAAGCCCGAGGTGCCGGGCCTCCCCGGCGGGTGCGGTGAACGCGGCGCCGGGCCGGAAGACCACTCGGGAGGGACGGGTCTCGTACACGAAGTCCAGGGGGTTCACGAGCGCTCCAGGACCAGGTCGAAGCGGGCGTGCCGGAACGGGTTCGGTACGCCGTACTCCCCGGCCAGGGCGGGGTCGTCGGTCGGGGTGAAGTCCTCGACCAGACTCTCCTTGACGGCGAACACCGCGTCGGAGTCCAGGTACTCCCCGCCGGCGACGAAGATGTGCGTGGTGACCGGCTTGTGTCCCACGGCCGAGACGATGAAGTGGATGTGGGCGGGGCGGTAGGGGTGCCGTCCGGTGGCCTTGAGGAGGGCGCCGACCGGGCCGTCGGTCGGGATCGGGTAGGCGCTGGGCACACACGTGCGGAACCAGAAGCGGCCCTCGTCGTCGGCGGTGAACAGGCCGCGGCCGTTGCCGGCCGGCTGGACGTCGGGCTGCTGCACGTCGTAGAAGCCGTGCGGGTCGGCCTGCCACACGTCCAGGACGGCGCCGGGCAGCGGGGTGCCGTCGGCGGCGCGGACGACGCCGCTGACCACGCAGGGTTCGCCGCCTCCCACCAGGTCGATGTCGGCGCCGAGTTCCCGGACCGGGGACTCGGTCATGTGGAAGGGGCCGAGGACGGTCGACTCGGTGCTGCCGGGGTCGCTGTGCCCGTTGACCGTCTCGACCAGCATCGACAGGCCCAGGACGTCGGAGAGCAGGATGAACTCCTGCCGGGTGTCCGTGCAGGTCTGCCCGGTCTCGGTGAGGAACGCGATCGCCGCCTCCCACTCGCGCCGGGTCAGCCGGGTCTCGCGCGTGAAGGCGTGCAGATGGCGGATCAGCGCGGTGAGCAGCTCGCGCAGCCGGGGGGCGTCGGTGCCCCGCAGACTGTCGACGGCCTCTGCGGTGACTGCGTCATCGGTGGTCATGCCGGCTCCTTGCCCGGAGGAACAGTGCCCTGAGGTGATCGTAAACCCGTTCACCGTTCAATGAACGGCAGCCACGCACCGCCCGCTCACCGCGTCTACTTGATGAGCGCGTTGGCCACCACCACGATCACCCCGAGCAACGCGTCCACCGTGCCGATCAGCACGGCGGCCGGCCAACTCCGCTCCGACCAGCGGGCGGTGACGAGTCCGAGGCCGAACAGGATCACGATGTTCAGGACGAACGCCGGGTACTCGACGCCCTTCGGCGGCCACCAGCCCCAGCCCGCGCCCGCGAGCAGGAAGACCGTGGGCAGGACGGCGGTGACCAGCGGCCACTCGTCGGCCAGGGTGTGCAGCGCGTCCCAGCGCCGGTGCGGGGCCCGCTCGGCGATGTAGTGGGCGTAGCCGTGCGCCAGGGCGGAGGCGCAGGCGGTGACCAGCAGCCAGAGGGCGTCGTAGCGACGGCTGGCCTCGGAGGTGTGGCCGTACTGGGTGAGCGCGGCCACCATCGAGCAGGCCAGCACGGCGCCGTAGACCCCGCCGAACAGGACGGCCTCGCGGGTGTCGTGCGCACGCGGCTCCGGCACGGCCGCCGTGGAGTCAGCCATGTCCTCCACGATCACCCGGGCCGGACCCGGCCGCCACCGGGCACGGCCCGACGAAGTGTCCTCCCACCAGGCCGGATGCCGCACACCCTGTCCACGGCCGGGACACCGGTGGGCTCGCTAGGGTCGCCGTATGACGACGCACAGCTTCGCCCTGCACATCCCCGACGCCGAACTCGAACCCGACCCGCTCGACCCGGCGCAGATCGTCTCCGGCACGCCCGAGGTCACCGGGAAGGTGGTCTGGGAGTCGGCCGACGGGACGCAGCTCCGCGGGATCTGGCAGATCACCCCGGGGGTGGTCACCGACACCGAGGCGGACGAGCTGTTCGTGGTGGTCAGCGGCTCGGCGACGATCGAGGTCGAGGGCGGGGCGACGTTCACCGTGGGCCCCGGTGACATGGCCGTACTGCGCGCGGGCGACCGTACGACCTGGACGGTGCACGAGACGCTGCGCAAGGCGTACGCGATCAGTCTGTGAGCGCGGTCGGCGAGGCGTGGGCGCGCTCAGCGGGTCGTGGCAGCCGGCATGTTGTAGGGCGTGACCACCTGGATCGCCGACGGCAGGGTCGGACCGGCCGGGGGCAGCGCGCCCTGGGCGCGCATCACCAGGTGGCAGGCCTCGCGCATGTCCTGGCGCAGGTCGTGGTGGAGGACCGCGGACAGGCGGTGCTCGCGCAGCAGGCGGGTGTTGTCGTGGTCGAGGTCGTGGGCGATGAACACGGCGCATTCGCGGTCCAGGTCGGCGAAGGCGCGCACGGTGGCGATGTTGCCGCCGCCGATCGAGTAGACGGCGCGGATCTCCGGGTCGCGCTCCAGGGCGGCGCGGACCAGGTCGTACTGGGTGGCGTCCAGCCCCTGTCCCTCGGCGATCTCCACCAGGGTGCGCTCGGGGTGCCGGGCCCGCATGGCGCTGCGGAAGCCCATCTCGCGCTCCTCCTCGTTGCGGAAGAAACCGCTGCTCAGGCTGGTGAGGACGTTGCCGGGCCGGTCGCCGAGCCACTGGCCCATGAGGTAGGCGGCGGTGGCGCCGGCGGCCCGGTTGTCGCTGCCGACGTAGGCCAGCCGGCCGCTGGCGGGCAGGTCGGTGACGAGGGTGACGACCGGGATCTCCGCCGACCTGAGGCGGCCGACGGCGGCGGTGACCTCGGGGACGTCCGGCGCCTTGAGGATCACGCCCTGCGAGCCGCGGCGGACTATCCGGTCCAGCGTCCGCACCAGCTCCTCCACAGGCCCGGTCTCCCAGAAGTGGAACCGGGAGCGCACCACCGCCGGGTGCAGGGCCGGCAGCTCGGCCTCCAGCGCGCCGCGCACGGCCGTGGTGAACCGCTCGGGCGCGTGCATCACGATGTCGACCATGAAGGTACGGCCCACCAGCCGGACCTGGGTGCGCTGCCGGTCCAGATCGGCGATGGCCCGCTCCACCTCACGGGCGGTGCTCTCCCGGACGCCGCCCCTGCCGTTCAGCACCCGGTCCACGGTGGCCTCGCTGAGCCCTGCCTGCCGGGCGATCTCACGGATGGGGAAGGGGTGGCCCACGGGCTGCCTCCTTGAGGGGTTTTTGACGGGTCGCTGCTGGTTGTTCGAGGGGTTTGTGCTGACAAGAATGGCAGAGCCCCGCCGTGGCCGAGACCATGGCCGTGACCGAAAGCAGGACACCGATGTCCCTCGCCGCCGAACAGGGCCGTGCCTGGCTCTCGCAGCAGGACTGCGACCTCGACGTCTTCCGTGCCCTGGTCGAGCGGACCACCGACCGAGCCGCCTACTCGTACGCCTCGGCCGTCGAGGACAACGTCCTCGTCTACGACAGCGAGCGGCTGCGCTCCGCCGGCGCGACCCACGAGGTGCGGACCGAACTCGTCCGCGCCCTGACCGACGGTCCCGGCGTCGCCGTCTTCAGGGGCGCGTTCACCGATCCGAACGTGGTGGACCGGGCCGGCGCGGTGTTCGAGGCGCTCATCTCGGAGCAGCACGAGTCCGGTGCGGGGGCCGGTGACCACTTCGCGACGCCCGGGGCCAACGAGCGGGTGTGGAACGCCCTGGAGAAGGCGGCGCTGTACGACCCGGAGGCGTTCGCCGACTACTACGCCAACGACATCGTGGCCCTGGTCTCCCGGGCCTGGCTGGGCCCCGGCTACCAGATCACCTCGCAGATCAACGTGGTCAACCCGGGCGGCGCCGCGCAGACCGCGCACCGCGACTACCACCTCGGTTTCCTCTCCGACGAGCAGGCCGAGGCCTACCCGGCCCATGTGCACCGCCTCTCCCCCGTGCTCACCCTCCAGGGCGCGGTCGCGCACTGCGACATGCCGGTGGAGTCGGGGCCGACGATGTACCTGCCGTACTCGCAGACCTACGAGCCCGGTTACCTGGCCTGGCGGCGGCCGGAGTTCCAGGAGTACTTCAAGGCCCGCCATGTGCAGCTGCCGCTCGCGAAGGGCGACGCGGTGTTCTTCAACCCGGCGGTGTTCCACGCGGCCGGCACCAACCGGACCCTCGACGTGCGCCGGATGGCCAACCTGCTCCAGGTGTCCTCGGCGTTCGGGCGGGCCATGGAGACCGTGGACCGGGAGGCGGTGGCCAACGCGGTCTACCCGGTGCTGCGCCGGCGCCGGTCGGAGGGGGCGGGCGAGGCGTGGCTGGAACACGTCATCGCCGCGAGCGCCGAGGGCCACCCGTTCCCGACCAACCTCGACAGCGACCCGCCGGTCGACGGCATGGCCCCGCCCTCGCAGGCGGACCTCGTGCGGCGGGCGCTGCGGGAGGGGTGGGCGCCGCGGGTGCTGCGGGACGGGTTGCGGGCGGCCGCGGCGCGACGGGAGAGCTGACGCCGACGGGCCGTGGGTCCGTGTAGCACCGTACATTTCAACATCAAGGAGCAACACTCAATGCGTATCGGAATCCTCGGTCTCGGCCGTATCGGTGCTTTTCATGCCGAGACCCTCTCCGGGCTCGACGTCGTCGAGTCGCTCGTCTTCACCGACCCGTTCGCGGACGCCGCCAAGGCCGCCGCGGAGAAGTTCGGTGCCGAGGTCGTGGACTCGCCCGAGGCGCTGCTGGCCGCCGGCGTGGACGGCATCGTGGTGGCCGCCGCCACCGACGCCCACCCGGCCCTGATCCTGGCCGGTGTCGAGGCCGGTGTGCCGGTCTTCTGCGAGAAGCCGGTCGCCAAGACCATGGCCGAGGGCGTCGAGGTCCTCAAGGCCGTCCAGGGCAAGGGGGTGCCGATCCAGATCGGCTACAACCGCCGCTTCGACGCGGGCTTCGTCGCCGCGCGCGCCGCCGTCCAGGCGGGCGAACTCGGCAAGCTGCACACGGTGCGCTCCACCACCCTGGACCCGGCCCCGCCGCCGGCCGCGTACATCGCCGCGTCCGGCGGGATCTTCCGGGACTGTTCTGTGCACGACTTCGACATCATCCGCTGGGTGACCGGCCATGAGGTCACCGAGGTGTACGCGGTCGGCGGCAACCGGGGCGCCGACTACATCAGGGAGGCGGGCGACGCCGACACCACCGGCGCGATCCTCACCCTGGACGACGGCACCATCGCGGTGGTCTCCAACTCCCGGCACAACGCGCGGGGTTACGACGTCCGCATGGAGCTGCACGGCTTCGCGGACTCCATCGCGGTCGGCCTGGAGGACAAGCTCCCGCTGCGCTCGGTCGAGCCCGGCGTGACCTTTCCGGCGGGCACCCCGCACGACTTCTTCATGGACCGCTTCACGGCGGCCTACCGCGCCGAGCTCACCGCGTTCACCGAGGTCGTGGCCGGCACCCGGCCCTCCCCGTGCACCGTCGAGGACGCCCTGGAGGCCGGCTGGATCGCCGACGCCTGCACGCTGTCCCTGCACGAGCACCGGCCGGTGACGATCGCCGAGGTCCGCGGGGCCTGACACCCGCGGACACTCGCACCACGGCGGGGCGGGGACCGGAACACGGTCCCCGCCCCGCCGTTCCGTCCGGCCCGCAGCCCGTCGACGATCAGCGCCAGCATCCGCGCCGCCCGCCCGTCGTCGTACGCCTCGGAAGGTGTCACCGACGAGACGCTGTGGACCGATCCGGAGGATCCGACGCCGATCCCCTGCCGCCGGTCGAAGACCCTCGTCGAGGAGTGCCTCGGCGAGCGCGGGCGGCAGGTCTCCACCCGGCGGCTGCCCGACTTCGCCGTACGTCCGGCCGCCCGCTTCCGGGACCCCGGGCTGCGGGAGATCACCCCCGCGCTGCGCCGGCGCAACCGGCACACGACGGAAAGGCGGCGCGGCAGACGGTGCCGGACCGCGCCGAGAGTCTGCTCGCCCACGGCGCGGTCCGGCTCCCGGTGGCGGCTCAGAGGCCGTAGCGGACCGCGAACTCGTCCGGGTCGTAGGCGTCCCGGTCCGGGTCGTGCTGGATCGCGGGCCTGGTCTCCACCATGTCCTCCGGGCGGATCCGCTCGGGCAGCGCGCCGAAGCGTTCCTTGCGTGTCACGGCCTCGGCCGCGGTCTCCTCGTGGCTCATGCTCGTCCTCCCCGTCGTAGCGGGCGTCACCCGTCACTTCGCAAACGCGCGCGCCCCGGCGGGTGTTCCCGAACCCGCCGGGGCGCGCGGGGCCCGTGGAGAGATCCACGGGCCCGGGAAGCGGCGGTCAGGCGCCGCAGGACCGCAGGAACGTCCGGGTGCGCACCGCGATGGGCAGCGGCTTGTCCGGCTCGCAGGGGTACATGTCCTGCTCGACGATCGCGAACAGGTCGACACCCAGCCGCTGCGCCGCCTCCATCACCGGACCCAGCTCCGGCACGCCGGCGGGCGGTTCGCACATCACGCCCTGGGCCACGGCGGGCCCGAACGGGGTGCCCTTGGCCTGGACGTCGGCGAGGATCGCCGGGTCCACCTGCTTGAGGTGGAGGTAGCCGATCCGCTCGCCGTAGGTCTCGATGAGCTTGACGCTGTCGCCGCCGCAGTAGGCGTAGTGACCGGTGTCCAGGCAGAGGTTGACCAGGTCCGTGTCGGTCGAGTCGAGGAAGTGCTCGACATGGTCCTCGGTGTCGATGTGGGTGTCGGCGTGCGGGTGGACGACGATGTCCAGGCCGTACGTCTCCTTCACCTCGTGCCCGAGCCGTTCCATGCCCTTGGTGAGGTGGGCCCACTGCTCCCCGGTCAGCTCCGGCGGCTCCAGGATCTCGGCGGTCTTGTCGTCCCGCCAGAAGGACGGGATGACCACCAGGTGCTTCGCCCCCATGGCCTGGGTGAGCGCGGCGACCTGGCTGACGTGCTCCCAGGTCGACTCCCAGACCGCCGGACCGCGGTGCATGCCGGTGAAGACCGTGCCCGCCGAGACCTTCAGGTCCCGCTTGGCGATCTCGTCGGTGAGGCGGGCCGGGTCGGTGGGGAGATACCCGTAGGGGCCGAGTTCGATCCAGGAGTAGCCGGCCTCGGCGACCTCGTCGAGGAAGCGTTCCCAGGGGACCTGCCGGGGGTCGTCCGGGAACCAGACTCCCCAGGAGTCGGGGGCCGAGCCGACCCGGATGCGGTCGAGAGGGGTGGTCATGGGGTCACGACTTCCCTTCCGGACCGGTCGCGGCGGATGCGGCGACGTCTTCCTCTTCGGGGAGTTCCTCGGTGTCGACCCCGCGCACCTGGGACAGCTCGTGCTTGAGGGCCGCGAGCTCGGCGCCGCCGGCCATGTGGTTGGTGAGTTCCTCCAGGGTGATGTCGCTGCGCTCGGCGGAGAGTTCGAGGGTGCCGAGCCGCAGGACGCTGAAGTGATCGCCGACCATGTAGGCGTGGTGGGGGTTGTGGGTGATGAAGATGACGCCGAGGCCGCGTTCGCGGGCGGCGGCGATGTACTTGAGGACCACACCGGACTGCTTGACGCCGAGGGCGGCGGTCGGCTCGTCGAGGATGAGGACGCGGGCGCCGAAGTAGACGGCGCGGGCGATGGCCACGCACTGGCGCTGGCCGCCCGAGAGGGTGCCGATGGGCTGGTCGAGGTCGTCCAGGATGATGCCCATGTTGCGCAGTTCGCGGTCGGCGGTCTCCTTCATCTTCGCGATGTCGAGTCGGCGCACGGGCCAGGGACCCTTGGTCATCTCGGAGCCGAGGAAGAAGTTGCGCCACACCGGCATCAGCGGGACGGTGGCGAGGTCCTGGTAGACGGTGGCGATGCCCTTGTCGAGGGCCTCGCGGGGGGTGGAGAAGCGGACCGGGGTGCCGTCGACGAGGAAGTCGCCCTCGGTGTGCTGGTGCAGCCCCGAGATGATCTTGATGAGGGTGGACTTGCCGGCGCCGTTGTCGCCGAGGACGCAGGTCACCTGGTGGGGGAAGACCTTGAGGTCGACGCCGTGCAGGGCGCGGATGTTGCCGTAGGACTTGCCGGCGCCGCGCAGTTCGACGATCGGGCCGCCGTCGGCCGGCGCCTCGTCCTGGAGGACGGCCCCGTGGGTTCCGGTGGTGTTGTCTGTCATCGGGTCACCTCCTGGTCGCGGTCCGCTGGACCCACAGGTTGATCATCACGGCGCCGAGGAGCATCACGCCGAGGAAGGCCTTGAACCAGTCGGGGTTCCAGCCCGCGTAGACGATGCCCTGCTGGACCATGCCGAACATGAAGGCGCCGAAGACCGGGCCGATGGCCGAACCGGCACCGCCGGTCAGGAGGCAGCCGCCGATGACCGCGGCGGAGATGTAGATCAGCTCCTGGCCCACGCCCTCGCCGGACTGCACGGTGTTGAAGGAGAACAGCTGGTGCATGCCGACGAACCAGGCGCCGAAGCCGACCAGCATGAACAGCGAGATCTTGGTGAAGTTCACCGGGACGCCGACCGCGCGGGCGGACTCCTTGTTGCCGCCGACCGCGAAGATCCAGTTGCCGTACTTGGTGCGCAGCAGCACCCAGGTGGCGATGGCGGCGAAGAACAGCCACCAGAAGATGGTGATCTTCACCTGGACGCCGCCGATGTCGAAGGAGGACGCGAAGACCGCCTTGACCTGGCCGAAGCCGTCCATGTTGCTGATGTCGTCGGTGGCGACGTTGCCGGTGACCAGCTTGGTCACCGCGAGGTTCACGCCCTGGAGGATCAGGAAGCTGCCCAGGGTGATGAGGAAGCTGGGCAGTCCGGTCTTGACCACCAGCCAGCCGTTGAGGAAACCGATGCCCAGCGACACGATGAGCGCGACGATCACGCCCGCCCACACGTTGAGGGTCAGCTGGTAGCTGAGCATCGCGGCGGTGAGGGCCGAGCTGACCACCGCGACACCGGCGGAGAGGTCGAACTCGCCGCCGATCATCAGCAGGGCGACCGGCAGTGCCATGATGCCGATGGTCGACGACTGGTACAGGATGTTCGCCATCGAGCTGGCCTCGCGCACCGGCGGGGCCGCGATCAGGAAGAAGACGTAGACCGCGACGGCGCCGAGGAAGACGCCGACGTCCGGTCGGGCCAGGATCCGCAGCGCCAGGGGGCGCTGCGCGGTCCGCCCGTCCTTCTCCTTCGGGCCGGGAGCCGGCGGCGTCGCCACCGCCGGCTGTGCCTGCTGACTCATGTCGATCACCGGGTGCCCTTCGCGGCGAACTCGGCGACCTTGTCGACGTTGGACTTGTCGACGAAGGCCGGCCCGGTCAGCACCGGCTGCTCACCGCCGCCGCTGTAGTTGCCGTTGTTCTTGTAGAGCCACAGCGAGTCGACCGCCAGGTAGCCCTGCAGGTAGGGCTGCTGGTCCACGGCGAACTCGATGGTTCCCTTGCTGATGGCGGTGGTCAGGTCCTTGTTGAGGTCGAAGGTGGCGACCTTCGCCTTGCTGCCCGCGTCGGACACCGACTGGACGGCGATCAGCGCGATCGGGGCGCCGAGGGTGACCACGTGGTCGATGGCCTTGTCCTGCGTGAGCTTGGCGGTGATCGTCGACTTGACCGCGGTCGGGGACGTGCCGTCGACGTACAGGGTCTCCGTCGTCCCCGAGAACGTCTTCTTCACTCCGTCGCAGCGCTGGGTGAGGCCGACGTTGCCCTGCTCCTGGATGACACAGACGACCTTCTTGGCGCCCTCCGTGTTCAGCCGGTTGCCGAGCGCCTCGCCCGCGACCGTCTCGTCCTGGCCGAAGAACTCCAGCAGACCGAGCTTCTTCCAGTCGCTCAGACCGGAGTTGAGGCCGACGATCGGGATCTTCGCGGCGTTGGCCTTGCCGATGACGTCCTTCATGGCGTCCGGCTTGGCGAGGGTGACGGCGATCCCGTCGACCTTCTGGTCGATCGCGTTCTGCACCAGGTTGGCCTGGTTGCCCGCGTTCGGGTCGGCGGAGTAGACGAGCTTGATGTTGTCCTTGTCGGCGGCGGCCTGCGCACCCTTGCGGACGATGTCCCAGAAGGTGTCGCCCGGCGACTGGTGGGTGACCAGCGCGACCGTCATGCGCGGGGTGGACGCCTTGCCTGCGGAGGCCGCCGCACCTCCCTCTTCGGACTTCTTTCCTCCGGAGCTGCTGGAGCAGCCTGCGAGGGTCAGGGCTGCCGCCGCGGCGACGGCCACGATCGGGGCCAGCCTGCGCGAACGGGAGTGGGAAGAGCGGTCCATCCTGCACCTCACTGTGCGACCGGGGGGAAGGAAGGGATCCGGCGGATCCCCGGACCCGGGCCGACGGAGGTGGTCCGGGTCACTGCTGTGCGCTGGGACGGGATACAAGTCCCTGGGAGGCCCGCTGTCAATACTTTGTTAAGACATCATTTCACATTCAGGTCCGAATGTAAGTACAAACCATTGACAGCGCGACCTGCCCCGATCTACACCTGAGGGGCATCCGCCCACCCGAGGAGCCTCGCATGACCGAGTCGCCGCCACAGGCCTCCGGCCCTGTCGCGACCGGCCGTTCCGAAGGCGATCTCTACCCGCTCCCGTCGGGCGTACCCCTCACCCGGGCGGAGCAGGACGCCGGCCCGCCCCTCTCCACCACCCCGTCCGAATGAGGTCCCCCATGAGCCAGCCGACCACCCGCCTGACCGTCGCCCAGGCGCTGGTGCGGTTCCTGTCCGCGCAGTACACCGAGCGCGACGGTGTCCGGCACCGGCTGATCGCCGGCACCTGGGGCATCTTCGGCCACGGCAACGTGGCGGGGATCGGCCAGGCGCTCGTCGAGTACAGCGACGTGATGCCGTACCACCAGGGCCGCAACGAGCAGGCGATGGTGCACGCGGCGGTCGGCCACGCCCGCCAGCTGGACCGGCTCTCCGCGCAGGCGGTCACCACGTCCATCGGCCCGGGCGCCACCAACCTGGTGACCGGCGCCGCCCTCGCCACCATCAACCGGCTGCCGGTCCTCCTGCTCCCCGGCGACTACTTCGCGAGCCACGGGCCCGACCCGCTGCTGCAGCAGCTGGAGCACCCGAGCGAGTTCGACGTCTCCGTCAACGACACCCTGCGCCCGGTCTCCCGCTACTTCGACCGGATCACCCGCCCCGAGGCGCTGATCCCCTCCGCGCTGAACGCCATGCGGGTCCTCGCCGACCCGGCCGAGACCGGCGCGGTCACCCTGGCCCTCCCCCAGGACGTCCAGGCGGAGGCGTACGACTGGCCGGAGGAGTTCTTCGCGGAGCGCGTGTGGCGGGTCCGGCGGCCCGCCCCGGACCCCGTGGAGCTGACGGACGCCGTGACCGCCGTGAGGGCCGCTCAGCGGCCGTTGATCGTGGCGGGCGGCGGAGTCCACCACAGCCGCGCGGAAGACGCCCTGAGGGCGCTTGTGGAGGCCACGGGGATCCCCGTCGCGTCGACCCAGGCGGGCAAGGGCTCGCTGCGCCACGACCACCCGGCCGACCTGGGCGGGATCGGGCACACCGGGACCGCCGTCGCGGACGACCTGGCCCGCGCCGCCGACCTGGTCATCGGCGTCGGCACCCGGTACACGGACTTCACCACGGCCTCCGGCACCCTCTTCCAGAACCCGGACGTCCGCTTCCTGAACCTGAACATCACCGGCTTCGACGCCCACAAGCTGGCGGCGCGGACGGTCGTGGCGGACGCGCGGGCGGCTCTGGAGGCGCTCGCGGGGGCGCTGTCCGGGTACCGCGTGGACGGCGGGTACGAGGCCGAGTACCGGGCCGGCAAGGAGCGTTGGGACGCGGTCGTCGAGGCCGCCTATCGCGCGGACGACGAGGACGCCGTGCCCACACAGACTCAAGTACTCGGGGCCCTTGACGCCGTCGTGGGCGATGACGACGTTGTCATCAACGCGGCCGGCTCGCTCCCGGGCGACCTGCACAAGCTGTGGCGGGCCCGCTCGCCGCGCCAGTACCACCTGGAGTACGGCTACTCCTGCATGGGCTACGAGATCCCGGCCGGCATCGGCGTCCAGCAGGCGGCCCCGGACACCGTGGTCTGGTCCCTGGTGGGCGACGGCACCTATCTGATGATGCCGACCGAGATCGTCACCGCGGTCCAGGAGGGCCTGCCGGTCAACCTGGTCCTCATCCAGAACCACGGGTACGCCTCCATCGGCGGCCTCTCCGAGACGGTCGGCGGCGAGCGGTTCGGCACCGCCTACCGCTTCCGCTCCGCCGACGGCACCTTCGGCGGGGCGCCGCTGCCGGTGGACCTCGCCGCCAACGCGGCCAGCCTCGGCATGGAGGTGCTGCGCGCCAAGACCGTGCGGGAGCTGCGCGAGGCGCTCGCCGCGGCCCGCGCGAGCGACCGGCCGACGTGCGTGTACGTGGAGACGGACCCGGCGCCGACCGCTCCCGGGGCCGAGGCCTGGTGGGACGTGCCGGTCGCCGAGACCGCCTCCCGCGAGGCCGCCGTGCACGCCCGCGAGGAGTACGACCGGCAGGTCGCCGACCGCCGCCGGCACCTGTGATCCCCCGATCCCCGGAAGGAGGTGTCCCGGTGGCCCGTACCGGTGATTCCGCCCGCAGCGCGACCGTCTCGGCGCTCGACACCCTGGACTTCGCCCTGGACCGCGGCAGTCCGGTTCCGCTCTACTACCAGCTCGCCCAGCAGCTGGAGGAGGCCATAGAGCACGGGGTGCTCGCCCCGGGCAACCTCCTGGGCAACGAGATCGACCTGTCGGTGCGGCTCGGCCTGTCCCGGCCCACGGTCCGCCAGGCCATTCAGTCGCTTGTCGACAAGGGCCTCCTTGTGCGCCGCCGGGGCGTGGGCACCCAGGTGGTGCACAGCCAGGTCAAGCGGCCGCTGGAGCTGAGCAGCCTCTACGACGACCTGGAGTCGGCCGGGCAGGGCCCGACCACCCGGGTGCTGCGCAACGAGCGGATCCCGGCGACCGCCGAGGTGGCCGCCGCGCTCGGGATCGCGGAGGATGCGGAGGTGGTCGTCCTGGAGCGGCTGCGCTGCACGCACGGCCAGCCGGTGGCGTTCCTGTGCAACTACCTGCCGGCCGCCCTGCTCGAACTCGACACGGAGCGGCTGGAGTCGACCGGTCTGTACCGGATGATGCGCACGGCCGGCATCACCCTGCACAGCGCCCGGCAGACGGTGGGCGCCCGCAGCGCCACCGCCGAGGAGGCCGTCCGGCTCGACGAGCAGGAGGGCGCCGCCCTGCTCACCATGCAGCGCACGGCGTACGACGACACCGGGCGCCCGGTGGAGTACGGCAGCCACGTCTACCGGGCGTCCCGGTACGCCTTCGACTTCCAACTGCTGGTACGGCCGTAGAACATGCCGTGCCGGGCCGGTTGCTGCGGGTTTAACCGCTGGTCCTGCCACCCGAAACCAACACGCCCGCACACGAGCCCCCACGGAGTTTGTCCCGTGGGGGCTCTGTCGTACCGCTTTGTTCAACAAACCGGCAGACAACCATGTCGATTACGTTTCGGGCAAGAGACGGGCGAGAGAGCCGCAGGCTATTGACGCATGAGCGGACAAGCGGCTGTTATTGCGCCCACGATGTTCGGCCGAGTTGGTTTCTGATCGGTTTCGGGACCTTTCGAAGATCAACTCTTCCCCTTGCCGAACCCTGTTACTCAGGAGCCGCCATGCGCATCTCCCCGTCCGGTCTTCACGTGCCGGGTCCGAGCCGCCGTAACGTCCTGCGCGGTGCAGGTTCGGCCGCCCTCCTCGCGGGCGCCGGCATACCCCTGCTCTCCGCGTGCGGCGGCAGCGGCAGTTCGTCGGACCCCAAGACCGTCAGTGTCGGCTCCAACGACTCCGACGCCGTGCCGAAGAAGGCGTACGCGGCTGTGTACGCGGCCTTCCAGAAGCAGTCCGGCATCACCGCCAAGGTGAACACGAAGGACCACAACACCTTCCAGGAGCAGATCAACTCGTATCTGCAGGGCACCCCGGACGACGCGTTCAAGTGGTTCGCCGGCTACCGCATGCAGTTCTTCGCGTCCAAGGGCCTCGCCTCCCCGATCGACGACGTGTGGCAGAAGATCGGGGACAACTTCCCCGACGCGATGAAGAAGCTCAGCAAGGGCGCGGACGGCAAGTACTACTTCGTGCCGATGACCACGTACCCCTGGGCGGTCTTCTACCGCAAGAGCGTCTTCCAGGAGAAGGGCTACACGGTCCCCACCACGTGGGACGAACTGGTCGCCCTGTGCAAGCAGATGAAGAAGGACAACCTGGTCCCGATCGCCTTCGGCGACAAGGACGCCTGGCCGGCGATGGGCACCTTCGACCAGATCAACTTCCGCCTCAACGGCTACGACTTCCACGTCGACCTGATGGCGGGCAAGGCGGAGTGGACCGACTCCAAGGTGAAGGACGTCTTCGACCACTGGGCCGAGCTCCTCCCCTACCACCAGGACGGCTTCATGGGCCGCACCTGGCAGGACGCCGCCCAGACCCTGGTGTCGAAGAAGGCCGGCATGTACCTCCTGGGCACCTTCGTCGCCCAGCAGTTCACCAACAAGGCCGACCTGGACGACCTCGACTTCTTCGCCTTCCCGGAGATCAACTCCGCGTACGGCCAGGACACCGTGGAGGCGCCCACCGACGGCTTCATGGTCTCCAAGTCCCCGAAGAACCACGACGGTGTCGTCAAGCTCCTCGAGTACCTGGGCACCCCGGCGGCCGAGGAGCTCTACCTCAAGGGCGACCCGAGCGTGGTGGCCGCCTCCAGCAAGGCCAGCACCTCGTCGTACTCGACCCTGCAGAAGAAGGCGTTCGACATGATCGGCGCCGCCAAGAGCCTCACCCAGTTCATGGACCGCGACTCCCGCCCGGACTTCACCTCCACGGTGATGCAGCCCGGTCTGCAGAAGTTCCTGCAGAACCCCAAGGGGATCGACAGCCTGCTCTCGTCCATCGAGCGCCAGAAGAAGACGATCTTCGCGTCCGAGTGAGTTCCCGAATGTCGACCGACACCCCCACGAAGTCCCAGGAGGCGGCCGCCGTGCCGCCTCCTGGGCGCGCGTCCGAGAAGAAGCGGATCCGGCAGGGCCACAAGCGCCTGCTGACCCGCCGTGACCGGATCACCCTCGCCTTCATGGCGGGCGTGCCGACGGTCCTCCATGTCCTCCTCGTCTGGGTCACCGCCCTGGCCTCGATCCTCCTCGCCTTCACCTCCTGGGACGGCATCGGGTTCGACTCCATCAAGTGGGTCGGCCTCGACAACTTCCATCAACTCTTCACCGACAACCCGCAGTTCTGGCCGGCCGTCCAGCACAACGTCATCTGGTTCGTCGTCCTCATCCTGATCCCGACCCCGTTCGGCCTCTTCCTGGCCGTGCAGCTGGACAAGAAGATCAGGTTCAGCCGGGTCTACCAGACGGCGTTCTTCCTCCCGGTCGTCATCTCCCTGGCCTGCATCGGGTTCGTCTGGCAGCTGATCTACAACCCGGACACGGGCCTGATCAACAGCCTCATCGGCGCCAACAAGCCGGGCCACTACATCGACTGGATCGGTGACCCGAACCTCAACCTGTGGGCGGTCCTGGTCGCCGCGTCCTGGCGGCACACCGGCTACATGATGATCCTGTACCTGGCCGGCCTGAAGAGCGTCGACCCGTCGCTGCGGGAGGCCTCGGCGCTGGACGGCGCCAACGAGTGGCAGACGTTCAAGAACGTCATCTTCCCGACGCTGCGGCCGACCAACACCATCGTCCTGGTCGTGACCATCATCGAGGCGCTGCGCGCCTTCGACCTGGTCTTCGTCTTCAACAAGGGCGCCCAGGGCACCGAGTTGCTCTCCATCCTGGTGACCAACAACATCATCGGCGAGTCCAGCCGCATCGGTTACGGCTCGGCCATCGCGGTGGTGCTGCTGTTCATCTCCCTGATCGTGATCATCCCGTATCTGATCGCGACCTTCCGGAAGGAGCGGAGCGCATGAGCACCCTGAGCGCGCTGCCCAAGCAGCGCAACCCGATCCGCCCGGCCCGTGTCCTGCTGCACGTGTTCCTGGCCGGCACGGCCCTGGCGTGGCTCGCCCCGCTGCTGTGGGCGATCTTCTCGGCCATGCGCCCGTACAGCGAGACCAGCAACCGCGGTTACGTGTCCTGGCCGCACACGCTGAACTTCGACAACTTCAAGAACGCGTTCGAGCAGTCGGACATGACCCACTACTTCATGAACACGCTGGTCATCGCGGTCCCGGCCGTGCTGCTCACGCTGTTCCTGTCGTCGATGGTCGCGTTCTACGTCGCTCGCTTCGACTTCCGGGTCAACCTCTTCCTGCTGCTGGTCTTCACGGCCGGCAACCTCCTGCCGCAGCAGGTCATCATCACCCCGCTGTACCGGATGTACCTGCTGACGAACCTGCCGGGCATCACCGCGAGCGGCAAGCTCTACGACTCGGCGCTCGGCCTGGTGCTGATCCATGTGGCGTTCCAGTCCGGGTTCTGTGCGTTCGTGCTCAGCAACTACATGCGTTCGCTGCCGCACGAGCTGACCGAGGCCGCGCTGGTGGACGGCGCGTCGGTGTGGCGGCTGTACTGGCAGGTCACGCTGCCGCTGTGCAGGCCGGCGATGGCGGCCCTGGCGACCCTGTTGTCGATCTGGATCTACAACGACTTCTTCTGGGCGCTGGTGCTGATCTCGACCGGGGAGAACATGCCGATCACCTCGGCGCTGAACAACCTCTCCGGCCAGTACTTCACCGACCCGAACCTGGTCGCCGCCGGTTCCCTGCTCACCGCGATCCCGACGCTGCTCGTGTACTTCGCGCTCCAGAAGCAGTTCGTCAGCGGTCTGACCCTGGGCTCCGCCAAGGGTTGATCCGGCCCCCTTCGAAAGAGAACCTCGTGCACAACCCGTTCACCCCGGTCGCCTCCGTGCCCGTGGACACGCGCACCGCCCGCGTCCACGAGGAGGGCTGGCAGTCCTGGTCGCCCAGTGGCGCCTACGCCCTCGGCGCGGCCCCGTACCGCCCGACGAACGACAACTGGGCGACCGTGTGCTACCGCCCCGGCCGCCGGGTGCCCGCCGGGGCCTTCCAGGGCGAGGGCCTGCTGGCGCTCGACCCGGGCGACGGCTCCCCGGTCCGGCTCTGGGCGGCGGCCGACCCGCTGCACGAGGTGCCGTCGGTCCGGCTGACCGTGGCGGCCGGGGTCGCGGAGGTCGAGGCCGACGGCCCGGTCAAGGAGTGGACCGGCACGGGCATCCAGTCCGTGCTGGCCGACTGGGCCGGCGCCCTGGCCGTGCCGGCGCCCCGCCCCGCGCCCACCGTCTGGTGCTCCTGGTACGAGTACTTCACGGCCGTCACCGAGGACGACATCCACGAGAACCTGCGGGCGATGGACACCCTCGACCTGCCGATCGACGTCGTGCAGATCGACGACGGCTACCAGAGCGCCCTGGGCGACTGGCTGACCCTCTCCGGCCGCTTCCGCTCCCGGCGGGGCATCGCGGACGCCATCCGCGCCCGCGGCCGCCGGGCGGGCATCTGGACGGCGCCCTTCCTGGTCGACCCGGCGAGCGACCTCGCCGAGACGTACCCGGACTGGCTGGTCCGCGACCCCGACGGCAGACCGCTGCGCGCGGGCCGCAACTGGGGTCATGTGCTGTACGTCCTGGACACCACCCACCCGGCCGCCGCCGCCTACCTCACCGACGTCTTCGCGACGCTGCGCACCGAGGGCTACGACTACTTCAAGGCCGACTTCCTCTACGCGGGCGCGATGGACGGCGTACGGCACTCGGGCGCGGACCCGCTCACGGCGTACCGGCTGGGCGTCGGCCTGATCCGGGAGGCGATCGGCGCGGACGCCTACCTGCTGGGCTGCGGCGCGCCGATGCTGCCCTCCATCGGGCTGTTCGACGCGATGCGGGTCAGCCCGGACACGGCTCCGCACCGCCGACCCGAGGCCGACGACTACAGCCAACCGGGCCAGGATCCGGCCGAGTTCACCGGCGTCGGCCGCCAGTGGCAGCACGGCCGCCTCTGGGTCAACGACCCCGACTGCCTGATGGCCCGCCCGGCCGTGGAGACCCGGGCGCGCTGGGCGGCGCATGTGGAGGCCGTCGGCGGCCTGGTCGCCTCCAGCGACCGGCTGCTCTCCCTCGACCAATGGGGCGTGGAGACAACCCGCCGCCTTCTCACCGGAGTTACCGGAGTCAACCGATGAGCGACCGCACCCTCTCCGTCCCGGGCATCGTCTACGGCGGCGACTACAACCCCGAGCAGTGGCCCGAGGAGGTGTGGGACGAGGACGTCCGCCTGATGCGCGAGGCGGGCGTGAACATGGTCAGCGTCGGCATCTTCTCGTGGGCACTGATGGAACCGTCCGAGGGCGTCTACGACTTCTCGCGGATGGACCGGATCCTCGGCCTGCTGCACGAGAACGGCATCGCCGCCGACCTCGCCACCCCGACGGCCGCCCCGCCGGCCTGGTTCTTCCGCGCCCACCCCGAGGCACTCCCGGTGGACCACGACGGCCGCACCCTGTCGTACGGCAGCCGTCAGACGTTCTGCCCGAGCAGCCCCGCCTACCGCGAGGCCGCGCTGCGCATCGCGGGCGCGATCGCCGACCGGTACGCGAGCCACCCGGCCGTCCGGATGTGGCACGTCCACAACGAGTACGGCTGCCACAACGCGGCCTGCTACTGCGACACCAGCGCGGCCTCCTTCCGCCGCTGGCTGCGGGCCCGGTACGGCGACGACCTGGCCGCCCTCAACGCCGCCTGGGGCACCACCTTCTGGAGCCAGTGGTACTACGACTGGGCCGAGGTCCTGCCGCCCCGCGCGACCGGCGCCGTCCCCAACCCGACCCACCAGCTGGACTGGCGGCGGTTCTGCTCGGACGAACTCCTCTCGCTGTACACGGCGGAGCGGGACGTGCTCCGGGAGGCGGCGCCCGCCATCCCGGCCACCACCAACTTCATGGTGATGTTCAACTTCGACGCCCTCGACTACTGGCGCTGGGCACCGGAGCTGGACGTGGTGGCCAACGACCACTATCTGCGGTCCACCGACCCCGAGTCGCAGATCGACATCGCGCTGAGCGGCGACCTGATGCGGTCGCTGGCGGGCGGTCCGTGGCTGCTGATGGAGCACTCGACGGGCGCGGTGAACTGGCAGCCCGTCAACCGGGCGAAGACCGCGGGCGAGTTGCGCCGCAACGCGCTCGCCCATGTGGCGCACGGCGCGGACGGCATCTGCTACTTCCAGTGGCGGGCGGCGAAGGCGGGGGCCGAGCAGTGGCACTCGGCGATGCTGCCGCACGCCGGTACCGACAGCCAGATCTGGCGGGACGTGGTCCGGCTGGGCGCCGATCTCCAGGCACTCGCCGAGGTGCGCGGCAGCACCGGCACCGCCGAGGTGGCCGTCGTCTGGGACTGGGACGCCCGGTGGGCCGTGGAGCTGCCCTCGCAGCCGAGCGAGCAGCTGCGCTACCTGGACGTCGTCCGCGCCTGGTACGAGCCGCTGTGGCGGGCGGGCGTGGCGGTGGACTTCGTCCGCCCGGACGCGGACCTGTCGGCGTACAAGGTGGTGCTGGCCCCGAGCCTGTACCTGGTGGACGACATGGGCGTGGCGAACCTGACCGCCTTCGCGGAGGCCGGCGGCAGCCTCGCCGTCGGCTTCCACAGCGGCGCCGTGGACGAGAACTGCCATGTGCGGCTGGGTGGTTACCCGGGCGCCTTCCGGGAGCTGCTGGGCGTGCGCACCGACGAGCTGTTCCCGCTGCTGCCCGAGGAGCGGGTGACGCTGAGCGAGGGCGGCACCGGCTCGCTCTGGTCGGAGCGGGTGGGGCTGGCGGGCGCGACGGCGGTGACGTCGTACGCGGACGGGCCGCTGGCCGGGGTACCAGCGGTGACCCGGCACGGCTACGGCTCGGGCACCGCGTGGTACGTGGCGACGCTCCCGGACCCGGCCACCCTGGCGGGGCTGCTCGGCCGGATCCGTGCCGAGGCGGGCGTGGCCGCGGGCCGCACCGCCCCGGCGGGCGTGGAGGTCGCCGTGCGGCGCGGGGCGGACGCGGACTACGTGTTCGTGATCGACCACACCGGCGAGGGCGCCGAAGTCCCGGTCGCGCCCGGCTCGGTGGAGCTGCTGTCCGGCAAGCCGGCCGACGGCACGGTCACCGTGGCGCCGGGCGAGGTCGCCGTCGTACGGGAGCCGCGCGGTCAGTGAGCCGCGTCAAGGCGGGCGCGCTGGCCGGGCGTGAGCTCCAGGTCCACGGCGGCGAGGTTCTCCTCCAGCTGCGCCACGGACGACACCCCGGCCAGCGGGACGACCGGCAGCGGCCCGCCCAGCAGCCAGGCCAGCACCACCTGGTTGCGGGTCGCCCCGGTCTCCCCGGCCACCGCGTCCAGTGCCGCGAGGCGGGCCGGGGTGCCGGGGTGGTCGAAATCGGCGGGCAGCGTTTTGCCGGGCTGGGTGTAGGCGCCCTTGAGCAGCGGTGAGTAGGCCACCAGGGTGACGTCCGGCTCCGCGCGCAGGTAGCTGCGGAGCTGGGCGTCGGCGGAGCCGAGGCTGCCGTCCGGGAACAGGTCGCCGGGGATGTCGGTGCGCGGGCGCAGGTAGCTGTGCTGGTACTGGAGCACCTCGTAGCCGGGCAGGCCGGCCGCGGCGGCGAGGGCGCGGGCGCGCTCCAGCCGCCAGACGGCGTGGTTGCTGGCGCCGAGCAGGCCGACGGTGCCCTCCTCGACGAGCGCGGCGAACCCCTCGACGGTCTCGCGGAGCGGGACGGCCGCGTCCTCTATGTGGGCGTACAGCAGATCCAGCTTCTCGACGCCGAGGCGTTCGCGGCTGCGCTCGGCCGACTCCCGGATCACCTTCGCGGACAGGCCCTCGGGGTTGTCGGTGTAGCTCGTGCCGGGGGCGAGGGGGCGGGCGCCGAGCTTGGTGGCGATCACGACCTCGTCGCCGATCCCGCGGCTGCGCCGCCAGCGGCCGAGCAGTTCCTCGCTCTGGCCGCCCTGACCGCCGTCCTCCCAGAAGGCGTAGTTGTCGGACGTGTCGATGAAGTTCCCGCCGGCCTCGACATAGCGGTCGAGGACGGCGAAGGAGGTCTGCTCGTCGGTCCGGGACCCGAACAGCATGGCGCCGAGCGCGAGGACGCTCACCTCGCGGCGGGTGCTCGGGGCGGTGCCGATGGTGCGGTACTTCATGCCGTCTCCTCCGTCCGCGCACCCGGGGAATCAGGTGCACGGTGGTGAGTCTTCGGCTTGAAGTGCGCACGAAGTCAAGGGCGCCCGGCGAACGGTCCGTCCAGGGCCGCCCACTGCAGCAGCATGATCGTCTTGGCGTCGGCGATCTCGCCGGTCCGGATCATCTCCAGGGCCCGGCGGAAGGGGAGTTCGAGGATCTCGATGTCCTCGCCCTCCTCGTCCAGGCCGCCGCCCTCGTGCGTGCGGGTCGAGGGGCCGTAGGCGGCCGCGTAGAAGGAGATCCGCTCCGTGACCGAACCCGGGCTCATGTAGACGTCGAAGACGTGCTCGACCTCGCCGACGGTGTGGCCGGTCTCCTCGACGACCTCGCGGCGGACCGCGTGCTCGGGATGCTCGGCCTCGTCGTCCAGGAGGCCCGCCGGGGTCTCGACCAGCATGCCGTCGGGGTGGCCGTTGACGTACGCCGGGAACCGGAACTGACGGGTGAGCAGGACGGTTTCGCGCTCGGCGTCGTAGAGGAGGAGCGTGGCGCCGTTGCCGCGGTCGTGGGTCTCGCGTTCCTCGGTGTGCCAGGTGCCGTCGGCGTGCTGGAGGTCGAAGGTGGTGGCCCGCTCGACGTACCAGTGACTGGACAGGAGCTTCACCTCCCGGACCTTCACGCGCGGGTTGCCGGTCAGATCCAGACCGGTCCGGTCGAGGCCGGTGCGGCCCCGGCGGTCGGGGGTGTCGATGCCGGCGGTCATCGCAGTCCCGCCGGGCGGGCGAGGGCGTTCAGGTGGCTCATGGTCACCTGTCTACCACCCGCCCGCGGCAGCGCCCCCGAAGGGGCGCTGGGGGTACCCCCAGCCGAAGGCTGGGAGAGGAACTGCGCGACCAGCCACGACGGTGCCGCAGCCAACCGACAACGCACCCCCGGTCCCTCCAGCGAAGCGCCTAGTGCACTTCGGCCGGCCGAGGTCCCTCGTCCAGGAACCCGCCCGACTGGTGCTGCCACAGCTTGGCGTAGGCACCCTCCGCGGCGAGCAGTTCGTGGTGCGTGCCCTGCTCGACGATCCGGCCGCGGTCGAGGACCACCAGCCGGTCCATGGAGGCGACCGTGCTCAGGCGGTGCGCCACCACCAGTGCCGTGCGGCCCTCCATGAGCCGCCACAGCGCCTCCTGGACGAGGATCTCGCTCTCGGAGTCCAACGCGCTGGTCGCCTCGTCCAGGAGCAGGATCGGGGCGTCCCTGAGGATCGCCCGGGCCAGGGCGACCCGCTGGCGCTGGCCGCCGGAGAGCTTGACGCCTCGCTCCCCCACCATGGTCCCGAACCCGTCCGGCAGCGCGTCGGCGAACTCCGTGACGTGCGCGGCCTCGGCGGCCAGCCGGATCTCGGCGTCGGTGGCGTCCGGCCGGGCGAAGGCGATGTTGTCCCGCAGGGTGCGGTGGAACATCGCCGGGTCCTGCGGGACGTAGGCGATCTGGCTGCGCAGGTCGGCCTGGCGCAGCCGGCTGATGTCCTGGCCACCGATCATGATCCGGCCGGCGTCGATGTCGGTCATCCGCAGCAGCAGCCGGGTCAGCGTGGTCTTGCCGCCGCCCGACCGGCCGACGAACCCGAACTTCGACCCGCTGGGCACGTCCAGCTCCAGCCCCTCGAACAGCGGTTTGGCGCCCGCGTGGGTGAAGGAGACCTTCTCGAAGCGGACGTCGGCGGCCCGGGGCGCGAGCGGCTCCGGGGCCGGGGGGTCGATGACGGTCGGCGGTTCAAGGAGCAACTCGGTGAACTGGGCAGCCTCCGTCATGGAGCTTTCCATGCGCCGGTAGATCTGGTTGAACTCGAACATGATCCGGGTCGCGTTGGTGTAATAGGTGAAGGCGACCACGACCGCCTCCACGCTGTGCCCGCCGCCCGCCAGCGCCACCGCGAGCAGCAGGCCCACCGCGTTGGTCGCCACGGACATCGGCGCGACGAACGTGTCGATGCGCAGGTTGCCGTAGTCCCAGGAGCGCAGGGTGCGCCGCCTCGACTCGGCGACCCTCGACCGGTGTTCGGCGGCCTCCCGCCTCTCGGCGGCGAACGCCCGGACCGTGTCCATGTTCATCAGGCTGTCGGCGACATGCCCGGACACCCGGGCGATCGCCTCCTCGCGCTGGTCGACGAGCCGCTGGCGGCGGCGGATCAGCGGGAACACGCACCCCGCCGTCACCGCGATCATCGCGAGGAGCGCGACGACGAGCAGCGGCTGGTACCGCCACAGCACCACCGAACCGAACGCCAGCGGCACGAAGCTGCCGACGATGTTGAAGGTCAGCGTGTCGCCGAACTCCTCGAAGCGGGTGGCGAAGCTCAGCACCCGCTTGGTGAGCGATCCCGCGAAGTTGTCGTGGAAGAACGCGGCGTCCTTCGCGAACAGTTCGTCCATGCCGATGACGTACAAGTGCTCGATGCCGAGGGCGTCCATACGGTTCAGGCAGTGCAGACCCACCCGCCAGAACACCTCCGCCAGCAGCAGGACACCGGCGAAGCCGAGGACGTACGGCAGTGTGGCGCCGAAGCCCAGGCCGTGGCCGTCGGCGATCCGGCCGATCAGCTTGGCCACGACCAGCGGGGCCACGTAGTTGATTCCGATGTTGCCGAGCGCCGGCAGCAGCAACCCGGGCAGCGTGAACCGCTTGAGCCGGGCCAGCTCCCGTCCGTAGTAGCGAAGGGCGAGCAGCACCGCGCCCTTGCGTGGTCCCGTCGCAGGTAAATCGACAGAGGATGTCATCTCAACCCTGTGTAGTCGTCGCACGGCATGCCGAGTCGGCCGCCGCATGGTCCGCGGCGGCCTGGAATCGGCAGGTCAGGTAAGGGAAGTGTCCCGCGACGACGGTCGCTCGGTCCACGTGTTTTTTCGTCGGCGACTACGGAGCGAACACGCTCTCGACCGGGGGGCCGCAGCCGGGTGCTCCGGTACGGCCCCGTCGGGTCGGGTCTCAGCCCAGCAGCAGTGACCTGGGCTGGGCGGAGAGCGCCTGGTCGAGGACGAGGGAGGCCGCGCCCACGGCGGCGACGTTCTCGCCGAGGGTGGTGGAGACGACCACCGTGGGGTGGGTCGGCTTCACGAACGGGGAGCGGGCGACCATGGGTTCGATGACGGGCAGCAGCCGGTCGGCGAGCAGCTTCCAGGTCGGTCCGCCGAACACGATGGTGTCGATGTCCAGGAGGGTCGCCGCCGCGCAGACGCCCCGGCCGATCCGGATCGCGAGACGCTCGATGATGCCGTCCGCCTGTGAGTCGCCCGCGGCGGCGAGTTCCACGAGCCGTTCCAGACCGCGCTGGGCGTCGGCCGGGTTCGTCACCGTGTACTCGGCGCCGAGCACGCCCAGGGCGACGCCCTCCTCGACGAGCGTCTTCGTCGAGGAGGCGGCGCCGAGGCCGCCGACCTCGCCCGCGTTCCCGGAGACCCCGCGCAGCACGGTGTCCTCCACCACCAGGCCCATGCCGGATCCGGTGCCGAGGTAGAAGAAGAGCAGGTTGCGGCTGTCGGTGGCCGCTCCGGTCCAGCGCTCGGCGACGACGGCGGCCGTGACGTCCTTGTCGAGCAGTGCCGGGAACCCGGTCGCCTCGCTGAGCCTGTCGCGCAGCGGGTAGCGGCCCCAGCCGGGCAGCTCGGGCGGGTCCACGACCCAGCCGGCGGCCGCGTCGATGGGGCCGGGGGCGGCGATGCCGAGGCCGAGGACCCGCTCCCGGTCGGCGCCCGACTCGGCGACGATCGCGGAGACCGAGGCCGCCATGTCCGCGGCGATGGCGTCGGTGTCGCCGCCGCTCGGTGTCACCACGCTGCGCTGGGCCACCACGGTGCCGAGCAGGTCGACCAGGACGCAGGTGATGACCGCGGGGTCGAGGTGCACCCCGACCGCGTACCGGGCCGCGGGGACGATCTCGAGCAGCGTGCGGGGCTTTCCGCTGCCGGTGCTCTGCTTGCCCGACTCCCGGGCGACGCCCCCGTCGAGCAGCCGGCGCGTGATGTTCGAGACGGTCTGCGCGGACAGCCCGGTGGCCTGGGCGAGTTCCACCCGGCTCAGGCCCGTGGGGTGCCGGCGGATGGCGTCCAGGATCACGGACTCGTTGAAGTCGCCGAGGCGCGGCAGGTTGGTACCGCGCCGGATGGTGGGCTGCCCGGTGCTCGCCGTGCTCCCCGTCGTGCTGGTCAACGTGCTTCTCCCTGCCTCGGCCGGCGGCGCCCCGCGCCCGCCCCTCCGACGCATTCGGTTGGTGGAATGTTAGGGCACGGCCCCGCGGACACGAATGCTCTGTGCGCGTACACGTCAGACTCCTGTCGGGGATCCGCCGGCCGGGCGCAGCCGCAGGGTCCGGATCTGGAACGGCCGGAACCCGAGGTCGACGGCGGCTTCGCCGGAGACCTGGGGCAGTTCCTGTTCCGGCCGCTCCAGCAGGTCGCAGTCGTGGACGGCGGCGGTCGCGAAGCCCGCCGTGAGGCGGGCCCGGACCGCTCCCCCGCAGGCCTCGTACAGGCGCACGACGACGTCGCCGCTGCGGTCGTCGGCGAGCTTGACCGACTCCACCACGACATCGGTGGTGTCCAGGGCGACCAGCGCCCGGGCCGCGGCCGGCGCGGGCCGCAGCGGCAGGTTCAGGGCGTAGCCGCCGGCCACGGCCTCCTCGACGCCGGCGCCGGCGCCGGTGAGCAGCGCGTAGCCGAAGCTGTGCCGGCCGCGGTCGGCCTGCGGGTCGGGGCTGTGCGGGGCCCGCAGGAGGGAGAGCCGGAGGGTGGTGGTCGTACCCCCGTCGTCGCGGGTGTCGCGGCGGACGTCGTGCCCGTACGTGGAGTCGGTGAGCAGGGCGGCGCCCCAGTGTCGTTCGCCCACGTGCACCCAGCGGTGCGCCCACAGTTCGAAGCGGGCCGCGTCCCAGCTGGTGTTCTCGTGGGTGGGCCGCCGGACGTGCCCGAACTGGATCTCGGCGCTCTCCTGGTCCGCGTGCACGTCCAGCGGCCAGGCCGCCTTGAGCACGGTGTCCCGCTCCTGCCAGTCGATGTCGTTGCGGACGGTCACCTGACGGCTCTCGGCGGCCACCTCGATGTGCTGCACGAACCGCGAGGAGCCGTGCGCGCGCTCGACCCGGACCGACGCGAGCAGCGGCCCCGCGTCCACGAGTGTCACCGACTCGGCCTCGTCCAGGTCGCGCACGGTGTCCCGGTAGTAGGGGTCGAGGTTCCACGCCGACCACAGGTTGGGGTCGTCCGGGTGGAGCTGGAGGAGGTTGCCGGCGGCTCCGGGGGCGATCGCCTCGCGCCGCGCCGCCTGGTCGTACACCGAGGTGAGGAGGCCACGGCTGTCGACGACGACGGTCAGCACCCCGTTGCCGAGGACGAAGCCGCCGTCGCGCGCGGTGGCGGTGACCGATCCGTGGTGCTCGTCGACCGTGGAGCCGGAGGCGAGCGCGCCGGCCTCGGCGAGGACGGCGGTACGGCCGTCCGACAGCCGCTGGCCACCGGGGAATTCGGGGACCACGGCGACCTCGCGGCGCGGGTACGGCCCGGCGTTGAGGAGGGCCGGCGGGCCGGGCAGGAAGGCCACGGCCTCGGCGATCAGCGTCTCCAGCTCCGCGTGGATCTCCGCGTACTCCCGTTCCGCCTGCCGGTGCACCCAGGCGATGGAGGAGCCGGGGAGGATGTCGTGGAACTGGTTGAGCAGCACCCGCCGCCACAGCGACTCCAGCCGCTCGTACGGGTACGGCGCCCCGGCCCGGACGGCGGCGGTGGCGGCCCACAGCTCGGCCTCGCGCAGCAGCGCCTCGCTGCGGCGGTTGCCGCGCTTGGTGCGGGCCTGGCTGGTGTAGGTGCCGCGATGGTTCTCCAGGTACAACTCGCCGCGCCACACGGGAAGCTGGTCCTTGTACTCGGCGCGGGCCGCGTCGAAGAACGTGTCCGGCGACTCGATGACGACCTTCGGGGAGCCTTCCAGGTCGCGCAGCCGGCGGGCCTTCTCCAGCATCGAGCGGGTGGGACCGCCCCCGCCGTCGCCGTGGCCGAACGGGGCCAGCGACCGGGTGGCCACCCCCTTGTCGGCGAAGTTGCGTTCGGCGTGGGCGAGTTCGCCCGCCGTGAGGGAGGCGACGTAGCTGTCCACGGGCGGGAAGTGGGTGAAGATCCGGGTGCCGTCGATGCCCTCCCAGGCGAAGGTGTGGTGCGGCAGCCTGTTCGTCTCGTTCCAGGAGAGCTTCTGGGTGAGGAACCACCGGGCTCCGGCGAGCCTGGCGAGCTGCGGATAGGCGGCGGTGTAACCGAAGGAGTCGGGCAGCCACACGCCGTTCTGCTCGACGCCGAACTCCTCCGCGAAGAAGCGCCGCCCGTACACGAGTTGGCGGGCGAGTGCCTCGCCGCCGGGCAGATTGCCGTCCGCCTCCACCCACATGCCGCCGACCGGCACCCAGTTCCCGTCGGCCGCGGCCTTCTTCATCCGGGCGAAGATCTCCGGGCGCTGCTCCTTCATCCACGCGTACTGCTGCGCCGAGGAGCAGGCGAAGACCAGCTCGGGGTACTCCTGCGCGAGCGTGGTCATGTTGGTGAAGGTGCGGGCGCACTTGCGCACGGTCTCGCGCACCGGCCACAGCCACGCCGAGTCGATGTGGGCGTGACCGACGGCGGCGACGGTGTGCGCGGAGGCGTGCGCGGGCCGGGACAGCACCTCGGCCAGCCGCTCCCGGGCCGCGGCTGCCGTCCTCGCCACGTCCGCCGGGTCGACGGCGTCGGCGGCCCGGCGCAGCGCGTGCAGGATCTCGTGCCGCCGGCTGGATCCGGCCGGCAGTTCGTGCATCAGCTCGTCGAGGACCTCGATGTCGTGGACGAGGTGCCACACCTCGTCCTCGCGCACCGCGATCTCGGCCTGGACGAGCCGGTAGAGGGGTGCGGTGCCCGCGGTGTCGGGCGAGCCGTAGTGGACGCCCACGCTCGCGCTGGCGACGATCGGCGGGTTGGCGGCCAGTTCGACCAGCAGATCGACCCGGTCGCCGCCGGTGGCGGAGCCGGCCAGGAGCACGGTCCGGTTGTACGGGTGCAGGCCCTGGATCGGCGCCCCCTGGGCGTCGTGGACCAGGCCCTCCGCCTGACCGCCGGGTCCCTTGGTCAGGTCGAAGTCCAGGTCGAAGACGGCCTCGACGCGCCGGCCCGCCCACTCCGCGGGGATCTCCGCGCTCGCCCGCAGCCAGGTCGTCGCCCAGGGGCCGCCCCAGGCGGAGCCGAGCGTGAAGGGTGCGTAGTCGGCGCGCAGCGCGTCGGCGACGGGGACCGGTTCGCCGTCCACGAACCAGGCGCTCAGCTCGAAGGGGCGTACGGCGCTGTAGAGGGCGGGGCGGACGACCCGGTCCAGCAGTTTGCGGATTCGGGTCTCGGTGATCCGGCGGTCGTCATGCACGGTGCTGGTCCTTCCGTACGTCGTGCTCGGGGTGGGGCAGCCGGAGGGTGTCCCGGGTGCCGTCCGGCCAGATCACGTCCGCGAGCAGGGTGGTGCCCTCGGCGCGGGCGGTGACCTGGGGCAGGGCGGTGGGGTCGGTGCCGCCGAGGTGGATCAGGGCGATGTGCAGGGTGCCGTGGGCGACGGGCCCCGCGGTCTCCGCGAAGGGGGTGGCGGACGGGGAGCCGAGCGCGTTGCTGTCGACGCCGACGGCCACGGCGGCCCGCGGCAGGCCCCGTTCGCCCACGACGAGCGAGACCAGCCCGTCGTCGCCGGCGACCCGGGCGGCGGCGCCGACGGCCTCGGCGGCCGCGCCGTGGTCGTCGCCGGTGCTCCTGGTGGGGCCGCCGTCCGCCCGGCCGGCCAGGGCCCAACCGCCGACGCGCAGCACGTGCCCGTCGCCGGGGTCGCCGTCGACGCGTACGGCCCGTACCTCGACCGGACCGCGCAGCGCGGACCCCACGGTGATCCAGGGTCCCGGGGTGTAGCGGGTGTCGGGGCCGCCGAACGGGTCCCAGGTCGCGTCCACGGGCCAGTGCGCGCGGGAGCGGGAGACGGCCGTGGCTCCGTCGAGGGACACCCTGGTCGCCGGGCGCCGGTGCGAGGCGCGGCCCGCGGCGTCCAGCAGCACGACCGCGTTGTCGAGCGGGTCGGCGGCCGCGCTCCCGCCGGGGACGGTGGGGTCACCGGGGGTCTCGGGCGCGGTGTGCGTCGAGTAGGCGAACCGCGCGTAGCAGGGGTCGTCCGCGTGCGGGCGGGACGGGTCGGCGTGGTCGCCGCCGTGGTTGACGACGCGTACGACACCGTCGGCGGCGGTACCGGAGACCAGCCAGCCGGGGGCGGCCAGGGGGCGCGTGAAGTCCCCTTGTTCCACGGCGAGTTGGTGCTCCGGCTCGGTCCACACCGGGTGGTCGGGCGGCAGCAGCAGACCGATGAAGCCCTTCGCCGCCCAGTACGGGGAGGCGGGGCCGGAGTACACCTGGAGGATGCCGCGGAACGGGCGTCGCCAGCCGAGGGTGAGCAGGCCGTCGGCGTCGGTGCCGAAGTGGTCGAGCATGCGGTTGGCGAGGGCCCGGGTCTCCCCCGGCGCCAGCGGGGTGGCGTCGAACAGGGCGCCGGTCCACAGCGGGGCGAGCGCCGCGTGCCGGTAGGTGAGCGAGCGGCCCTGGATCAGCGGCGAGCCGTTGGCGCCGATCAGCAGGCGCTGGTCTTCCAGGAAGCGGTGCAGCCGGGCCCGGTAGCGGTCGAGGAGTCCGGCGGGCGCGGCGGCGCCGAGGATGCGGCAGAACCACAGCGGGTAGAGGTGCATGGCCCAGCCGTTGTAGTGGTCGAAGTTGCGCCGCTCGCCGCCCGTGAGGCCGTCGGAGTACCAGCCGTCGCCCGCGTACCAGCCGTCGGTGAGCGCGATGACCCGGTCCAGGTCCTGCCGGCGCCACTCTCCGCCGACCGTGCGGGCGAAGGCCTCGGTGACGCCCTGGAACCAGATCCAGTTGTTGCCGGGCATGGCGTCGCCGACCATCGGGGCGAGCCAGTCGAGGATCCGCTGTCTGACCCGGTCGTCGAGGCGGTCCCAGATCCAGGGCCGGGTCTCGTGCAGGGCGAGGGCGATGGAGGCGGCCTCGACCTTGGCCTGGTTGCGCTCGGCGAAGGTGGGCCAGCGGTCCGGGTGGTCCGGGTCGGTGCCGGCGGCCAGGCCGGCCGCGTACCAGCCGGCCAGGTCGTGCGGGTCGGCCCCGCCCGCCCCCGCCAGCCGGAGACCGGCCAGCAGGAACGTACGGGCGAACCCCTCCAGGCCGTCGCTGAGCGTGCCGTTGGCGCTGGGCACTCCGGGGAGCCGGACCAGCGCGTGGTCCTCGGTGGCGTACGGCCGGACGGCGAGCAGCATCCGGTCCGCGGTCGACTCCCAGTGGGCGCGGTCCTCGGCTGGTGTGCGGTTCATGAGTTCCGGGTCTCCCATGCCTGTTCGAACTCGGCGCGGATCTGATCGCCGGCCTCCGTGCGCCAGTTCTTCATCGCGTCGTCCCACGCCTTGAGCGGGAGCCGGCCCTGCATGATGCCCTTGCGGGTGTCGTCCAGGAGCGTGCCGAACAGCTTGGACTTCTTGGAGTCCGTCGGCGAGTACAGCGGCTCGGCGGGGTTGGGGATCAGCACCTCGACGGCTTCCTTCTGGAAGGCGTACTGCTCGTGCACGATGTCCGGCCTGGCCGGGTAGTACAGCGTGAACGGCGCGTCCGTCGCGAAGATGGTGGGCAGGGTGGCCTCGGCCTGGCCCTGCGGGGTGAGGACCGGGTCGGTGCCCTTCAGGGTGTGGTCCGGGCCGCGGACCCCGTACTTGCGCAGCAGGTAGGCGTCCGTGCCGAAGGGGGCCGCGAGGGCGTTCATGGCGCGCAGGATCTGCTGGATACGGGACTTGGGCGCCTTCTTGACGATGAGCGTGGCGTAGTTGGCGGAGCCCTGCCACTGACCGCCCGCGCCGCCGTCGTAGCCGGGCGCCATCATGTAGCCGAGCTCGAAGCCCCCCGTGGCCGGGGCGTAGTTGGTGTAGTAGTCGTTCCACGCGGCGGGCGCGTCGGGGTTCATGACGGTCTGTCCGCCGCCGAACCAGTCCTTGGCCTTGTTGAGCACGCTGTACGAGTCGGGATGCATGTACCCGGCCTTGGTGAGCCGGCGGACGGCGTCCAGCGCCTGCTTGGCCTCGTCGGTCTCGTAGTACCAGGTGAACCTGCCGTTCTCCTCACGCCAGTTGTTGGGGGCCTTCAGCATCTGCATGACGAGGTTCCAGGCGGTGATGCTGTCGCCCAGGGCGTACTGGTTGCGCTTCGGGTCCGTGACGTCCTTGCACAGCTGGACGAACTCGGTCCAGTTCTTCGGGTTCGGGTCGAGCCCGCGCTTCCTGATCAGGTCGAGCCGGGTGTAGGTGGGGCCGCCGGAGAGCGGGCGGGGCATCGGCAGCGCGTAGATGCCGCCGTTGCGCACGCAGGGCGCCCAGGAGGCGGTGGGGATGTTGGCGAGGTAGGGGTAGTCGCGGATGCTGTCGCCGGACAGGTGCGGGGTGAGGTCCTCGAAGAGGGTGTCCAGCATGTCCGGGGTGGCCGCGGAGTTCTGGTCCGGCCGTAGCATCAGCATCGCGTCGGGCAGGTCGCCGGCCGCGATGGTCACGGCGAACTTGGCCGGGTAGTCGCCGACCGGGGTGATCCCGAAGTTGAGGTCGCAGCCGACGCTTCTGTTCAGGTTCTGCCACAGGACGTTGCGCCCCTCGGGCGGCGGTACCGGGTTGAAGATCAGCGTCATGATGTCGATGGCGGGGCCCTTGGCGGGCGGCCCGTCCGGGAAGGCCCTGACGGGGTCGGCCGGATAGTTCAGGTAGCCGGGTGCGACGCCGTCGGCGGTGGCCGGCATGGACGTCGCCACGCCCTTGAACGGAAGGTAGGTCGGCAGCCGGGCCTGGGCGTTGGCCTCCCGGGCGGTGGCCGGGCGGTAGTCCCCGCAGCCGGCCAGGGTCAGCCCCGCCGTGACACCGGCGGCGGAGGCGAGAAATCCACGCCGGCTCAGGGATCCGCGGTTCCTGGGGGTGTTCACGGGCGTGTTCACGGGGGTGTTCATCCCTTCACCGCCCCGACCATCACGCCCTTGTTCATGTGCCGCTGCAGGAAGGGGTAGATGACCACGATGGGCACGATCGACAGAACCAGGATCGCCGCCTGCAGCGACTGGGTCGGCGGCAGCGGCGCGCCGGCCGCGACGTCCACCTGACCGCCGCTGAGCGCCGCGTTGTTGACGACGTAGGTGCGCAGCACCATCTGCATGGGCCACTTCGAGGCGTCGTTCATGTACAGCAGGGCGTTGAAGAAGGCGTTCCAGTACGTCACCGCGTAGAACAGGCCGATGACGGCGACGGACGCCTTGGACAGCGGCAGGACCAGCCTGGTGAGGATCTTCCACTCGGAGGCGCCGTCGATGCGGGCCGCGTCGATGAGTTCGCCGGGCAGGCTCATGAAGAAGGAGCGCAGCACGATCACGTTGAACGCGTTGATCATGGAGGGCAGGATCAGCGACCAGTAGCTGTTGATCAGCCCGAGCTGCTTGACCATCAGGTAGCTGGGGATGACACCCGGCACGAACAGCATCGACAGGAGCAGCAGGAGCAGCACGGGCTTGTGCCCGAAGGACCCGGGGCGGCTGAGGCCGTACGCCAGCATGATGGACGAGACCAGGCTGAGGGCCGTGCCGACGACGGTGACGCCGACGCTGACGAGCATGGCCTTGGAGACGATCCCGCCGTTGAGCAGCGCCCTGTAGGCGAGGACGGTGGGGTGGTGGGGCCACAGGACGTAGCCGCCCGCCTTGGTGACCTGGGCGGAGTCCGCGAGCGAGGTCGAGACGATCGCCACGAACGGCAGGACCACCAGGACCACGCAGATCAGCAGGATCAGCGACTTGGCGGTGCGCCAGGGCAGGGTGCCCGGGGTCTCCCCCGGGATGGCGCTGTAGGCGCGGCGCGGTCCGCGGCGCACGGGACGGGTCGGCGACAGCGTTGTCATGACCGGTAGACACCTTCTTCCCCGAACAGGTGGGCGATCTTGTTGGCGCCCAGCACGAGCACCACGCCGACCAGGCCCTTGACCAGTCCGACGGCGGCGCTGACCCCCCAGTCGCCGGCGATCAGGCCGTGGTTGTAGACGTAGGTGTCCAGCACCTCGCTGTTGTCCAGGCCGACGCCGGTCTGCTGGAGCAGGATCTGCTCGAAGCCGACGGACAGCGCGTCGCCGAGCCGGAGGATCAGCAGCAGGATCACCAGGCCGCGCAGGGCCGGCAGGGTGACGTGCCAGGTCTGCCGAAAACGGCTGGCGCCGTCCATGGCGGCCGCCTCGTAGAGGTTGTTGTCGACCCGGGAGAGGGCGGCGAGGAAGAGGATCGTGCCCCAGCCGGTGTCCTTCCAGATGACCTGGGAGGTGAGCAGCGTCTTGAACAGGTCGGGGTTGCCGATGATGTTCCAGGTGCCCATGGAGTGGGCCTGGAGGAACAGGTTGAGCATGCCGCTGCCGCCCAGCAGTTGCTGGAACAGGGAGACGACGACCACCCAGGACAGGAAGTGCGGCAGGTACAGGACGTTCTGCACCCACTTCTTGACGCGTTCGCTGACCAGGCTGTTGAGGGCGAGCGCCAGGAGGATCGGCGCGGGGAAGACGAACACGACCTGGATCAGGGTGAGTTCGAGGGTGTTGACCAGCGCGTGCAGGAACTGCTCGTCACCGTTGAACAGCACGTCGAAGTTCTTCAGCCCGCTCCACGGGCTGTGCATGATGCCGATGTACGGCTGGTAGTCCTGGAACGCGATGATGTTGCCGAGCAGCGGGATGTAGTGGAACAGCAGCAGGACCACGAGACCCGGTATCACGAACCAGAACAGGCTCAGGTCGCGGCGGCGTCCCGGTCGCCTCGGCCTCGGGCGGTCCCTGCCCGGTGGCCCGCCCTCCTCGGCCGGACGAGCGACCGGTTGGTGCAGAGTTGTCATGACGAGGGAGCCCTTTCGCCGAGAGACGTGAGACGGGCGTGTTCCGGCCACCCCGGACCGGCACGAGTATGTAAATCCAATCGATGGGCTAACGTCAATGCTTCCGGCGGGTAAATTCGTGGGCGGGCTTGCGGCTTACGGGAGGAGCGGGGGCGGCCGGCGGGATGACCGCCGGTGCGCGGGGCGCGCGGAACGTGGGGCGAAGTGGCCCGCGCCGCAGGGCGGAAAGTGGCCCAGGGTTCCGGGCCGGTTCCGGCATAGAGTCGAGAGCGTGACGACAGCAGCGCCCGCCGCTCACCCCGGCCCGCCGCCGTCTGCGGTGGCAGGGCCGGGCGCCAGGCGCTGAGATGGGTCACGACGGGCGTGGCTTGTCCGTCGCCCCGACTCCCCCCACCTCCCCAGAGGAACCCCTCATGCGAGCCATCACCGTCAAGGACCGCGACGCCGGAGTCGGCGGCCTGGCCCTCACCGAGCTGCCGCATCCGCACGCCGCCGAGAACGACGTGATCGTGCGCGTGCACGCCGCCGGGTTCACGCCCGGCGAGCTGACCTGGCCCGCCACCTGGACCGACCGGGCCGGCCGCGACCGCACGCCGAGCGTGCCCGGTCACGAGCTGTCCGGCGTGGTCACCGCGCTGGGCTACGGGACCACCGGACTGACCGTCGGCCAGCGGGTGTTCGGGCTCGCCGACTGGGCCCGCGACGGCACACTCGCCGAGTACACCGCCGTCGAGGCCCGCAACCTCGCCCCGCTCCCGGCCGACGTCGACCACGTCACGGCCGCCGCCCTGCCGGTCTCCGGGCTCACCGCCTGGCAGGGGCTGTTCGACCACGGCCGCCTGACCACCGGGCAGACCGTGCTGATCCACGGTGCCGCGGGCGGTGTCGGCTCGGTCGCCGTACAGCTGGCCCGGGAGGCGGGCGCGCGGGTGATCGGCACCGGCCGGGCGGCCGACCGCGACCTCGCCGGCGACCTGGGCGTGGACACCTTCGTGGACCTCCAGGCCGAGCGGCTGGAGGACATCGGCGAGGTCGACGTGGTGTTCGACGTGATCGGCGGCGAGATCCTCGACCGCTCCACGGCGCTGGTCCGCCCCGGCGGCACGCTGGTCACCATCGCCCGTCCGGTCACCGTGCACCCCGCGGACGGGCGGGCGGTCTTCTTCGTCGTCGAACCCGACCGCGCACGCCTCGCCGACCTCGCCGCACGGGTGCGGGACGGGCGCCTCGCGCCGATCGTCGGCGCGGTCCTGCCGCTGGCCGAGGCGATCGCCGCGTTCACCCCGGACAAGCGCACGCCCGGCCGGACGATCGTCCGGGTGGCGGAGGACTGAGAGCGTCACGGCGGCCACGCTCGGAACGGCCCGGTCAGGCCAGTCGGTGCAGCGCCTCCCGGGTCACCTCCCCGAGCAGTGGCTCGCCGGCCGCCCAGCGCTCGACCTCCGCGACCGCGTACCGGCCCAGCCGGCCCACCTCGCTGCCCTGGGCGCCGGCGATGTGCGGGGTGACCAGCACGTTGGGCAGGGACAGCAGGGGGTGGCCCGGCGGCAGCGGTTCGGGGTCCGTCACGTCGAGGTACGCCTCCAGCCGGCCGGACGCGCACTCGCGGGTCAGCGCCTCCGTGTCGACGATGGCGCCGCGGGCCGTGTTGACGAGCACGCCGCCGTCCGGGATCAGGCCGAGCATCCCGGCGTCCAGCAGACCGGTCGTCTCCGGCAGCAGCGGCGCGTGCACGCTCACCACCGCCGAGCGGCGGCACAGTTCGGCCAGTCCGACCCGCTCCGCGCCCAGCCGGCGCGCCTGTTCGTCGGTGACGTACGGGTCGCTCAGCAGCAGCCGGTGGCCCGCGTCGGACCGGCGCAGCCCGGCCAGCACCGCGCGCCCGATGCGGGAGGCGCCGACGATGCCCACCGTGCTGCCGTCGGCGCCGGTACGGCTCTCGAAGGCCGGCCACCCGGCGCCGTAGCCGGCCGCCATGGTCAGCGTGCGCCGGGCGGCGAGCGTGACAAGGGCCAGGGTGTAGGCGGCGACGGGACCGGCGTTGGCGTCGGCCGCCGACGACACCACGATGCCGCGCTCCCAGACCGCGTCGGTCACCAGCCCCTTGACGGTGCCGGCGGCGTGCACCACGGCCCGCAGCCGGGGTGCCTTCGCCAGTACGTCCGCGGTCAGGCGCGGGCAGCCCCAGCCGCTGATCAGCACCTCCGCCTCGGCGAACGCGGCGGGGAACACCGCCCCCACCGGGCCGGGGGCGAGCCGGACGTGCCCGGCGAGCCGGTCACGCAGCTCCGCGGGGAGCACCTGGCCGGCGACGACGGGGTCCATGACGGACACGGCCGTGGGCCGGTCGGACGGGGGGACTGTCATGGTGCTGGGTCCTCTTTCGGTCCGTACGGAAACGGAAGCGGATACGGATGCGGCACCGGGCCCGGCGGACGCGCCGGGCCCAGTGCCGCACCGTCAGGTCACGCGCGCGGCAGCCGCAGCGTCACCAGCTGGAACGGCCGCAGGGCGAGGACGACCGCGCCGTCCGCCGTGGCGGGCGGCTCGGTGTCCGTGAGCGGGCGCTCCAGCAGGTCCGTGCGGACGGCCCGGTCCGCCGCGAAGCCGCTGCTGCGGACGGTGGCGCGGGCCCGGCCTCCGTGCGCTTCGTACAGCCGGACCACGAGGTCGCCGCTGCGGTCGTCGGCCAGCTTCACAGCGCTGACGACGACGGCCTCGTTGTCCACGGTCACCAGCGGCGTCACCTCGGCGGCGGCTCCGGTGACCCGGCGCTCGGGGAGGTTGGCCCGGTAGCCCTCACGGACGGCGTCGCCGACGGTCGCGCCGGGCACCAGGGCGTGGTGGAAGCGGTGCACTCCCTGGTCGGTCTCCGGGTCCGGGTAGCGGGGCGCGCGCAGCAGTGACGCCCGTACGGTGGTGGTCGTGCCCCCGTCGGTGCGTACGGCGCGGGTCACGTCGTGACCGTAGGTCGCGTCGTTGACGACGGCGACGCCCCAGCCCGGTTCGTCGAGGTGCACGAAGCGGTGGTTGCAGGCCTCGAACTTGGCCCATTCCCAGCTGGTGTTCTGGTGGGTGGGCCGGTGGACGTGCCCGAACTGGGTCTCGGAGGCGTACCGGTCGGCCTTGACGTCGAGCGGGAAGGCGAGCTTCAGGAAGCGCTCGGTCTCGTGCCAGTCCACCTCGGTGTCGATGTCGAGGCGTTTGGCGTCCGCGGGGACCGACAGCAGCTGGGTGACGCGGGAGCCGCCGAAGACCCGCTCGACGCGCACCGCACCGCCCTGGACCTCCAGTGCGGTCACTTCGGTGAGGTCGCTGCCGACGTTGCGGTAGAAGGCGTCCACGTCCCACGCGTCCCACTGGTTGGGGAAGTCGGGGTGCAGCTGGAGCAGGTTGGCGGCCTGTCCGGGTGCGATCGCCTCCCGGTCCGCGGCCCTGTCGTACGCCGAGACCACCAGTCCCCGGCCGTCGATCTCGACCCGCAGCAGGTGGTTGTCGAGCACGTAGCCGCCGCCCTCGCGCGGGACGGGGGTCGCGGTACCGCCCCGGACGGCCTGCGCCGAGGCGCTCCCGGCCGGGACTCCGCGGCGGGCGTGCGGAGCGGAGTTGAAGACCAGCTCCCGGGTCCCCTCCCCCGCCAGGGCCCGCTGCGCCGCGCCGATCACGTCCTCCAGTTCCCCGGCCAGCCGTGCGTAGGTCTCGCGGGCCTCGCGGTGCACCCAGGCGATGGACGAGCCGGGCAGGATGTCGTGGAACTGGTGGAGCAGGACCGTCTTCCAGATCCGGTCCAACTGCTCGTAGGGGTAGGGGAACCCGGTCCGTACCGCGGCCGTCGCGGCCCACAGCTCGGCCTCGCGCAGCAGGTGTTCGCTGCGCCGGTTGCCGCGCTTGGTCTGCGCCTGGCTGGTGAGGGTGGCGCGGTGCAGTTCGAGGTAGAGCTCGCCGACCCAGACGGGCGGGTCGGGGTATTCGGCCTCGGCCTTGGCGAAGAAGTCGGCGGGCGCCTCCCACTCGACGGTGGCCGAGCCCTCCAGGCTGCGCAGCCGGGCCGCCTTGGCGACCATCTCCCGGGTGGTGCCGCCGCCTCCGTCGCCGTAACCGGTCGGCGCGAGGGAGCGGGTGGCGACGCCCTTCTCCTTGAAGTTGCGCGCCGCGTGCGCGATCTGACGTCCCGTCATCTCGCAGTTGTAGGAGTCGACGGGCGGGAAGTGGGTGAAGATGCGGGTGCCGTCGATGCCCTCCCACTGGAAGGTGTGGTGCGGGAAGCTGTTGGTCCGGCTCCACGAGATCTTCTGGGTGAGGAGGCGGGTCGAGCCCGCCGCCCTGATGATCTGCGGCAGGCCCGCCGCGAAGCCGAAGGTGTCGGGCAGCCACGCCTCGTCGTTCTCGATGCCGAACTCGTCGAGGAAGAACCGCTTGCCGTGCACGAACTGACGGGCCATCGCCTCCGAACCCGGCATGTTGGTGTCCGACTCGACCCACATCCCGCCGGCCGGCACGAACCGCCCGTCCGCGACCGCCTTCTTCACCTTCGCCCACACCTCGGGCCGGTGCTCCTTGATCCAGGCGAACTGCTGGGCCTGGGACATGGTGAAGACGAACTCGGGCTCCTCCGCCAGGAGGGCCGTCATGTTGGACGCCGTACGGGCCACCTTGCGGACCGTCTCGCGCAGCGGCCACAGCCACGCCGAGTCGATGTGCGCGTGCCCGACGGCGCTGATGCGGTGCGCGGCCGGGGCGGCGGGGGCGGCGAGGACCTCGGCGAGACACGAACGGGCCCGGGCGGCCGTGCCGTTCACGTCCTGGAGGTCGACGGCGTCGAGCGCCCGGCCGACCGCGCGCAGGATCTCCCAGCGGCGTGCCCCGTCGACGGGCAGCTCCGCCATGAGCTCGCCGAGGACCTCCAGGTCCATGACCAGGTTCCACACGGTCTCGTCGAAGACGGCCAGCCGCATCTCGCCCAGCACGTACTGCGGCGCGTCGCCTGCGGTCGCCCGGTCGCCCATCGGGGTGGGCCGGAACGGCACGCCGCTCGCGTCGAGGTCGGGGTTGGAGGCGGCCTCGATGCGCCAGTGGACCTGCTCCCCGCCGGCCACCGGCGAGCCGACGCGGACGTACGCGTTGCGGGGGTGCAGGCCCTTCACCGGGGTGCCGTCGGGCAGGTGGACGAGGCCCTCGCACTGGAAACCCGGGGTGCGCGGGGTGAAGCCGAGGTCGAGGACGGCCTCGACGGTACGGCCGGCCCACTCGGCGGGGACGGTGCCGGTGACCTTGAACCAACTGGTTCCCCACGGCGTGCCCCACGGGGTGCCCGGGGCGATGGGGCGGGTCGGGGCGGCCAGCCCCTCGGCCACCGGGACGGGTTCGTCCGGGGTGGACCAGATCTCCACGCTCAGCGGTGTGGTGACGGGGTGGACGGCGGGACGGATGCGTTCCCTGAGGACGCGTTCCAGACGTGCCTCGACCAGGTTCCGGTCGTCGTGCATGAAGGGGGTCTCCTGTTGCGGGGTGAGGGTCGGTGGAGCGGCGCGGGGCGTTCGCAGGTGCTGGTCACCGGGAGGGCGCGGCCCTGGTCCGCCGCGTCCGTGAGGGTGAGCATGACGTCCAGGACATGGGCGGCTAGTTCGGCCGACGCCCGGTGCGGGCGCCCCTGCGCGAGGGCCTCGGCGAGATCGGCGAGGCCGATGCCGCGGCCGGCGTCCCGGTGGGCTTCAGGGGCTCGCCCACAGCGGTCCCCTTTCGGCCGCCGTGTGTACGTCGGGCACGTCGAAGTCGTCGGGCGGGAAGGTGGTGGCGAAGCCGTCGCCGATCGTCACGGGCTGATGCCCGTCCCGACCGCCGCGGACGACGGGCGCCCGCCGGATGTCGGTGGTCAAGGTCATCGCACGCTCCCATCGGCGCCGCGTGGTTGCGGGCGGCGGTCGGTGTTGAAAGGGCGGGTCGGACGGGGGGCGATGTGAACCTATGAACGCCTCCCTGGTTTGTCAATACGTTTTACGAACCCTGTTCGGGGGCCCGCCCGCGCCGGACCGTACGCACGGCCGGGGCGTCGCCCGTGCGTACGGTCGCGGCGTCCGCGCGGGCGCCGGTCAGCCGGTGATCGAGAAGGTGGACGCCGAGTCGTTCTGGGTCGCGACCTGGCCCGGCCTCAGGTTCTGGATGGTGTTGCCGGAGAAGGTCCCGGTGCCGGTCACCCCCGAGGTGATCCAGATCCCCTGGTTGGCCGGACCGTCGATCGTGTTACCCGTCAGCGTCACGTCGACGTTCTTGCGGTCGATGTAGAGACCCGCCCGGAAGGCTCCACGCATCGTGTTGCCGGTCAGGGTGACGTTCGTGTAGGCGTCCGGATACAGCGAGGTGGCGGCCGGCGAGCTGATCCGCACCCCGTGCCGGACTCCGTTCCAACCGCCGCCGCCGATCAGGACGTT
Organism: Streptomyces sp. NPDC001980; assembly: GCF_040296885.1. Lineage (NCBI taxonomy): Bacteria > Bacillati > Actinomycetota > Actinomycetes > Kitasatosporales > Streptomycetaceae > Streptomyces > Streptomyces sp. NPDC001980. Next base: position 100,942 of record NZ_JBEOYD010000011.1, on the reverse strand, counting down.
GCCGCTGACGGTGGCCGACTCCAGGGGGTGGCCGGTGTCGCCGAACACCCCGATGTCCAGGGCGCTGTTGGAGGACACGCTGTTCACCAGGTTGTCCGTCATCTCGACGTTGCGCCCGCCCGCGATCCGCAGGCCGTTGGCCCACCAGGGCGCGACGGCGGTGTTGCCGATGATCTTCGCACCGTCGACCTGGCCGTTGGTGCCGCTCGCGCCGGCGTCGGAGTAGGTCGCGAAGGAGTCGTCGCCGGTGCCCCGGGCGAAGTTGTTCTGGACCGTGATGTGGTAGCCGAGCTTGTCCGGGTTCGGCGTGTTGCTGTTGTTGATGTTGAAGCCGTCGCCGTAGGAGTCGGCGGTCCGGCTGTCCCTGACGGTGCCGTTGGAGCCGGAGAGCCAGTTGGCGTCGGTGTGCCGGGTCCAGACCCGCTCGACCAGCCAGCCGCCGGCGCCGCTGGCGTTGATGCCGTAGTCCGCGCCGCCGGAGCCGCCGACGCCCCGCCAGACGGCGTTGGTGTCGATCTGGACGTCCCGCAGCGTGGTGCCCGAGCCCACCAGGATCTGTGACCGCCAAGTGGCCGGCAGCGGCGGCTTGCGGTAGATCGTCGTGTACCACATGCCGGCGCCCTCCACCGTGACACCGGTGAGGTTCAGCGTGGTGCCGGAGAGACTGTTCGTCAGGTACTTGCCCGGCGGGATCCACACCGACTTGCCCTGTGTCCTGGCCGCGTCGACCGTGTTCTGGATGGCCGCCGTCGAATCGGTGCCGAAGTTCGGGTCCGCGCCGTAGTCCACGACGGAGAGCGAGTCGGCCGGCCGGGTCCGCGCGGCCGCGACGTTCTCCAGGTCGACGGAGTCGACGTCGTAGACGGCGGCGGTGTTCGCGGAGTCCTTGCGGAGGGTGACGGTGGCGCCCGCCGGGATGGCGGCGCCGGTGACCCAGACGGGGAACTCGTTGTAGAAGCGGTACGGCATTCCGCCCGCGTGCGGGTCGTCCGGGTTGGTGGTCGCGTCGCGGTAGTTCCAGGCCTGCCTGGAACTCAGGGTGATCGCCTGTCGGTAGCTGCCGTTCACGTACAGGTTCAGCGTCGCGTCGATGCCGCCGCCGTTCGCCGCGTCGGGGATGGACGCACGCACCACCAGGGTGTTGGCCGCCTTCCCCGAACTGTTCTTCAGCGTCACCGCGTCACCGGTGCTCTTCAGCTCGACCAGTGCGTTCCCGGAGGCCTCGGTCTCCAGGGTGGCCACGGACGGCACCGTCGCTCCCGGCTTGAGGGAGCGGACGGCCGCGCCGCCGCCGAGCGTTCCGGTCTCGGCCTCCACGGTCACGAACGGTGTCGTGGCCCCGGCGGTCGCGGCGGCCGGCCGGGCACGGGCGCCGACCGTGGCGGCGGCCCGGCCGTCGGTGCCGGGAACGACGAGCAGCGCACCGGCGGCGACGGAGGCCGTGCCGCCGAGCCAGAATGAGGGTCGTCGGAATCTTCGGAGCATGTGTCACCTCTTGACGAGAAACGGAGGCGGCGCGGGACCGACCGGTCCCACACTCCCTCGCTGTCCGAACGGGGTGCAGGACACTTGCTTCACGGCATGCGAATGGCACGTACATGCCAAAACTGACCTCGTACCGACACCGGCACCGCCACCGCCACGCAGCCGTACCGGACCATGCCGACACTGGCCCATGCCAACGCCGCAAAGACGAGGTCCGCGGAAACACCTTCGACTGCCACAGGGGTGAACGGACGAAGGAGGAATCACTTCGCCGAGCAGGCACCCCACGCCCTGGAAACGCCTTCCCGGCCGGACCGGCGAGGCCGTCCCTGGCCCACCGATCGCGCTGGCGAGTCTAGCGACGGCACCCCGATTATTCCATCGCCTTGATTAACTAACTTCGAACGGTCCCGGCGTCTTCCTCGTACCGCTGCCAGTCCGGGTCCGGGAGTTCGAGCAGCCGGGCGATGTCCGTCGCTTCGGGCAAAGGTCCGTGATCCCCCGTCACCTTGAGCGCGGAGACGGCGGTGAGGTGGCCGAGCCGGAGAGCACGGGGCAGCGTCTCCGCGCGCAGCAGCCCGGCCAGGAAGCCCGCCGCGAACGCGTCACCCGCCCCGACCGGTTCCACCACGGCCGTCCGCAGCGCGGGCACCGTGCACAAGCCGTTCGCGGTCACCGCGGTCGCGGCCCGGGCACCGTCCTTGACGACGAGGATCCGCGGCCCGGGCAGCAGGTCCCGCAGCCCGGTGACGGTCAGGTCGCCGCCCCACAGCTCCTGGGCCTCGTCGAGGCCCACGAAGACGATGTCGGCCCGGTCGGCGAGGGCGCGCAGCACCGTCGGCGCGGTGCCGTCCGGCCACAGCGCGGCACGGTGGTTGACGTCGAAGCTGACGGCGTACGGCCGGTCGGCGGCGGGCGGGGCGAGCGCCCGGGTGACCAGGGCGCGGCAGGAGGCGGAGAGGGCGGGGGTGATGCCGGTGAGGTGCAACAGGGCGGCCGAGCCCAGCGGTTCGCCGTCGAGCAGGCCGGGGCCGAGGGCCGAGGCCGCCGAGCCGGTGCGGTAGTAGTGGACGCGGGTTCCGGCCGGTCCCGGGTTCTTGAGGAGGAGGCCGGTGGGCCGGTGCGGGTCGGTGCGCACATGCGTCACGTCGACCCCGGCGGCGGCGACCGCGGCGCGCACCCGGCGGCCCAGCGGATCGTCGCCGACGGCCGAGAGCCAGTGGGCCGGGACGCCGTGGTCCGCGAGGTACATGGCCACGTTCGACTCGGCTCCCGCGACGGACAGCCGCAGTTGCCCGGCGTCCGCCAGCGGCCGGGGCGGGTCGGGGGCGAGGGCGGCCATCGTCTCGCCGAGGCAGACGACCGGTCCCGGGGCCGGACGCCAGGCGGCCGTCACGCGGGCCCCTCCTCCCGCACGGCGGCCCGGAACGCGCGGGCCCGGTCGCGCAGGGCGGTGATGCTGCCGCCGTCCGCCGCGTCCCCTACGAGGGGGGAGCCGACGCCGACCGCGGTGGCCCCGGCGGCCAGGTAGGCCCGCGCGGCCGGCACGTCGACCCCGCCGACCGGGACGAACGCCGCGTCGGGGAACGGCCCGCGCAGCGCCTTCAGATACGCCGCTCCTCCTGCCTCGGCGGCCGGGAAGAGCTTCAGGGCGGCCGCGTCACGGGCCTGCGCCGCGATCACGTCGGTGGGGGTCAGCACGCCCGCCAGGACCGGCATGCCGAGCTGCCGCGCGGTGTCGGCGCCCGCGCCGAGGCCGGGCGTGACCGCGAAGCCGGCGCCCGCACGGTGGGCGGCGTGCGCGTCGGCGGCGGTCAGCACCGTGCCGGCGCCCAGCGGCCGGCCGGGGCCCAGCTCCTTGCCGGCCCGGCTGAGGACGGTGAGCGCGTCCGTACCGCTCAGTGAGACCTCTATCAGCTCGATGCCCTCCTCGGCCAGGGTCAGCACGGTGCGCAGGGCGGCGTCCGGGTCGCCGCCGCGCACGATGGCGAGCAGACGGTGGGCGGCGAGGGCGGCTCGCAGATCCACGAGCGGGCTCCTTCCTTGTGTCTCAGGGGCTCAGGGGCTCAGGGCTCAGGGGCAGCGGCATTCGGCGGTCACGGTGAGCCGCCAGCGGACCTCGCCCGAGGCGGGGACACGGGCGGCGTCGTCCGGGCCCGCGTCGGCGAGGTCGAAGACGCGGCCGAGCATCGGCTCGACGCCCGTACTGCGGTAGGGCCGGCCGGCGGGAAAGCCGCCGAGGTTGCGCCACAGGGCGACGGACAGCGGCTGCCCGTCCGCCTCGACGGCCAGGGCGAGCCGGTCCGCGCCGTCGTGCACACAGCACCGGCCGCCGTCCACCACGGCCCCGACCGCCGTACCGTCGTCCGGCCCGAACCGGTCGAGCCGCAGCCCCCGGGGGGCCGGCCAGGCACCCTCCACCCAGGGGGCGCCGTCCGGCCAGGGACGGCCCAGCAGGGGCGCCGCCTCCGGGAACAGCCGGGTGGGCGCCCCCTCCCGGGCCCGCACGACGGCCTCCTCGGAGAGGTCCAGCAGGGCGTGGGCGGCCCAGAGGAAGCGGAAACCGGGCTCGGCCGTGAGCACATAGGCGGCCTCCACCCCGTCGTCCGTACCCCGCAGCGTGCGCGTCAGGGCGAAGCGGTCGCAGCGAACCGTCTCGCCGTCGCCGTCACCTCCCCCGTCCCGCGTCCAGGGCCGGGACCACGCGTCCCCGTGGTCGGGGGTGCCGCGCACGGACGGGACGCACTCCTCCACTCCCCCGGCGTCCACGAACGCGTCGCCCGGTGCGACACCGTCCCGTTCGGGGCTCTCGCGCCGCCACAGCCATTCGCGGTCGCCGTGTCGCAGGGAGGTCCAGCGGCCGCCGTGCGCGAGGTCGGTCACGACGTCGAGGGGCACGGTCACCACTCCGCAAAGGAGCCGTCGGCGTGCCGCCACACCGGGTTGCGCCACCGGTGCCCGGCGCGGTCGGCCGCGCGGACGGCCGCCTCGTCGAGGGTGATGCCGAGCCCGGGGGCGTCACCGCGGTGCGCGTGCCCGTCCACGAAGCGGAAGGGTTCGGGGTCGACGAGGTAGGAGAGGAGGTCGGCGTCCTTGTTGTAGTGGATGCCCCGGCTCTGCTCCTGGATGAGGAAGTTCGGGGTGGCGAAGGCGACTTGGAGGCTGGCCGCGAGGGCGATGGGGCCGAGCGGGCAGTGCGGGGCGAGCTGGGCGCCGTAGGTCTCGGCCAGCGAGGCGATGCGGTGCACCTCGGAGATGCCGCCGGCGTGCGAGAGGTCCGGCTGGGCGACCGCGATGCCGGCGGCGAGGGCGGGCAGGAACTCGGCGCGCGAGTAGAGGCGTTCACCGGTGGCCAGCGGCACCGGGCTCGCGGTGACCAGGCCGGGCAGCAGGTGGCCCTGCTCGGGGACGACGGGTTCCTCCACGAACAGCGGGTGCAGCGGGGCGAGTTCGGCGAGGACGCGGCGGGCGCTGGCGGCGGTGAAGCGGCCGTGGAAGTCGACGGCGACGTCCCGGTCCGGGCCGAGGGCGTCCCGGGCGGCGCTCACCCGGGCGACCACGGCCGCCGTCTCCGCGGCCGTCGCCAGCGGCGAGGTGGCCCCGGCGGCGTTCATCTTCACCGCGGTGAAGCCCGCCGCCACCTGGGCCGATATCTGCTCGGTCAGCTGGGCGGGTTCGTCGCCGCCGACCCAGGCGTAGACCCGCACCCGGTCGCGCACCGGGCCGCCCAGCAGGGCGTGCACGGGTGCGCCGTAGGTCTTGCCGGCGATGTCCCACAGGGCCTGGTCGAGGCCCGCGACGGCGCTCGACAGCACCGGACCGCCCCGGTAGAAGCCGCCCTTGGTGAGCACCTGCCAGTGGTCCTGGATGCGCAGCGGGTCCTGCCCCACCAGGTACTCGGCGAGGACGTCCACGGCCGCGCGGACGACCTCGGCGCGCCCCTCGACGACGGGTTCGCCCCAGCCGACCACTCCGTCGTCGGTCTCGACGCGGCAGAACAGCCAGCGCGGCGGGACGAGGAAGGTCTCTATCCGCTCGATCTTCACCGGCCGCCGCTGCCTTCCATGTCGTCGCTCCCGGTCCCCTCTTCGGGGCTGTCGAGCCGGGCCAGGTCGCGGCCCGCCTGGTCGAGCAGGGCCCGCATGGCCGTCTCGGCCGCCTGCGGGTCGCGGTCGCGTACGGCGTCCAGGACGGCGCGGTGGGCGGGGACGGGGTCCTCGCTGTGCGGGGAGCTGTGCACGATCCGGTCGCGGTGCGCCAGCCCCGACTCGATCACCATCTCCATGCGTTCGAGCAGTTCGTTGTGGGTGGCGGCGAGCAGGGCCCGGTGGAAGGCGAGGTCGGCGTCGACGGCGTGGCCCGGGTCGGCCTCTTCTCGTGCCATCGCCGCCACGGCCGTCTCCAGGGACAGCAGGTCGGCCTCGGTGCGGCGCTCGGCGGCGAGCCGGACGGCGGCCGGCTCGATGATGGCGCGGACCTCGGCGAGGTTGCGCAGCAGCGACCGCTCCGCGCCGGTCGTAGGACCGCCCTCGAACTGCCAGCGCAGCACGTCGGCGTCGAGCAGGTTCCAGTCCGCGCGGGCCCGTACGAAGGTGCCGCGCTTCTGGCGGGCGTCGACCATGCCCTTGGCGGCGAGCACCTTGAGGGACTCGCGCAGGGCGGTGAGGCTGACGTCGAGTTCGCTCTGCAGCGCCACCAGGTCCAGCGTGGCCCCTTCCGGGATCTCGCCGCCCAGGATGCGGCGCGCCAGGGCCTCCACGGTCTGGCCGTGCACACCGCGGCGGGCGTAGGGCGTCATGTCGTACAGCCTTTCTCTTCCACTGTCCGGTCCAAGGGCATCATGCGGAGGCCTTCACGACGCTCCAGCCGCCGTCCACGACGAGACTGGACCCGGTGATGTAGGAGGCCTCGTCGGCGCAGAGGAACGCGATCGCGGCGGCCACCTCCTCGGGGGTGCCGAAGCGGCGGGCGGCCGTTCCGGCGACGCTGCGTTCCCGTTCCGCGGGCTCCACCCGGTCCCAGGCCCCGGTCAGGATCGGGCCGGGGAGTACCGCGTTGACGCGCACCTCGGGCCCGTACTCGACGGCGAGCTGCCCGCACAGGGAGAGCAGGCCGCCCTTGGCCGCGGCGTAGGCGGGGTGGCCGGGGATGCCCGCGTGGGCGTGCACCGACGAGGTGAGGACGACGGCGCCGCGGCGGGCGCGCAGGTCGGGCAGGACCGCCTTGACGCCGAGGAAGCCGCCCGTGAGGTTGACGGCGAGCTGCCGCTGCCAGGACGGCAGGGTCAGCTCGTGGGCCGGTACGACCTCGACGGTGTAGGCGTTGCTGACGAGCACGTCGACCGGACCGAAGGCATGGGCGGCGGTGACGATCCGCGCCCAGTCGTCCTCTGCGGCGACGTCCGCGTGCACGTACCGGGCCCGGCCGCCGTCCTTCTCGATCCCGTCCACCACGGCCTGGCCGCGTTCGTCGGCGATGTCGGCGAGCACGACGGCGGCGCCCTCCCCGGCGAGGCGTGCGGCGGTGGCGGCTCCGATGCCGGAGGCGGCGCCGGTCACCACGGCGGTGCGGCCGGTGAAGCGGGCACCGTACCGTCGTACGGACTGGTCCATCGGGCTCCTTAGAGGGTGAGCTGCTGGAAACATATGCGTCCTACAGGCGCCTCAGCACCACCAGGTCGGCATCGTGTTCGGCACTCCACGCGAACGGCAGGCCGTGGTGGAGCAGATGGGCTCCGCCGTACGACGTTCCGGTCGCCGCGTCCCGGTAGCGCGCCGCCGGGTCCAGGCCCCGGAGCCGGAGCCGGGCGGGGCGGCCGGGCAGCAGCGGTGCCCCGTCGAGGCGGCCGGTGGAGAGCGCGGCGACGACGGTACGGTCGCCGGCGTCGTACTGCACGCCGCAGGTGGGGTCGTCCGGTGTCCCGAGCAGCCGGGCCTCGCCGTGGTGGACGACGTCCCGCACCTCCTTGTACCGGGCGATCCACCGAGCCGCCTCGGAGCGCTGCTCCGAGGTCCAGGCGCGCAGGTCGGCGCCGATCCCGAGGACTCCGCACATGGCGTTGACGAAGCGGAAGGCGAGGCTGCGCGGGCGCGGGTCGAAGATGCCGGGGGCGTCGGTGACCCAGGAGCTCATCACGTGCGGCGCGTGGGCGTGCAGGAAGCCGTACTGGATGCGCAGCCGGTCCAGGGGCGCGGTGTTGTCGCTGGGCCAGACGACGTCGGTGCGGGCGAGGGTGGCGTGCTCGATCCGTCCGCCGCCGCCGGCGCAGCCCTCGACGGTGACGTCGGGGTGGGCGGCGCGCAGGTGGTCGAGGACCCGCAGGTATCCGGCGACGTGCTCGGCGTCCAGGTCGACCAGGTCGGCGGGACCTGCGCCGGGGCGGCCGCGTTCGGTGGGCGGCCGGTTCATGTCCCACTTCAGGTAGCCGATGCCGTAGTCGCCGAGCAGCCGGTCGAGGGTGCCGATGACGAAGTCCTGGACGTCGGTCCGGCCCAGGTCGAGGAGCAGCTGGTTGCGGACGAGACGGGTCGGGCGGCCGTCGATGCGGTAGACCCACTCGGGGTGTTCGGCGTACAGCCGGCTGCCGGGGCTGACCGCCTCCGGCTCCACCCACAGGCCGAAGTCCAGGCCGAGGGCACGGACGTCGGCCACGAACCGGTCGAAGCCCTGCGGGAACGCCTCCGGGTCCGGGTACCAGTCGCCCAGTCCCCCGGTGTCGTCGGCACGGCCGGTGAACCAGCCGTCGTCCACGACGAACAGCTCGGCCCCGATGTCCGCGGCCGCCTTCGCCAGTTCCAGCTGCCCGGCCGCGTCGACGTCGAAGCCGGTGGCCTCCCACGAGTTGTAGAGCACCTTGCGGGGGCGGTGCAGCCGGTCGCCGGCGAGGCGGCGCTCGTAGCGGTGCCAGACCCGGGACAGGCCGTCGAGTCCGTCCGGGCTGAAGGCACAGGCGAGACGGGGGGTCACCAGGGTCTCCCCGGGAGCCATGCGTACGGCGCCCTCGTGCGGGACCCGGCCGGCCCGGATCCGGACGGTCCCGCCCGGCTCCGCCTCCGCCGTGATGTGCCAGTTGCCGGGCCATTCGAGGGCGACACCGTAAGCGGCCTCCTCGTCGTCCTGCACGGCGAGCCAGGGCGCGTACGCGTGGCCGGGCGCGCCCTGCATGCTGCCGATGGTGAACGTGCCCCTGGTGAGGTCGAGTCGGGTGTGCTGGAACTCCTGCGACCACTGACCGGAGAGATACGTCAGCCGGGCCGCGCCCCTGACGGGGACGGTGATGGCGGCCGAGTCGAGCCGTTCCAGGCGGAGTTCGGTGGTGGCGGTGAACTCGGCCCAGCGGAGGATCACGTCGGTGCCGGGGACGGTCTCGTAGCAGAGGACCGTGCGCAGGCCGATCAGCTCGTCGACGAAGGCGAGCCGAAGAGCCCCTTCCGTCTCCTCCGCGCCGGCGAACTCCCACCACACGCCACGGCCCTCACCCGCCACCAGCTCGGAGCCCGTGAACGGCCGCAGCCCGTACGGCAGATACTCGGCCGGAGCCGCGTCGGCGGGCGTGATGAAGTGGGTGCGGTGGGACCAGTCCAGGGCGGACGGCCCGTCCTCGACCCCCGGCGGGCCCCAGGCGTCGAGCTCGGCCCACGGCCCGTCCGGCGACAGCCGGACGGTGTAGCTGCTGTTGGCTGTCCGCAAGGTCCAGCGCGGGTACGTCACTTGACCGCTCCCAGGTTGAGGCCGGCTACGAAATGCCGCTGGAAGCGCAGGAAGACGGCGACCGTGGGCGCGGCGGCGATGACCGACCCGGCGGCGATCACGTTCCACTCCGACACGTACTGGCCCTGGAGCCCGATGAGGGCGGCGGTGATCGGCATCTTGGTGTCGCTGCGCAGCACGGTGATCGCCCAGAGCAGGTCGTTGAAGATCCAGGTGAAGGACAGCGCGCTGAGGGCGGCCAGGGCGGGGCGGGTCAGCGGGAGGATGATCCGCCAGAAGATCTGCCAGGGTCCGGCCCCGTCGACGACCGCCGCCTGCTGGATCTCCACCGGGATCGACCGCATGAACCCGTGCAGGACGAACACGTAGAAGCCGACGCCGAAGCCGATCTGCACGCCGATCAGCGCGGGCAGGGTGTCGTAGACGCCCATCACTTCGCTGAGCTTGGACACGGGGATCAGCAGGATCTGCGGCGGGAGCAGGTTGCCGCCGAGCATGAGCAGCAACAGGGAGCGGCGGAAGGGGAGTTCGTAGCGGCTGAGGGCGAACGCGGCCATTGCGGCGAGGGCCAGGGTCACCAGGACGCAGGGGACGGTGACGAGCAGGCTGTTGATCAGGGCCTGCTGCTGGCCGCCGTCGGTCCAGGCCTGGCCGAAGTTGGACAGGGTGAAGGAGTGCGGCCGGCTGCCCAGGCCGTGGGCGGCGATGTCGTCGAAGGAGCGCAGGCTGGTCACCAGGACCAGGGCGATGGGCAGCAGCCACAGCACCGCCAACGCGCCCGCGCCCAGGTGGAATCCGGCGGTGGCGGCCCGCCTGCGACGCAGTGCGGTGGAGTTGGCCGCGGTGTCGGCGGACATCAGTCGGCCTCCCGGAAGGCGCGCACGAGGTAGGAGGCGATGACCCCGAAGGCGAGGACGAAGATGACGACGGCCAGGGCGGAGCCGTAGCCGAGTCGCAGGGACTGGAAGGCGGTGGAGTACATGTAGGTGCTGAGCAGCTCGGAGGAGTGGTAGGGGCCGCCGCGGGTGAGGGACCAGACGACGTCGAAGGAGCGCAGCGAGTCGATGACGATGACCGACAGGACGACCGCGTTGACACTGCGCAGTTGGGGCAGCGTGACGTGCCGGAAGCGCTGCCAGGCGCTCGCGCCGTCGACCTTCGCCGCCTCGTAGAGCGCCGGGTCGATGCCCTTGAGGCCGGCCAGGTACAGGACCATGACGTAGCCGATCTGGCGCCACAGGGCGGGCACGATCACCGCGTACAGGGCGGTGTCCTGGTCGGCGAGCCAGGCGTGCTGGAGGCTGCCGAGGCCCACTCCTTCCAGCACCCGGTTCAGGACGCCGTCGGGCTGGTAGATCGCCTGCCAGACGAGGGCGGTGGCGACCAGCGAGAAGACGACCGGCAGGAACAGGGCGGCCCGGTAGAAGCCGACGCCGCGCCGCTCCTGCTGGAGCAGCAGCGCGGCGGCGAGGCCAAGCACGGCGGAGAGGCCGCCGAAGAGAACCAGCCACAGGACGGTGTGGCCGAGGGCGCTGCGGAAGACGTCGTCGTGGGCCATCTCCCGGAAGTTGTCCAGGCCGATGAACTGCGGCGGGGAGACGCCGTCCCACTTGGTGAGGGCGAGGTAGAAGCCCTGCAGGGCCGGCCAGAACACCCACACGGCCTCGGCGAGCAGCGGGACCAGGACGAAGGCGAGGACCATCGGCGGGGTGCGCCGGGGGCCCCGGGCCCGCCTGCCGCTGACGGGCAGGCGGGCCGGGGACGTCCGGTCGGGGGCGGTCAGCACAGCCACGTCAGGCGTTCCAGATCTTCTGGGCATCGCGCTGCCAGTCGGTCAGGATGCCGCCGATCTGCTTCGGCTTGGCCAGGAACTTGGTCAGGGCGGTGTCCGCGGTGGGCTGGAGGGCGTCGCTGGAGTCCCGGTTGAAGAACTGGGTGATCTCGGCGGCCTCCGCGACGTGCGCACGGCCCTTCTTCACCAGTGCGGTGCCGGCGTCCTTGGCGTCCGGGTTGCAGGGCAGGACGGTGCCGGAGGAGCCCTTGATGTAGATCTCCTGGGCCTCGGCCGTGGCGAGGTACTTCAGCAGGTCGAAGACCTGGTCGCGGCGGCCGGTGCGGGCGCTGGCGAAGTAGCCGTCGACCGGCGCCTCCTCGGCGAGCGGGATCTTGGAGTCGATGACGGGGAAGCGGAAGAAGTCGATGTCGTCCAGAGCGCTCTTGGGTGCCGAGTCGGCGAAGAAGGTGCCAATGAGCATCATGCCGGTCTTGCCGCCCAGCAGGGCGGTCGTGGCGTCCTGGAAGGCGAGGGCGGTGCCGTTCGGGTCGAAGTACGGCAGCACCTCCTGCCAGCGGTCGAAGACCTTGCGCACCTCGGGGTCGTCGAACCGGTGCTTCCCGGCGAGGAGTTCACGGTGGTACTGGGCGCCGTTGATCCGGATGTCGAGGTAGTCGAACCAGGCCGACGCCACCCAGGGGGTGTTGCCGCCGGCGCCGAGCCCGATCGGGGCGACGCCCTTGCTCTTGAGCTTGTCGCACAGGTCAAGGAAGCCGTCCCAGCTGGTGGGCTCGCTCACGCCCCACTTGGCGAAGTTGGACTTCCGGTAGAACATGCCCCACCAGTAGTAGGTGTTGGGCACGAAGACCTTCTTGCCGGAGCTCGCGGTGCACAGCGAGTCGAGCGCCTTGGTGTACCGCTTGAGGTCGGGCGAGGAGCTCCACACCTCGTCGAGGTCGAGCAGCAGGTTCTTCTTGGCGTAGGCGTCCGCGACCGAGCCGGGGTACCAGGTGTACACGTCCGGCGGGTTGGCGGAGGTGAGGTAGGTCGGCAGCTGGGTGCGGAAGGTCTCGGCGGCGACCGTGTTCAGGCTCGCCCTGCCGGACCCCTTCTTGCCGTAGGCCGCGACCAGGTCCTCCATCGCGGCCTTGGCCTGCGGGGCGGAGAGGTTGGACTGGAGGGTCGCCGGGCCCTTCGAGGAGGTCTTCCCGGTGGAGGTGGAGGTGACGCAGCCGCTGAGCAGTGCCGCGGTCCCGGTGGCACCGAGTCCGGCGAGGAAACGCCGTCTGCTGGTCTGGGGGTTGGCCATGGTGAATTCCTCGTTCAGTTGAATCGGGTCCGGTACACGTGGCCGTCGACGCCGCGGAAGACCGCGTCCACGGCTCCGTCCGGGGCGGCGACCGCGCCGAGCGCGCCGTCGAACGCGGCGCTCGGGAACTCCTGCCGCTTGCTCCAGCCCTGCCAGGCGCCGTCGGCGTACCGCTGCTGCCAGAGCGTGTAGTCGGCGGCCCGCGCGTACAGCAGCACCGTGTCCCCGACGGCGACCAGCGTCGGGCTGCCGCTGACGGTCCCGCCGAGCGAGGTCCAGTCGGACCACTCCCCCGACGTGTCCCGTGTCCGCGTCCACACGTCGTCCGCGGCGGTGCGTACGGCGACATGGACGCGCCCCTGGGCGTCGACGACGGCGGACGGACGGCCGTACACCGTCCGGTTCCCGGGTTCGCCGAGCGAGGACCAGCCGGTCGCCGGGCCGCGCTGCACGACCGTGCCGTCGGCGCCGCGCGCGAACAGCGTCCAGTGGGCGGGATCGGTGAAGGCGACGGACGGCGCGTCGGTCAGTTCCCCGCCCAGGGACTGCCAGCGCCCCCAGCGGCCGTCGGCGTAGACCCGCCGGTAGGCCCGCGAGTCGGCGCCGCGCACGAAGACGTCGATCCGGCCGCCGGCGGAGGCGTACGCGGCGGGCTGGCCGAGGATCCTGCCCTGCGCGGGACCGCCGAGGTCCTGGGTCCGCCCGCCGGTCCTCTCGACGAGCGAGCCGTGCGGCCCCCGGAAGAAGGCGGAGCCGTCGCTCACCACGGCGGGGCTCGCCGTGGCCGTCACGCCCAGGTCCGTCCCGGGCAGGGCGTCGGCGCCGGTCAGCTTCAGGAAGGCGGTGCCGTGCGCGGGGACCTCGACGGTGTACGACCCGGTGTGCGTGCCCCGGTCGGCACGTGCCCGCAGGTCACGGACCCGGACCGGGCCGCCGAGACCGGTGTCGGCGAACTGCACGGTACGCAGGGCCGGTTGGTCGGAGCGGTTGAGCAGCACGACCGCGCGCTGCCCGTGCCCCTGCAGGACCTTGCTGTAGACGTCGCCGACCGAGTCGGTCGCCACCCGTACCCCCTGGACGGCGAGGGGGTCCTGGTCGACGGCGATGATCTCGGGGTTGCGGAGCGTGGCGAGCATCGAGTCGGACAGCGTCCGCGGGTCGGAGCCCAGCATCAGCGGCGAGCCCATCTCGGCCCACATCACGAACTGCGTGGTGGACTCCTCCTGGGTGAGCTCGTACGTCCCGTCGGTCATCTTCCGCATGGGGATGAGGTAGTCGGGGTCGTTGTAGTGGCCGGGGCCCTGCGCCTCGGGGTGCCAGGCGTTGGCGTCCATGTTGCGCAGGATGTTGGGCCACTCGCCGGGACTGGGGGTGCCCCAGGCGATGTCGGTGCCGGTGCGCCAGGAGTCGGCGATCGCCGGGGCGTAGACGTAGGTGTTGTGGGCGTCCTGTTCGGGGGTGTGCGGCAGGCCCCAGTCGTCGGTGAGCGGGTTGCAGAGGTTCAGCAGCATCCTGCGGCCGGACTTGGCGACCGCGTCGCTGAACTCCTTGTAGGCGGGCCCCGGATCGAGTTTCGCGCCGATCCCGCAGAGGAAGTCGACCTTGATCGCGTCGATCTTCCAGCTCGCGAACTGCCGTGCGTCCTGGTCGTAGTACCCACGACTGCCGAGACCGCAGCTCTTGCCGCCGTCGTAGGTACCGGCGTCGGTGTAGATACCGGCCCGGAGTCCACGTTTGTGCAGGTACGAGACGAGGGCCGGGATACCGGAGGGGAAACGGTCCGGGTTGGCCGTCAGCCGGCCTTCGGCGTCACGGGGGTTGTCGGCCTGCCAGCCGCCGTCCAGCCACACGATGTCGTAGCCGGCGTCCCGCAGACCGCTGCTGACCAGCTTGTCGGCGACGGCGCGTACCTCCTTCTCGGTGGGCGCGCCGAGCCCGTAGTAGGTGTTCCAGCCCATGTAGGGCGTGGGCGCGAGGCCGCTGTCGTAGCCGGCGGGAGCGCCTTGGTCGACTGCCGTCTGCGCGACGGCGTCGGGGGTCACGGTGGCGGCCAGGACCACCGCGACGGCGGCCGCGAGGGCGGGCCTGGTGAACCGGTGGTGCGGGGGTCTGGCTGCGGGCGGGTGCGAAGTCACTTGCGTCTCCCGGGGGTTGGGAAGCAGGAGAACGAGACGCGGACCGCTCTGCCGGAGCGGGCCTGCGTCGTCACGGCGACGACTGTGGCCCGTGGCCGAAACTGTGTCAAGATTAATTACTAATTTAGTAGAAGCAGGCCGAGGGTGAGCCTCCCGGGCAGCCCGGCCCGGCAGGAGACCGGCCCTCCCTCACTCCCCGCCGGAAGCACCTGCGGCGAGGAGGGCACCCACCACGAGCACCGGCGGGAGCACTCCGGCCCAGCCCGGCGCCGCCCGCAGTACCGCCATGCAGGCCGCCGCGCCCGCGAACAGGGCTGCCAGCCGGACGGGCACCCAGCGGTTCGGGCGGCCTGCTCCCACGCCCTTGACGATGTAGGTGGCCAGCGTGCCGGTCAGATAGGTGGTCGGCGCCGCCGCCCGGCCGGCCGCCACCATGGCTCCCGACTGGATGCCCATCGTCAGCGCGGCACCGAACTGCAGGACGTCCCGGGCCGTCTGCCCCGGCGCTCCGCCCAGGACGGCCCAGACCACCGCGCCCGCGGCCAGCAGGAGCGCCTCGCCGACGAGACAGAGCAGCACCGGCCGCGGCCAGTGCGTGGCGGTGCCCTCGCACCGGCGGGTGAACCGGGCGGTGACGGCCGCGCCCAGCCCGAATCCCGCCAGCGCCAGCACCGCCGCGGTCACACCCGTGCTCTGGGCGCGGCCGACCGCCATCCCGAGCAGCGCGAGGTTGCTGGTCATGACCCCGGCGAAGACATGGTCCAACGCGGTGAAGGAGATGGTCTCCACCGCCCCGGAGGCCGCCACCAGAAGCACGACGGCGGCGCGCAGGGCGGTCCCCGGTTCCGCCGGTGGGTCCCCGGGGGCCTCTGTCGCTTGTTTGCGCGGCGCGTCACTCACAGTTCCCGAGCGTAACGCGAGGTGAGGGCCGCTCCCGGTTTCAGCGGCCCGGCCGGGCCATCGACGCCCCCTTCAGGAGCGCGAGGACGTAACGCCCCTGAAGAGGCGCGGGGCTGTATCAATATGCGGCTCCGCCGCGTGGGCGCGACCAGCCACGACGGCGCCGCAGTCAGCACACGGCGGACGGCACATCGCGGCGCTCCCAGCGGAGCGCTCAGGCGTTCTTCGCCGCCCGGGCCCGATGGGCCGCGACCGTCGTCCGGCTCGCGCACGCGTTGGAGCAGAACCGTCGCGTCCGGTTCCGTGACTGGTCCACGAAGTAGTTTCCGCACCCGGCCGCGGCGCACCGCCCGAGCGTCACCGCCGGATCCCCGGCCACGACCAGGGCGAGCTTGGCGGCGATCAGCTGGCCGACCCAGCGCCTGGCCGGGGTGCCGTTGCGGCTGAAATGGATGTGCCAGCTGCCGGGGCCGTCGTGATCGGAGAGGTGCATCTCCGGCGGATAGTCGCGCAGCAGGCGGTGCACGGCATCGGGGGCGGCGCCGTCGACCGACTGTGCCAGGGCCGTGCGCACGAGGTCCGGCAGCTCGCCGTAGTCGCCGTCCGGCGGCGGAGTGACCTCGTGCTCGGCGAAGAACGCTGCGGCCAGTTCGCCGTGCTGGTCGAGGGTCCCGGTGTTGGCCAACTCGACGGCCAACCGCGTCACGTTCCCAATGTAGTCACCGTATTGCACTTGACCACCTACATCGCCGCTTCCTAGTGTAGGCGTCATGATAGTCGATGACACCTACGTGGCCCGTCGCCTGCTGCTGCTCGGGGAGTGGGACGCCGCGCTCGCCGCCCTGGGCCCGGACGCCGCGCCCGAGCTGCGCGCGGAGATCGCCGTCGACCGCTGGTTCTTCCGGATCGACGGTCACGAGGAGGCCGAGAAGGCGGTCGCGGCGCTCGACCCCGCCTCGCCGACCGCCCATCTGCTCACGGCGCGACTCGCCTACAGCCGCCTGCTGTTCCGGTACGCCCCCCGCCCCGACGACCGCGCCGTGGCCGAGGCCGGCTACCGCGCGGCGGCCGAGAGCGGCGACGAGAAGCTGCGCGGCTGGGCCGAGTACCACTGGGCCGTCCTGCTGGACAACATCGACGAGGACCCGGCCGGCGCCCTCCCCCGCTACGAGACCGCTCTCGAGATCGCCACGAGGACCGGCGACGGCTACTTCGAGTCCTACATCATCCGCCACCTCGCACCGCACAAGGAGCCCGCCGAGCGCATCGCGATGCTGCGCCGCTCACTCCACCTGCGCGCCGCGCTCGGCGCCCGGCCGCAGACCGTCGCCGCGCAGGCCCTGCTCGCCGACAACCTCCCCGAGGGCGACCCCGAGCGCGCCGAACTGATGCGGACGTTCCGCCCGGGTGCGGAAGAACTGCGCGTCGGGTGGCTCCTGTCCGAGAACTGACCGGCCCGGGGTTGCTACCGGCGGGCAACCCACGGGCCACCGTGACGCGGCTCAAGGCCCTCCGCGGGTAACGCCCGGGGCCGGTGAGCCGGTCGTCGGTGAGGGTGAGGTGTTACCGCCGGTTGTGCCGCCGAGCAGCCCGCCGCCGGTGCCGGCGGTGGTGCCGGTCGTGGTGCCGGCGGTGTCGGTCGGACTTGGGCCGGCGCAGTGCCTCCTGTGCCTGTGGCACGGTGCGGTGGTCGGGGTGGCCGGTGCGGTCGGGGTGGCCGTGGGGGTGCTCTGGGGTGCGGTGGCGGAGGGGGTGGGGGTGGGCGAGGGTGCGCCGTATTCGTCCGTGCTCTGGCCCAGTTGGGGTGCGGGCGGGAACTGCTGGACGGGTTGTCCCTGGAGGGCGGCGGTCATGTAGCCGGTCCACACCTCGGTGGGCATGTCGGCGCCGAAGACCTTGGCGTAGCCGCCGACGCCCTGCATGGACTGCAGGCCGGCGTTCTTCGGGTTCTCCTTGAACATGCTCACGGCCGTGGTCAGTTGCGGGGTGTAGCCGATGAACCAGGCGGACTTGTAGTCGTCGGTCGTACCGGTCTTGCCTGCCGCCGGGCGGCCCAGTGCCTGGGCGTTGGTACCGGTGCCGTTCTTGACGACGTCTCGCAGGACGTCGGTGACGGTGTCGGCGGTCGAGGCGGGCATGGCCGTGGTGCCCTTGGGCTTGTCGAAGCCGGTCAGCTGCCGTCCGTCGGCGACGACCTTGGTCACCGAGTACGGCTCGTGCTGGATCCCGCCGTCGTCGAAGGTGGCGTACGCGTCTGCCATGCGGATCGCCGACGGTGTGGAGGTACCGATGTAGAAGCCGGGGGTGTCGTACTGCAGGCTCGTGCGCAGGAGTCCCGCTTTCAGGGCCTCGCTCTCCACGTTGTCGTAGCCGACGTACTCGCCGAGCTGGACGTAGGGGGTGTTGACCGACTGCTCCATCGCCTTGCGCAGGGTGATGTAACCCCACTTCGTGGACACGTCGTTGCGCTGGTGCAGGAGCCCCGTGGGGTCGTTCGAGTCCGGCAGCTCCTGGCCCTGCTGGTTCTTGATGGTGATGCCGTCGTCGCCGTTGAACTTCGAGGCCGGGGTGATCGGTGAGGCCGGCTGCCCGGGAGAGAGGACGGCGCCGTGGTCGAGGGCGGCGGCCAGGTCGACGGGTTTGAAGGTGGAGCCGACCGGCACACCGGTCGCGTCCGCGTTGTCCGTCCAGTGCCCCTTGTTCCAGCCGGCCCCGCCGTACAGCGCCACGATCGCGCCGGTGGACGGACTGATCGACGCCGCGCCGACCTGGACGTCCTTGTCGGCCGAGCGGTGCTGCGGGTCGAGGTGCCGGTGCTCCATCGCCGCGACGGACGCCGACAGCGCGTTCACCTTCTTCTTCTCGAAGGTGGTGTAGATCTGGTAGCCGCCGCGCCCCAGCTGCTGGTCCGTGAGGGAGGCGTGGGCTTCGACGTACTTCTGCGCGGCCTGCACCAGGTAACCGGTCTGCCCGGACATTCCCGCCGACGGCGAGTACGGCTTGGGCGTGGGGAACCCCGACGCCAGGTAGTGCTGTTCCTGGGCGTCGGTGATCTGGTGGATCTTGGCCATCCGGTCCAGCACGTACTTCCAGCGCGCCTTGGCCTGGGCCTTGGCCTGCGGGTCGGTGTCGGCGTGCATCAGCAGGCTCGGCTCGTTGACCGTGGCGGCGATGAACGCCCCCTGGCTGACGTTCAGCTGGAAGGCGTGCACGTGGTAGTAGGTACGGGCCGCGGCTTCGATCCCGTAGGCGTCCCGGCCGTAGTAGCAGGTGTTGAGGTAGCCCTGCAGTATGTCCTGCTTGGACATCTGGCCACCGATCTTCAGGGAGATCATGATCTCCTTGAGCTTGCGGGTGACCGACTGGTCCTGGCTGAGGTAGGTGTTCTTCACGAACTGCTGGGTGACGGTGGACCCCGACTGCACCTCACCGCCCGTGGCCATGTGGTAGACGGCGCGGAGCATGCCCTGGGTGTCGATGCCCGGATCGGAGTAGAAGGTGGCGTTCTCCGCGGCGAGGAAGTCCCACTGGACCAGTTTCGGGACCTGGGCGAGATCGACGTTCTGCCGGTTGGTCGACCCCTGGGTGGCCATGACCGAGCCGTCCGACCAGTAGTAGGTGTTGCTCTGCGCTTGCGTACTGGGGTTCGCGCCGGGGATCGTCGTCGTGGCGTAGGCGTAGCCGAACAGGCCCAGCAGGCTGCCGACGAACAGCAGGAAGGTGCCGGAGACCAGCTTCCAGGAGGGCAGCCACCGCCGCAGGCCGCGTCTGCCCGCCCGCGGATAGTCGATCAGGCGGCGCCGACCGGAACGTCCGGCGTCCGCACGTCGCGGGCCGCCCGCACGGCGGGCGCGCCCGCCCCGGGCCTGGGCCTGGGCAGCCCTGCGTGCCGCGGCCCGGCCGCCGTACGGCATACCGTCAGAGCCGGACGGCGCGGTCCTCCCCGACGATCGGCGCCGGTGTTCGCTCATTCTCTCCACTCCTCAACCAAGGACACGGCCCCGCCATCGCCGCGAGACCGTCCGCCGGGTGCCTCCTGGGGGCCTGACCCGGACACGCCGACACCCTCCCTGGAAACTCCTACAAGCTGTAAGAGTAAGTCGCACTCGCAAAACGCATGCAACCGCCCGGCCAAGAACGAGCCGTCGCCCGGCATCAGCCCCTGCCGCGGCTTCCGGTGCCGGCGGCCACGGCTGCCGGCGGTCCGTGCCCCGAGTCCGGCTCGGCCCGCCGACTGCCCCGGCACCTGGGATGCGTCGGGGCAGTCCGTCGTCGTACCTGGTCAGCCGAGCGAGGTGAGGAGGGTGTTGAGTGCCTTGACCTCGGTGGCCTTGTCGGGGCTCGGAGCGCGCAGCGCCGTGAGGACCTGGTCGATCTCACCGTCGAGGAAGTGCCAGGACTGCTCGCTCTTGGGCTCGAGGGCGGACTGGTCCTTGTCCCAAGCGGTTTCGAGGTCGGTGACTCGGGTGGTCGCGGCCGACTGGTCGCCCGAATTGAGCTTGGCCAGGGTGTCGGCTGCGATCGTGCGGAACGTCGCGATCTCGGCCGGAGGGAACGGCGACGTCGCCTGCTTCGGGGTGAGATGGGCGGTTACCGGTGCGGGGGCGTCTTCCTCACTGGCCGCAGCCGCGTGGGGCTGGTGGTGTGCCCAGACGAGAAGCGCCGCGGTTGCGACCGCCACGACGGCGTAGTAACCGAGCATGATCCGCTCACGCGCCGGGTTCAGCGCCTGTGGGGCATGAGCGAGATCGTGGGTCTCGATGACATCGCTGCGGCTCACCGTGAGGTACACGACCGTGGCGAGGATCGCGCCCAGGAAGATCACGCTGGTCACCGCGGTGCCGAGACCCAGGCCGCCGTCGCCGCTGGGCGAGCCGAGCCAGTCGCCGAGGTTGGCACCGAGCGGGCGGGTGAGGATGTAGGCCAGCCAGAAGGAGAGCACCGCGTTGGCGCCGAGGCGCCAACCGAGGATGATCGCGACGATCAGCCCGAGGGGCAGGAACACGGAGACACCCGCGGTCCAGCCGGTCAGTTCCAGGGTCCAGTCGCCGGTCGCGGTGCCGAGGGCAAAGGTGACCAGGACCGCGAGCCAGTAGAAGAGCTCGCGGGGACGGGTGGTGATGGTGTGGACCGACAGGGTCCGCTCGCGGGCGTACCAGATCCCGAAGACAACGGCCAGGAGGCCGGCGAAGACGCTGCTGCTCAACGCGAGGGGAACGCCCTGGCTGTCGGTGAGGATGTCGGTGTAGAGGGTGCCGGTCACGCTCACCACCACGACGGCGAGCCAGTACACGAACGGGACGTAGCGTTTGGTGCTGAGTTGCCAGCCCATGGCGCCTGCCAGCACCACGGTGAAGATCAATGCCGTGTTGATCAGGCCGACGCCGAGGTTCATATTGATCCAGTCGGCGAAGCTTTCGCCGACCGTGGTGCACAGGATCTTGATGATCCAGAACCAGATCGTGACTTCGGGAACCTTGTTCAGCATCTGCTTGGCAGGCGCCCGAAGGCCGTCCGGCGTCGTCGCAGTTGTCATGTGATCCTCGCAAGGAACGAGTGGCAGCGCGGAGGGGCGTCCCTCACGTCTGCGGAACGGTAATTTTCTGGAAATGCATGGCCAGGCGCAGTCTCAGATCCGCAGGGCTGCGGTACGACTTCGATTGCTCGTCAAACCCGTCCAGGCAGGGAGGCACTACGAAGGCGTTGATCCCGCTGCTGGGGGCCGCCGAGGTGGAGAGACATGCCGGTCGGCCGGATGCCCCCCGTTCCCTGGCCGGCCCAAAGAAGTCATCGAGCCATTGCGAATCCCGGTCTTAAAATTCGCCGGAATTCCGGGATCCCCGTCCATCCGGTTCCGGAGAAGTGGTGTGAGCCCGTCTCAGCCGCTTGTTCGCCGGCCCGCCGCTGGTTTCCTCGCCGGCGGATGCCCGCCTCTGGAAGCACCGGGCTATCAGACGTTTCATCGGTCATAGTGGCCGACTGTGCCAGCTGGAACCTGAACACATCCTGACTGCCACCGTGCGTATCACTCGCCCCGCGGCAGGTCAGGGCCTCGCCGCTCCACCGGCCCATGTGTCGCTTGTCTCAGCGAGTGGTGCACCGGCCGGGCCTGTCGCCTTTCGCCGCTGATCGAGTCGGTGCCGCTTGGTGCTCCAAGCCGAAAGAGCGAGCGCGGAGGCCGCTGAGATCGCACCGCCGAGGATCAGGGCGGAGCGGGGGCCGAGCGCGTCGGAGACAACGCCGACGAGGGGGGCGCCGACGGGGGTGCCGCCGAGGAGCACGAGGAAGTAGACGGACAGCACACGCCCCCGCAGGTGCGGGTCGACGTGCAGCTGTGTCAGGGCGTTGGCGGTCGTGGTGACGATCACCGCGGCGAAGCCGACGGGGACCAGCAGGGCCGTGAACGTGCCGTAGCCGGGCATCAGGCCCAGCGTGGCCTCCAGTACGCCGAAGGCGACCGTGGCCGTGATCAGCCGTCGTGCGGTGGGCGGATGCTTCCCGCCGGCTGCGAGGAGGGCGCCGACGAGGCCGCCCGCGGCATAGGCGGCGGAGAGGCAGCCGAAGGCCGCCGCGCCGGAGTGGAAGACGGTGACGGCCACGAGGGAGACGGTGACCTGGAAGTTGAGTCCGAAGGTGCCGACGAAGGCGATGAGCGCGATCGGCAGGAGCAGTTCCGGTGTGGTGGCGATGTGGCGGAAGGCGTCGGTCAGGCGCTCGTGGCCGGGTGGGCGTCGTTCGGGGTGGCGGAGTTCACCGGACGGAAGGGTGCACAGCCCGTACAGGACCGCCAGGTAGGAGACCGCGTTGACCAGGAACACCGGGCCGGTACCGACGGCGGCCACGGTCAGGCCCGCAGCGGCGGGGCCGAGGATGCGGGCGACGTTGAACTGGGCGGAGTTCAGGCTGACAGCGGCGGCCACCTGGTCGCGGGCGACCAGGTCCGATATGAGGGCGTTACGGGCGGGACCGTCCACGGCCGTGGCGGTGCCGAGGGCCACGGCCAGGGCGTAGACGGAGGGCAGGCTCACCGTGCCGGTGACGGTCAGGACGCCGAGCAGCAGTGACTGCGCCGCCATGGTGGTCTGGGTGACCAGCAGCAGCCTGCGTCTGGGGCAGCGGTCGGCGAGGACTCCCCCGGTGAGGCCGAACAGGGTCTGGGGCAGGAACTGCAGTGCGGTCACGATGCCGACCGACCTGCCGCTGTTGCCGGTCAGCTGCAGGACCAGGAGGTCCTGGGCGGCTCGCTGCATCCAGGTGCCGATGTTGGAGGCCAGCTGGCCGAGCAGGTAACGGCGGAAGGCCCGGACGGCGAGGGTGGCGAGCACCGAACCGTGTTCTCTTCCGCGGGGCGGGCGGCACCGCAGGCTCATGTCGGTCCGCCTGCGTACGCGTCCGCGACGGGCGCGTCCAGGTCGTCGATGTGGTGGAAGGCCGGGTGGGGATGCATGAGGAAGGCGTGGTGGGAGATGTTCCACGCGTAGGCGCCGG
Source organism: Streptomyces sp. NPDC001980 (assembly GCF_040296885.1). Lineage (NCBI taxonomy): Bacteria > Bacillati > Actinomycetota > Actinomycetes > Kitasatosporales > Streptomycetaceae > Streptomyces > Streptomyces sp. NPDC001980. The sequence continues at coordinate 78,141 of NZ_JBEOYD010000011.1, read as the reverse complement.
CCATGGCGAACGCGATCCGGTCGCCGGTCCGTAGCCGGTCGACCATGACGCGGCGGGCCAGGACGTCCTTGGGGGTGCAGAGCTGCCCGACCAGTGTCACCGGTTCGCCGCAGACCTCCGGCCGGTTCCAGGAGTGGTGCCAGGACGGGTCGGGGATGACCTCGAAGGGCTGGTCGTGCTGTTTCGCGGCCGGTGTGCGCAGGTGGTGGGTGCCGCCGCGCAGGACGGCGAACGCCTGGCCGCGGCTGCGTTTGACGTCCAGGACCTGGGTGACGTACCAGCCGCAGTAGGCCGTGACCGAGCGACCCGGTTCGATCCGCAGCGTGACACGGGGGTGGCGCTCCAGCGTCCGGCACAGCCCGACACCGAACGCGGCCCAGTCGAAGACCTCGTCGGGACGCGTGTAGTCGACGCCCATCCCGCCGCCGATGTTGACCTCGGCGAGTGCGATCCCCTGTTGGTGTGCCCAGCGGTCCGTCCAGGCCATGACCTGGACAACGAGGGCCAGGTGAGCGCGCGCGTCGAGGCCGCTGGCCACGTGGACGTGCAGCCCGCGCAGCCGGACACGGCCGTCGGCCGTGATGATCCGCAGGCAGCGGTCCAGCTGGGCGGGGTCCAGACCGAAGGGGCTGGGACAGCCGCCCATGACCAGTGAGGCCGAGCGGAGCAGCACCGGCACGTTGACGCGCAGCAGCACGTCGACCGTGCGGTCGCCCAGCACGGTCGTCAGCGTGCGCAGCTCGTGTTCGCTCTCGACATGGAGGCGCTCCACGCCCGCGTCCAGGGCCTCGGCCAGTTCCGCCGGGGTCTTGCCGGGGCCGCCGAAGGCGATCCGGGCTTCGGGAAGGAGGCCGCGGACGTGGCGGATCTCGCCGCCGGACGCGACCTCGAACCCGTCGACGTGCTCGGCCAGGGTCCGAAGCAGGCGGGGGTCGGAGTTGGCCTTCGCCGCATACAGCAGTTCGACGCGGCGGGGCAGCGCGGCCCGGATGGCGCGGACGTGCTCGCGCAGGCCGGGCAGGTCGTAGAGGTAGGCGGGCAGGTCGTCGTCGGCCAACCGGCCGATCTGGTGCAGAAGCGCGGGCCTCACGGCGTCACCTCACGGGGGAAGTCCGCGCCGAGCGGGCTGGGCAGGGGAACGTAGCGGGCGTGCCGGTCGGCCTGGCGTGACCAGCGCAGCAGGAGGTTGGCCTTGGCGGGCAGCGGGACGCCGGAGAGCAGGGCACGCAGCCGGGGCGGTTCACCGGCGCTGCGGGCGTAGGCGTCGATGCGGTCACGGACCAGGCCCCACAGCGCGGGTTCCAGCGCCGGCCGAAGGTCGGCCAGCGCGCCGAGCACCTCGGCGACGTGGTTGACCAGCAGGCAGTACGCGACCCGGTTCCAGCCGCGTTCGGCGTCGTAGGTCAACGGCCCGCGGACGTCCTCCGGCAGAGTGGACAGAAACCGCTCGTGATGGCGGGGCAGGAGCTTGGTGCCCTCCAGATCGCGGAACAGCATCTGCGCGGGCATGCCGTCCGCTCGCACGCCGACGACGACGTTCTGCAGGTGGGGTTCCAGGACGATGCCGTGTTCGAAGTACGCGGCCAGCACAGGTGGCAGCAGCAACCCGAGATACGCCTCCCACCAGGCCAGGGGGTCCCCGTCGCCTCGGGCCAGCAGGTGGGAGACGTGAGCCTGGCTGGTGGGGTACTCGTCCGCGATCGCGGCGGCCAGCAGCGGCGTCACGCCCGGTCGGAGGTGGGGCCGCAGGCCGGAGCGCACGATGACGCCGAAACCCTCGACCAGGTCGGTGTCACCGCCGGCGGCGACTGTGCGGTAGCCGGGCTCGGCGAGCAGCGCGCAGCCGGGGAAGCGGTCGGCGAGCCGGGTCATGACGGGCTGGACCAGCCGGTTCAGGGCAACGGCACCCGACAGTTCGTACCCTGCGTTCTTGCGCAGGCAGTTGGTGATACGGACGTTCAGGCTGAACTTCAGGAAGGTGTCCGCGTCCGGCTGGTAGAGCGTACGCACCGACGCGGTGGGCACCCATTCGGGCCCGCTGACGCCCAGGTCCACGACGGCGCCTTCCGCCATCGCCGCACACAGCCCCTGGTGGCCGCGCAGAAGCCGGAACTGCCAGGGATGCACCGGGAGCGCCACGAACTCCGGGTCCGTCGTCGGACACAGCCCGTCCAGCTCACCCGGCTCCCCCTCCTCCCGCACCAGTTCGCGGCGTACGGCCAGGTGGCGCAGGCGGATCCGGGCCCCGGTCTCCGGTCCGTACGCCAGCCAGTCCGCCGGGTCCCCGCTGCGGGCCTTGGGCGTGGGGTGGAAGCGGTGTCCGAACACCAGCGCCTGCTCCGAAGCCAGATAGAGGTCCGGACAGAGGTCCGGTTGTGGTGCCGGACGGGCTTGGTGTTCCAGGGTGATGCGGTGGTGCAGGGTGGCGCGGATGGTCTCGTGGCTGTCGGCGACCTGGTCCAGGAACTCGTCGTTGGCGGTGCCGGTGCGCAGTTCCAGTTCCTCCCGGACGTAGCCGGCCAGTTCCCGCCAGTCGACGGTGGCCCACGAGGCGTCGTGAAGCCTTTGGACGGGGCCCTGGAAACGGTGGGCGCCGATCATCGAGACCCGGCGAAGCCGGGCCCGCAGCAGAAGGTCCCGGTGGGGCAGGCGCAGCAGGAGGTGGTCGTGGTCGACGGTCACCTGATGCTCGGGGGCGGACACCTCGCGGACGAGGCAGTTGAGCAGGGTGTGGGCGGTGACGGCGCCGGCGGTCTCGTCCGGCTGCTCGGTCCGTGCCGAGGTCGTGGTGCCGGGCGCGAGGGCGGAGGTGGTCATGGGATGGCTCCAGTGCGTCAGAAGTGGCGGTACCGGGTGAGGGGGTTGGGGAGGGGAACCCATTGGGCCCTGCCCGGGTCGTCGGCCAGACGCATCGCGATGGTGGCCTTCAACGGCAGGGTGTCGCCGAAGAAGACGGCCTCGTCCCCGTGGTCCGGCAGTTCGGCGTACGCCCGGCGGCCGGCCTCGGCCACCGTCTCCCACAGCGTCCCGGAGTCGATGGCACGGGTGCGGGCGAGGACGTCGACCAGTTCGCTGAAGACCCCGCTGACCAGCGCGCCGAACAGCTTGGTGCGCAGCGCGTCCGGGTCGTCGCCCGCCCGGGTGCCGGCCAGGGGCGGCAGGGTGAATCCGCAGGCGGCCAGCCTGCGCGGGCTGACCCGGACCCCGTCCAGGTCCCGGTAGAGCACGCGGACCGGCCTCCCGTCCCGCAGGACGACCAGGGTGTTCTGGCCGTGGGCCTCCAGCGCGACTCCCATGGACAGCAGGGTCACCGCGGGCGGCAGCACCAGCGCGGCGAAGTCCCGCAGCCAGCGCACCGGATCACCCGCAACGACGGCGGCGCCGGTCGCGTGCACCGCCGTCAGCGGGACGGCGATCTCACCGTCCCCGAGGTGGGAGTCGGTGGACTCCCTGAGCATCGCGGACAAACTGTCGGACGCGCGCCCACCCACCCGGACCGCGCCGCCGCCCAGCTCACGGAGCACGCGCAGGCTCGCACCGAACCCGGCTTTGTCGACGACGGCCGAGACCAGCTCCGACAGGGCCGGTCCGTCGGCCACCTCCGCCGGCGAGATGGTCCTCCGGTAGTTGGTGACCTGCACGTCCAGGGCGGTCTTGATGTGACAGCCGGGCAACTCGGCCACCGGTGCGAGCGTACGCAGCGACAGCAGTGGCCGGGCCGGGATCGTCCGCGCTGTCACGGCGAGGTCGCGGTGGCGCGCCAGTACGTGGTCCCGCTGCCAGGGGTGGACCGGAACCAGGAGCGTGTAGCCGTCCCGCAGTTCCGCCGGCCAGGTGCCCGCGCTCTGCCAGCGGTCGGCCGGGACGGGCAGCAGGGCCAGTTCGACCACCGGGTGGTGCTCGGGCGCGTAGGCCAGGACCTCGGCGACGGACATGCCGGTACGGGTACGGCAGCACGGGTGCTGCGGATGTCCGTCGACCACCGCCTGCTCCGCGTCGGCCGAATCGCGCAGCCTGCCGGGCCTTTCCTGATTCGCGGCGCGGGCCAGCGCGAGGTTGACGACGCTGTTGTCCAGCTCGGCGGCGAGCCGGTCCACGGCCGAGCCGGACAGCCCCAGCCGGGCGAGGAGTTGCGCCGGCCCGCGAACCGGCCCTGCGGGCCCCGACACGGTGAAGTCCTCGGGCGTCCGGGCGAACCGCTCGGCACACATGCCGGGCGCCGTGAGCCGGTCACCGTTGCGCAGCGTCACGACCAGTGTGTCCGCCTCGCGCTGCCGGACGGTCACGCCGGGCAGCGGCTCCCGCGCGAGGGCGCCCCACAGCCGCCCCAGGACGGTGGCCCGCGCTCCGGGGAAGGCCGCCGCGAACGGCTCCGCCAGATCCGGGCGCACCCGCCGCAGTTCGTCGATCGTTCCCTCGGACATCCCCTCACCTCTTCCGTGCAGGAGCGGCGGACTCATGGACGTGTGGGGGGTACCTGAAGGCATGGCGGATTCCCGGAGGTCGAGTGGTTTTTCCAGCACGCGGCGGACCTGGACCGGACCGCACATCGGACACTACGGGAAGGCGCGTAAGCGCCAATCCAGCGGAAATACAGGTGTTTTCCAGAAAACCCGGCGGCGAAAACCTGAAACGCCAGAAAACCAGGGCCGCGCACGAGTGTTTCCGCAGCCTTGTGGCGGCGACACAACATGGGCCCACAGCACAGAGCAGCCATGCCTGCCACGCGGAAAGTCACAGGTCATGGGCTACTTCCACCTGCCCGCAGCGGGCACTTCCGCAGAAACTCGGTGCTCCCGATGTCCTGTTTCCTAACCATCTCCTCACCAGGAGCTGGCAACACGCTGGATGTCCTGGCACTGCCCTCCCTTCACAAGTACGCCGTCCAGCTGAATTCCGGGCGCGCCCGTCGACGATCTCGTGTGTGCCGCCGTCACATGAGAAACCCGGAGGGTCACTGATACGAGGGAATAGTGCGGCGGTTGTACAGCGCGGTGGGGCTGCTGTTTGTGAGCCTGTCGGCATGCATCTGCTGCTGATCGAGGACGACGACCGGGTGGCCGAGCCCCTGCTGGAGGGACTGGGCCGCTTCGGGTTCACCGTGGAACACGCGCGAACCGGTGCCGACGGCCTGTCCGCCGCGGAGCCGGCGATGGTGCTCCTGGACCTGGGGCTCCCCGACATGGACGGCATCGACGTCTGCCGGGAGCTACGAGCCCGCTCCGCGGTCCCGATCATCATGATCACCGCGCGGGATTCCGAGGCCGACCGGGTGCTCGGTCTGGAACTGGGCGCGGACGACTACGTCTCGAAGCCGTTCGGGGTCCGGGAGCTGGTGGCGCGGATCCGGGCCGTGGCTCGACGGACCCGGGCCGTGCCCGGCGCCGCGGGTGATCCGGTGACAGGAGCCTCCGGCAGCCGGGACCCGGCCGGTGCGGCCGGCGCCCAGCGGATCGGCCCCCTCAGCGTCGACCGCCGGACCCGTCAGGTTCGCGTGGGCCGGGTGCCGATCACCTTGGCTCCCAAGGAGTTCTCCCTGCTCGTCTGCCTGGCCGAAGATCCAGGGGCCGTCTTCTCCCGCCAGCAGATCCTCGACACGGTGTGGGAGCCGGACTATTTCGGTCCCACGAAGACCCTCGATGTACACATCGCCGCCCTGCGCCGCAAACTCGGTGACCCCTCCTGGATCGAGAACATCCGCGGCATCGGGTTCCGTCTCGTTCCGCCCACGGGCCCCGACCCGACCCCGGCCGTACCGGACCGGCCCCGCAGAGGCACCCGATGACGCGCCGTCTGCTGCTCAGCTACCTCAGCCTCATGGCGCTCGTTCTGCTGGCCCTGGAAGTTCCCTTCGGCTTCGTCTACGCCCGCAACGAGCTGAACCGCTTCTCCCACACCGCGGAGCTGAGCGCGGTCACGCTCGCCTCCGTGTGCGAGGAGAAACTCGAGCACGGGCGGGCGTCGGACCTGCCCGAGTTCGCCCGCGACTACGCCCGGCGCACCGGTAGCGGTGTGGTCATCACCGACCGGGGCGGAACGGTCCTCACCGACTCCGCCGACGTCACCGCCGTGGGCACGAACCTCGCCTCCCAGCCGGACATCGCCATCGCCCTCCACGACCGGCCGGCCACCGGGATCCGCGACGACCTCGTCCCGGGCGTCAAGGTCCTGTTCGCCACCGTGCCGGGCGGGTCCGGCGACACCGTCCCTTGCGTCGTCCGGACCCTCTACCCGCTCACCCCGATCGCCGAGAAGGTGCATGCCACCTGGGCCGCACTCGGCGTCGTCGGCCTGGGCGTGCTGGCGGTGGTCGCGCTGATCGGTTTCGCGCTCGCTCGCTGGATCACCCGCCCGCTGCGGGCTCTGGAGCGCGCCACGACGCAACTTGCCGACGGCCGCCTGACCGACCCTCCGGCCACCGACCGCGGGCCGCCCGAACTACGCCGGGTGACGGCCACGTTCACCCGCACGGCCACCCGCCTCCAGCACCTGCTCCACGCCCAGCAGGCCTTCGCCTCCGAGGCGTCGCACCAGCTCAAGACGCCCCTGACCTCCCTGCGTCTGCGTCTGGAGAACTTCGAGCCCCACCTCGCCGCCTGTGCCCAGGACAGTCTCGGCGACGCCATCGACGAAGTCGCCCGCCTCAGCCGCATGGTCCAGGGGCTGCTCGCCCTCGCCCGGCTGGAGAACTCGGCGATCACCCCGGAGATCGTGGACCTCGACGCCGTCGTCGCCGACCGCGCGGCCATCTGGACGGCGTTCGCCGGCGATCAGCGTGTCGGCATTGCGGTGGGCGGCACGAAGGTCGGCCGGGTGTGGGCGGTCGCGGGCGCACTCGAACAGATCCTCGACAACCTGTTGTCCAACGCGCTGAGCGTCTCCCCGCCCGGCACCACGATCACCCTGGCGACCACTACGGCAGCCACGGACGACGGCGGCACGGTCGAACTGCATGTGATCGACCAGGGCCCAGGCATGACCGAATCCGACCGGCAACGGGCCTTCGACCGCTTCTGGCGTGCCGCCGACGCCCGCCACGACGGCACCGGCCTGGGCCTCTCCATGGTTCAGCGGCTCACCCGGGCCGGCGGTGGAGACGTCGCCCTGAACGCGGCGCCGGGCGGTGGCCTGGACGCTGTCGTCACGCTACGGCCCGTGCCGGCGGTCCGCGCCCGGACCCACTCGGCGGTCCATCGCAAGATCCCGCCACTGCGCAACAACAGCACGACGGGCAACCGGCCGATCACCGAGACCGTCCCGGGCGCGGAGCCGTGATGGCCGGTGATGTTGCAGTACCGCTGTTCCCACGGCTCAGGCCGCGGGTGCCTCCGGGTGCTTCGGTTCGGGGATGTCGCGGCGGGTGGCGGACAGGTGGACGACCATGCCGACGACGACCGTCAGGAACAGGGTGCTGGTGACGACGGTGCCCAGGCCCAGGCCGCCGTCGCCGGTGGGCTGGGAGAGGTAGTCGCCGATGGAGGCGCCGAGGGGGCGGGTGAGGAGGTAGGCGATCCAGAAGCTCCACACCGCGTCCAGGTCCAGCGCGAAGTACGCGATGGCCACCGCGGCGATGGCTGCCGCGAACAGTGTGGCGGACAGCCAGTACCCGAGGTCCAGGCGCTCGGCCACCAGGTCACCGGCGGCGGTGCCGAGGGCGAACGTGAAGAGCACCGCCAGCCAGTAGAAGGACTCGCGGCCGGTGGTGTCGATGCGGTGGATGGACAGGGTCCGCTCGCGCCGGTACCAGACCACGAACACGACGGCGAGGATGACCGCGAAGACCGTCGTACCGGTCTCCAGCGGCACACCCACGTTGTCGGTGAGGTTGTCGCTGATCAGCGTGCCGACGACGCTCATCAGCGCCACGGCGAGCCAGTACACGCCCGCCCGGTAGGCGCTCGTGCGGAACTGGACCACCAGGGCGACGGCCAGCAGGGCGCCCATCAGCACCGAGACACCGGTCAGCCCCAGGCCTGCCTTCTCGTTGAGCAGGTCGGAAGCGGTCTCGCCGACCGTCGTGCACAGGACCTTGATGATCCAGAAGTGGACGGTGGGTTCGGGCACCTTGTTCCGGCGCGGGCGATGACCCGAAGCGGCTGTCCGGCCGGCCTCCGGAACCACCTGGCTCTCAGACGTTTCATGGGTCACGCTGCCCGACCATGCCAGCCCGTTCCTGAACATATCCTGACCGCCGCCGCGCATCGGCCCGCCCTGACGATCCCGCACGAGCGACATGGCCCCGTGCACCGGCACGGAGGAAGACCGCCTTACCGGACGGCCGAAGTGACGGCCGGGATGTGGGCGGAGGTGATCGTCATCGGCGTGCCGGTGACGGCGATGAGGTAGCTCCCCGGCCCGTGGCCACCGGGCATCGCGCGGAATCCCCCCGCGGGCTCCACTCGATAGTCCGCGGCGGCGTGCGGGGCCAGCACGGCGGGACCCGAGGCGATCGTCCACCAGGTGGAGGCGCCCTGGCCGGTACGGCTCGCGAAGTGCGGCTCGAGTGCCGTACCGGTGGTGTTGACGGCCCGGACGTCGATGGTGGTGACACCGACACGTGACCCGTGCCTGGCGAAGCGCGCCGCGAGGCTCATGCGCAGCGGCGGCGGGCTCGCGGCGGCGATCACGACGCACGCGAGGGCGGGAGCGAGCAGCCCGGCCGCGACGACGGTCCTGGCCCGGTGGCCGTCGAGGCGGGGCAGGCGTGGCTGCCAGGCGGTGGCGAACGCGGAGGCCGGGACGGTGGCGGCGGCCGCCAGCCACAGCGGGGTCATCATCAGGAAGTAGCCGTCCTGGGAACGCGTGGCCAGGTAGAAGGCGACCCAGGGCAGGACGGTGAGGGCAGGGCCCAGCCGTCGTACGAACAGCAGCGTGGCCGCGAGCAGGCCGAGCAGGAGCAACTGGCTGCCGTAGGAGTAGTAGTCGAGGTGACTGCTGCCGTCGGTGAAGTAGTAGGAGATACCCATCACGCCCTGACCGTGCAGGATCGCCTTCTGCTCCAGGGGCAGCAGGATCCCGTTCAGCCAGGCCGGGAAGTCCTGGACGGCGAAGTACGCGTTGGCCGCGGACCAGGTGAGGGCGGCGGTGGCCGCGTACCGGGCGGTGACCGCGAGGGCGCGCCGGGGGCCGAGTTCTCCGCGCCGGACGGCGTACAGGCCGATCAGGAGGAACGGGGCGAGGAACCAGGCGAGTTGCTGGGCGGCGCAGGCGGCACCCAGACAGGCCGCCCGCAGGACGCCCGCCGCGTCGAGGCGGCCGCCCTCGCCCGTGCTGGGCCAGCGGACCACGACGGGGACGAGCAGGGCGAGGGTCGTGATGGCCGGGTAGCCGGAGTAGGCGTAGTGGGGCAGCAAGCCGAAACCGAGGCAGACGGCCGTGGCCGCGGACCGCCAGGGCGCCGGCAGCAGGAACCAGAGCAGAACCGAGGTGGCGAGGAGCGCGACGGTCGGGACCAGGGTGGCGGCCGCCGTCGAGTGGAGGACGGCGTACACCGGTGCGGCGAGCAGGGCGGTCAGTGGCGGATAGCCGTACGTGTAGTCGGCGCCGCCGGACATGGTCTTGGTGATCCCGACGCCGTGCGTGGCGAACAACCAGGGCCATTGTTGGCCGTAGACCGGCTGCCCGTGCAGTATCGCGGTCGCGGCCTGGGCGGTCAGCACGCCTTCGTCGCTGCCTGCGTGGTCGAGCAGGTAACCGCAGACCACCAGGGCGACGGCGGTGACCAGCACGGCCGCGTCGACCATGATCAGCGCCCGCCGGCCGCGTACAAGGAGGCTGAGGACGGCGCAGACGAGGATCGAGGCGTAGCAGACGGAGATGACGGCGGCGACCGGCGGGCTCGACGCCATCGCGGTCGTCCAGGCGGCGCGCGTGCCGATGAACAGGCTGATCGTGGCCACCAGGGTCATACCCCGGTGCCACTGCTGGGGCCCGGCATCCGGGGCAGCGAGGGCTGAGGCCCGGGGCGGGGGCGGTGCCGCCAGGTGCGTCACGGTACGACGACGGACCTGGACGCCCGTTCCGCCACGATGGGTGTCAGCCAAGACCTGCCTCCTCTGCCTCGCCCCCGCTGGGCGCAAACCGCAGGTGTCGCGGTTCAGGGCAGGGACGAACGGACGCCCCGTTTCGATCATCTGTTGTTCACTTGACGTCTACAAGGCTGTAGTCGGTAAGCGGTTTGCGTGAAATCACCGACCGGAAGGCACCCCTCTTACCGCCGCCTTGCGGGCACGAGCGCTCAGGCTCCGTGCGGGCGCAGTCGTTGCTCGTACGCGAAGATCACCACCTGCACCCGGTCCCGGAGCTGCAGCTTGGCCAGGATGCGCGTGATGTGGGTCTTGACAGTGGCCTCGGTGAGGTGGAGGCGCTGGGCGATCTCCGCGTTCGTCAGGCCGGTGGCGATGAGCTCGAAGACGTCCCGTTCTCTGGCCGTCAGCTGGGCGTACAGCGCGCCGGCCGCCTCGTCACGCGGCCAGGGCGCGGCCTTGGCGAAGCGGTCGACGAGGTCGCGGGTGATGCGCGGGGTGAGTACCGCGTCACCGCCGGCCACGGCCCGGATCGCCTCGTGCAGCACGGCCGGGACGACGTCCTTGAGGAGGAATCCGCAGGCTCCCGCCCGCAGCCCCTCGAAGGCGTACTCGTCGAGGTCGAAGGTGGTCAGGATGAGGACGCGGCACGGCGAGGCGTTCGTGATCCGACGGGTCGCCTCGATGCCGTCCATCATGGGCATGCGGACGTCCATGAGGACCACGTCCGGTGCCGTCCGCCGGACGAGGTCGACGGCCTCCCGGCCGTCGGCGGCTTCCGCGACGACCGTGATGTCGGGCATCGTGCCGAGCAGGCTGCGGAACGCCATGCGGACGAGCGCCTGGTCGTCGGCGAGGAGGACCTTGATGGTCATCGCGGCTCGCTGAGCTTCAGTTCACCGGAGACCGTCCAGCCCGTGGCGGAGGATCCCACGGTCAGGTCGCCGTCGAACAGGGCGACCCGCTCCCGCATCCCGGTCAGGCCGTTGCCGGTGGAGCCGCCTGGCCGGGGGCCGGGGGCCGGTCTGCCGTCGTCGGTGACGGTGAAGGCGACCCGGTGGGGATCGCAGTCCAGGACGATGTCGACCTTCGACGCCTCCGCCGCGTGCTTGACGACGTTCGTGAGTGACTCCTGCACGATCCGGTAGAGGGTGGTCTGCACCTCGGCGTCCAACTGCTGCTCGGCGCCGGTCTCGGTCAGCCGCACGTCCAGGCCGGTGCGGCGGGTCTCGTCCACCAGGGTCTTGAGCGAGCCCAGGTCCGGCTGCGGTGCCCGGTCGGCCCCGTCCTCCGCCCGCAGGACGCCGAGCAGGCGGCGCATGCCGGTCAGGGACTGCCGGCCGGTCGAGGCGGCCTGGAGCATCTTGTCGCGGGCGCCGTCCGGATCGGTCGGCGTCGTGGCCGCGGCGGCGTCGGCAAGGGCGACCACGACGACCAGCCCGTGGGCGACGATGTCATGCATCTCCCGTGCGATACGGGTGCGTTCGGCCGCCGCGGCGAGCCGGGACTGCTGGGCGCGTTCCTGCTCCAGCCGCTGGGCGCGGTCTTCCACGGAGAGCAGGTAGCGGCTCTGCGCCCGCACGGTCGTACCCAGGAAGAAGGCCGCCGCGGCCAGGCCGGTGAGCACCACCACGACGTCGTTCACGCTGCCCGGCGGCCCGAACCGCACCGCCACCACCCCGGCACCGGCCGCGACGGCGACCGCCGCACTCAGCGAGTACCGAAGGCCGCGCTCGGCGGCGACGGTGTACAGGGCGACGAGGACGGCCGACTCGGCGAGCGACACGGTGCCCAGGGCCCAGGTCAGCACGGCCACCACCCAGCAGCACCAGAAGACGGCGACCGGGGCCCGGCGGCGCAGCACCAACGGCGCGATCACCGCCGCCGCCAGCGTCCAGTCCACCACGCCGGCCCGGTTGTAATGCAGTTCGTGGATCGCGACGGCGGCGCAGACGAGGGGCGGCCCGAACACCAGCAGAGGCGCGAGGGCCGGCCGTCGCACACGCTCCAGGAATTCCGGGCCGATCGAAATCACGCTCCCGAGGCTACGGGACACCGGCGCACGGGACATCAACCGAAGGTCGTACACCTGCGGAAAGTAGCGACCATCGGCTGACGCGCCGCTCCCGCCCGCATTTCTAACCTCGCCGGAAGGACACCCCGAAAATGACACAGAGAAATCACAGAGAAGCAGAGGATCGGAAATGGAAAAGGAAACATCGGCGAATACGCCGACGAAAGTCGCCGAGGCCACCGCGCTCTTCTGGATCGTCAAGGTCCTCACCACCGGCATGGGTGAGGCCACCTCCGACTTTCTCGGTCAGTGGAGCCTGTGGCTGTCCGCCGGGACGAGTGCCGCCGCCCTGGTGGGCGCCTTCTGGTGGCAGTTCCGCTCCTCGCGGTACCACCCCGTGCCGTACTGGTTCACCGTCGCGATGATCGCGGTCTTCGGCACCGCCGCCGCGGACTGCTTCCGGGTCGGACTGCACGTGCCCCTGCCGGTCACGACGACCGGGTACGCGATCGCCCTGGCCGGGTGCTTCGCCGCCTGGTACGCGACCGAGCGCACGCTGTCGATCCACACCGTCACCACGCGCCGTCGCGAGGTCTTCTACTGGCTGACCGTGCTGCTCACCTTCGCCCTGGGCACCGCCGCCGGCGACCTCACCGGCTTCTACCTCGACCTCGGGTTCGTGCACTCCGCGCTGCTGTTCGGCGCGGCGATCCTCGTGCCGTGGCTGCTGCACCGCTTCGCCGGGCTCAACGCCATCGCCGCGTTCTGGGCCTCGTACGTGCTCACCCGCCCCCTCGGTGCCTCACTCGCCGACTGGCTCGGCATGGACAAGCCGCTCGGTATCGGCGTCGGCTTCGGCACCACGGCGATCCTCGCCGCGCTGGTGTGCGCCGCGCTGGTCGGCTACCTCGCCTTGTCCCACCCCAGCGACGACCACGACACCCCGGCGCCCACTCCCGCCGCCCTGCCCTGATCCGGCTCAGTGCGCGGCGCGGTAACGGTGCTCGGGGCGGCCGGTGGCTCCGTAACGCAGTTCGAGCCGGACCATGCCCTCCTTGACGAGGTAGGAGAGATAGCGCTGGGCCGTGGCACGGGAGACCCCGGTGCGTTGGGCGGCCTCCGCGGCCGACAGGGCGTCGTGCGCGGTGCGCAGGGTCTGGTGCAGGAGGGCGAGCGTCGGGGCGGAGTGGCCCTTGGCGGGGACGCGGGGCACGGCCGGCGGGCGCGCGGCGCTGAACAGGGCGTCCACATCGGCCTGGTCGGTCTCCGGGACCGTACCGAGGGCGTCCATGCGGTGCTGGAGCTCGCGGTAGGCGGTGAGCCGTTCGGCGAGGTCGGGCGCGCCGAAGGGTTTGACCAGGTAGCCGACGGCGCCGAGTTTCATCGCGATCCGCACCGAGGTGATGTCCCGGTCGGCGGTGATCATGATGGCGTCGGGGCGGTCGCCGCCCTCGTCCCCGCTCAGCCGGCGCAGCACGTCGAGTCCGCTGCCGTCCGGCAGGAAGATGTCGAGCAGCAGCAGGTCCGGCTGGAGGGTGCGCACAGCGTCGAGCGCCGCGTCCACGGTCGCCGCCTGGCCGACCACCTCGAAGCCCTTGACCCGGGACGCGTAGTCGCAGTGGATGCGGCTGACCCGGAAGTCGTCGTCCACCACCAGGGTCCGGATCACCAGCGGTCACCTCCTGCGATGCCGTCCGGCGCGCCGACCGGCACCGGCGGAGGCGTCGTGAACAGAGCGCCCTGCGGGGCCGGGGCGGTGTCGGGCACGGGCAACGACACGGTGAAGACCGCACCAGGCCCCGCGCTGACCGTGATGGTGCCGCCGTGCCGTTGCACCAGCCGGTGGACGAGGGCGAGTCCGAGGCCGCGCCGCGCGGTACCGCGGTCCGGACGGGTCGACCAGCCGTCCTCGAAGATCGACTCGGCGGTGCCCGGAGGGATGCCCGGCCCGGTGTCGGCCACCTCCACCCGCACCACGTCGACAGCCTCGATCAAGGACAGCCGCACCTCACAGCCGCCCGGCCGCGCCGGTCCGATCGCCGACGCGTCGATCGCGTTGTCCAGCAGGTTGCCGACGATGGTCAGCAGCCGACGCAGATGCGGCGGATCCTCGCCCGAGGCGGAGTCGTCGCTGAGGACGATCCGCACCCCGCGTTCCGCGGCCACCGTGATCTTGGCGACGATCAGTCCCACGAGCAGCGGGTTGCCGATCCGTTCCCGTACGGACTCGGTCAGCGCCTGCTCGGCGCCGGCCGTCTCCACGGCGAACTCGTAGGCGGCGTCGTGGTCGCCGATGTCCAGCAGGCCGGCCACCGTGTGCATCCGGTTGGTGAACTCGTGCTGTTGGGCGCGCAGCGCGTCGGTGAGCCCGCGCACCGAGTCCAGTTCGCGCAACAGCCCGATGAGCTCGGTGCGGTCGCGCACGGTGACCACGGCGCCCAGTTCACGGCCGTGCAGGGCCACCGGCATCCGGTTGACGACCAGGCAGTGGTCGTCGGTGAGCACGCTGATGTCGCTGCCGGTCAGGGTGCCGTCCAGGGCGCGGCGCAGCCGCCCGTCCGGCAGCACCTCCGCCAGCGTGCTGCCCAGCGCGGTGCCGAGGCCGAGCAGGTCGCGGGCCTCGTCGTTGACGACCGTAATCCTGCCGCCCGGGTCGAAGGCGACGACTCCCTCACGGATGCCGTGCAGCATCGCCTCCCGGTCCTGCAACAACCCGGCGATCTCCTCCAGTTCCAGCCCGAACGTCGTCCGCTTGAGCCGCCTGGCCAGTAGGAACGCGGCCGCCGAGCCGAGCGCCACGGCGATGGCGCTGTAGAGGCCGAAGGTCGGCAGCTCGCGCCACAGCTCGCCGAGCACATAGTGCTCGGGAATGCCCGCGGACACCTCGCCGACCAGCTTGCCGGTGGGTCCGTACAGCGGAGTCTTGCCGTTGGCGGAACGCCCGGTCGCGCCCTGGTCGGTGCCGACGTGGGGCCTGCCGTCCAGCACCACGATCGGATCGCCCGTCGGGTCGCCGATCAGCACCGGGTCGGGGTGGGAGTGGCGGATGCCGCGCAGATCGAGCACGACCACGTACGACGCCCCCGACGCCTTGCGAATCCGTTCCGCCACGGTCTGCACCACGTCACCGCCGCCCCCGTACTCCATGGCGTGCCGGATCTGCGGGTCGGCGGCCGTGGTCTGCGCGATGTCCAGCGCCCGCTGCTCGTAGGCGCGGTCGATCTCGCCCCGCTGCGCGAAGGCGAACAGCACGAAACCGATCAGGCCGGTCAACGCCAGGATGACCAGCTGGTTGGCCAGAATCCGCGCGGAGAGCCGCCCCTTCCCGCCACGTCCGACCGGGATACGGATGGGTTTCACCGGTGTCCCTCGCGTCTCTCGCCTGTCGTACGGCTGCCGGGCTCGGCCCCTGCGCCGTACCCGTGGTGGCGCGATTGTGCCCCGCCGTCGGCCTTCTGCCCACCCCCGGATCGCTAAGCAGAACGAGCAGAACTCCGGCTAACACGGCTAACGCGGGATACGGATGAAACAGCGACGTAACACCCGGCGGCCTCTAGCGTCTGCCTTCCTCGACCCCCGAGGTACGACCCCCGAGGTTAGGAAGGAGACGGCCTCAGATGGCTTCGCGAAACGATTCCGCGGTCAGTCCGGTCGCCGAGAAGACCGGCCAGGACAACGCGCGAGTCGAAATCTCCGGGCTCACCAAACGTTTTCTGACTCCTGCCGGTGAGGTGTTCACGGCACTGCAGGACGTTTCGTTCACCGTGGAGCCCGGTCAGTTCTGCGCGGTGGTGGGCCCGACCGGCTGCGGCAAGTCCACGACGCTGAGCATGGTGTCCGGGCTCGACCGGCCCAGCGAGGGCTCGGTCAGGGTCGGCGGCCGTGAGGTGGACGGCGTCACCGACGGCGTCAGCTTCATGTTCCAGGCCGACGCGCTGCTGCCGTGGAAGACCGTGCTCGGCAACGTCCTCATGGGCCCCGTCTTCCGCGGGGTGCCCAAGCAGCAGGCCCAGATCTCGGCGCGCGACTGGCTGCGCCGGGTGGGCCTCACGGGATTCGAGGACCGCTATCCGCACCAGCTCTCCGGCGGTATGCGCAAGCGCGTGGCGATGGCCGCGGCGCTGATCAACGAACCCCGGATCCTGATCATGGACGAGCCGTTCGGCGCCCTGGACGTGCAGACCAAGGCGATCATGTCCACCGAACTGCTCGGCCTGTGGGAGCAGATCCGGCCTTCGGTCATCTTCATCACCCATGACCTCGACGAGGCGGTGGCGCTCGCCGACCGGGTCGTCGTCATGACGTCCAGCCCCGGGTCGGTCAAGGCGGTCTTCGACATCGACCTGCCGCGCCCGCGCGGCTCGGTCCAGGAGATCCGCTTCCAGCCCCGCTTCATCGAACTTCAGCACCGGATCTGGGACTCGCTGCGCGAGGAGGTGGAGCGCGCCTACGCACGCACCGCAGGAGGTACGGCATGAGCACGACGTCCGCTGTTTCCCCCGCTCCTCTCAAGGGCGGCGCACCGCTCTCGGCCGGGGCGGCCGCCAAGCGCGCCCGCCGGCGCCGCGTCGCCCTGGTGTGGGCGGGCCGCATCGGTCTCGCGGTCCTCGTCCTCGGTGGCTGGCAGGCGTTCACCACCTGGGGGATCGTCGACCCGTTCTTCTTCGGGCAACCATCCGGAATCGCCAGGCGGCTGGCCGACCTCTTCCAGCACGGCACCGAGTTCGGGTCCTTCTACGCGAACATCTGGACGACGATCCAGGAGGCACTGGTCGGCTTCGTCCTCGGGGCCGTCGCCGGCGTGGTCTTCGGTGTCGCGCTGGGCCAGAGCCGCTTCCTCGCGGACGTCCTCGGCCCCTACATCAAGATGGTCAACGCGATCCCGCGGATCGTCCTCGGCTCGATCTTCATCGTCGCGTTCGGCATCGGCGTGCTGCCGAAGATCCTGCTCGCCGCGGTGCTGGTGTTCTTCATCGTCTTCTTCAACGCCTTCCAGGGCGTGCGCGAGGTCGACCGCAACATCCTCGCCAACGCCAGGGTGCTCGGCGCCTCACAGCTGCAGATCATCCGGCACGTCACCGTGCCCTCCGCGCTCACGTGGATCATCGCCAGCCTGCACAGCGCCTTCGGCTTCGCCATCGTCGGCGCGCTGGTCGGGGAGGTGCTCGGCGCGCAGAGCGGCCTGGGCCTGGTCATCAAGACCGCGCAGAACAACTTCGACCCCAACGGCGTGTTCGCGACGATGCTCGTCATCTCGGTCATCGTGCTGGGCGCCGAGTGGGTGATCGGCAAGCTCGAACGCCGGCTGCTGTCCTGGCGCCCGCCGGCCCCGTCCGAGGCGTCGAACGCACTCTGACCCGCCCTCTCCCCCTCCCTCGCTCTTCCCTGTTCGACCCCAGAAAAGGAATGTGGCCAGCCATGTCCAGACGACCCGCCACCATCGCCGCGTCGCTCCTCGCCGTTCTCGTCCTCGGCGCGGTCAGCGCTTGTTCCGGCAACTCCGGCAGCACCACCGCGAGCAGCGGCTCCGGCGGCACACCGACCGTCAAGCTCATGGTCGGCGGTATCGACAAGCAGATCTACCTGCCTTACCAGCTCGCCCAGAACCTCGGCTTCTACAAGAAGTACGGCGTCGACGTACAGCTCAGCACGGAGCAGGACGGCGGTGTCGGCGCGGAGGAGGCCATGGCCTCCGGGCAGGTGGACATGGCGGGTGCCTGGTACAACCACACGATCGAGTTCCAGGCCAAGGGCAAGGCGGTGGAGGACGTCGTCCAGCTCTCCGGCGCGCCGGGCGAGCGGGAGATGTGCACCAAGAAGTCGGGCGTCGCCTCGGGCGCCGACTTCAAGGGCAAGACCCTGGGCGTGACCGACCTGGGCTCGGGCACCGACACGCTCACCCAGTTCCTGGCCGCCAAGAAGGGCGTCAAGACGAGTCAGTTTCACCGGATCGGGGTCGGCGCGGGCTCCACGGCCATCGCCGCCCTGCAGAACGGCAAGGTCGACTGCGTGATGACGACGCAGCCGACGGTCGCCGCGATCCAGAAAAAGGGTGTCGGCACCTCCGCGATCGACCTGGCCACCACGCAGGGCGCCACGGCGGCGATGGGCGGTGCCTACCCCGCGGCCGGCGTGCTCGCCCGCACCGACTGGGTGGACGCGCACAAAGACACGGTGCAGAAGGTCGTCGACGCGCTGGTCGCCACCATGCACTGGATCAACACGCACAGCGCGGCCGACATCGCGAACAAGCTGCCGGCGTCGTTCGTGTCGAACCAGCTGGTGACCAAGGCCGACTACATCACCGCCCTGACCGAGGACAAGGGACAGTTCCTCCCGGACGGCATCATGCCGGCCGGAGGCCCGAAGACCTCCCTGGCGACGGAGCAGCTGGTCGGCAACGTGAAGGGGGCGGTGGATCTCAGCAAGACGTTCACCAACACGTTCGCCCTCCAGGCCGACAAGACGGAGGGCTTCAAGACCACCACGACACCGGCAGGACCGACCGGCTGATCCCCACCGGACACGGGGCCGCTCAGGTTGACATCCACCCGAGCGGCCCCGCGGCATGCTCACCCCACCGTCCCCACCCCCTGCGTCTCGTCCTGGTCGACGGGAACGAGCAGGGTGAACGTTGCCGGGTGCCGGCCGGTCAGGGAGAGCCGGCCGCCGAGCGAGACGGCCAGGTCACGGGCGAGGGCCAGGCCGATGCCCGTTCCGTGCCCGTCCCCGGTGCGGCCGCGGTCGAAGAGCCGGGACGGCTCGCCCGTCACGGCGCCCTCGTCGCTCACGTCGAAGGCGAGGGCGTCTTCGAGGTCCCGCACCGCCACGCGGACCGTGCCGCGCCCGTGCACGCGGGCGTTGTCCAGCAGGATGCCCAGCACTTCCGACACGGACGCGCCCGGAACACGGACGTCGGCCGGTGCGTCCTGGCCGGCGCACTCCAGGCGTCTGCCGTCCTGGGCGAAGAGGCCGTGCCACCGCTCCTCCGTCTCCCGCAGCAGCTGTCGTACGGCGACCGTCCCGGAGGCGGGGCGAGCCGTCTCTCCGGAGCGGGACAGGCGCAGCACCTCCTCCACCGTGCGGTGCAGGCGTTGCGTGGTGGCCAGCGCCTCGGTCAGCACGGGCCGCAACCGGGCGTCGTCGTCCTGGGCGAGGCCCGCCTCCAGGGCGAGTTGCAGGCCGGTGAGCGGGGTGCGCAGCTGGTGGGAGGCGTTGGCGGTGAAGTCGCGTTCGTGGCGCAGGAGTTCGGAGAGACTGTGCAGCATCTCGTTGTGCGTGCGGGCGACCTGGTCGATCTCGGCGACGCTGCTCGGGGCGGCCCGTGCGGTCAGGTCGCCCTCGGTCACCGCCCGGCAGTGGCGGGAGAGGTCCTCCAGCGGCGCGGCCAGCGCCCGGGCCTGCCGGCGGGCGACGAGGACGGCGACGGCCAGCGCGAGAGCGGCCACTCCGAGCAGCAGCGTCCAGGCCGCGAAGACCCGGTTGCGTACGGCGGCTGCGGGAGTTGAGGCCCGTACGACGCCGATCACCTTCTCGGCGTGCGAGACGGGCACGGCCACCACCAGGTCGGCGCCCGCCCGGCCCCGTACCGCCGCACCGCCCAGGGACTGCCGGACCGGGGTGTCGCCGGGCCGTGGGCCGCTGCCCGCGCGCAGTCGCAGCTGGGGGTCGTACAGGCCAAGCCGCCCGCCGGCCGGGGGCGCGGGCAGTTCCACCGGGTCGCCGGTCACGAAGTCCGGGCTCACGCGTACGGCCGCGGCCAGGGCCGACCGTTCCAGGGTGTCGCGCTGGTCGGCGTACAGGGACGACCTGATCGCCAGGGCCAGCGGGACGGCGAGGAGGACGACGGCGACCAGAGCGGCGGTCAGGGCGACTCGCACCACGCGCTGTCTCATGCCCTCATCATGCGCGCCGCTCACCTGCGCGGATGCGCCGCGCCACACGCTTTTGCCGTCGTCTAACCCTCGGCGGGCGGGGCGTTAACCGGCCGCTTCCTAGCGTCGGTGCCATGACCGTCCGGTCCGAGGCTCCTCTGGAGGGCATTGGCCATGGCAGCACACACAAGGACGTACGCGGTCGTCGGGCTGACCCTCGTGGCGGCGGTGACGGCCGGCTGTTCCGGTTCCGGGTCGCACGCCGGCTCCGGTGGCCCCGCGTCCGGTCCGACCACCGTCAGCGGACAGAACAAGCCCGCACCCACCGAGTCCAACCCGCCCGGCGACATCCCCGACAACCAGGTGTACGTCTCCTACCGGCCTGCCGGCGGCTCCTTCACCGGCTTCACCCTGAAGGTGCCCGAGGGCTGGGCCCGCACCAGCCAGGGCGGCACGACCGCGTTCACCGACAAGCTCAACACCGTGACGATCACCGCGGTTTCCGTCTCCGCCGCGCCCACGGCCGGCTCGGTCACCAACGCGGTCGTACCCCAACTCCGCACCCAGGTGCCGAAGTTCTCCTCACCCAAGGTGAGCGAGGTGACCCGGCACGCCGGCCGTGCGGTCCTGCTGACCTATCAGGGCGACTCGGCGAAGGACCCGGTCACCGGCAAGGTGGTGCGGGACGCCTTCGAGCGGTACGCGTTCCACCGCGCGGGGCACGAGGTGGACCTGACCCTGTCGGGGCCGGTCAAGGCCGACAACGTCGACCCGTGGCGGATCGTCAGCGACTCCTTCGGCTGGCGGTGAGCGCACCATGCCCGACGGCACACACCTGAACGGCGTCACCGACGATGTCCTCACGGCCCGCGAGCTGTACCGCTTCTACCGGGCCGGGGAGGAGGAGACACTCGCGCTGCGCGGGGTGTCCCTGAGGGTGCGGCGCGGCGAGACGGTCGCGGTCGTGGGCCCGTCCGGGGCCGGCAAGTCGACCCTGCTGGCGTGCCTGGCCGGACTCGACGAGCCCTCCGGCGGCGAGGTCCACGTCGACGGCGTACGGATCAGCCACCGCCCCGAGACCGAGCGGGCCCGGTTGCGGGCCCGGCACATCGGCGTCCTGCTGCAGAACCGCAACCTGCTGCCGCACCTGAGCGTGCGGGACAACGTGCGCCTGCCGCAGCGGGCGCGGGGCCGCCGGGCCCCCGTCCCGGCCGGGGAACTGCTGGCCCGGGTGGGGCTGGCCGACCGGGCGCATGCCCTGCCGCGCCAGCTGTCCGGCGGAGAGCTGGCCCGGGCCGGGCTCGCCGTCGCGCTGGCCAACGCGCCCGCCGTCCTGCTCGCCGACGAACCGACCGGTGAACTGGACGGCGAGACCGAGCAGCTGGTCCTGTCGATGCTGCGGGAGCGGGCCGCGGAGGGGTGCGCGGTGCTGATCGTCACGCACAGCCGGGAAGCCGTCCGCATCGCGGACCGGGTGATCACCCTGACGGACGGGAAGGCCACCGACGCCCGGCGGCAGGACCGCGAGGAGGCGCACGATGCCGTCGGATGAGATGCTCGTCGGCTGCGCGGAGGCGGCCCTGACCTTCGGCCGGGGCCCGCAGGCGGTCGTTGCCGTGCACGGCGCAGACCTGGAGATCCGGGCCGGGGACCGGCTCGCGGTCGTCGGCCCCTCGGGATCGGGCAAGAGCTCGCTGCTGCACCTGCTCGCCGGGCTCGAACAGCCCACCCGTGGCACCGTCACCCGGGCCGCTTCGCTCGGGCCGTACGACATCGGCCTGGTGTTCCAGGGCGACAGCCTGATCCCCGCCCTGGACGTGGCGGAGAACACCGCTCTGCCCCTGGTCCTCGCCGATCGTCCGGAGGGCGAGGCGCGACGGTGCGCGCTCGCGGCACTCGCCCTGGTGGACGCCGCCGACCTGGCCGACCGGTTCCCCGAGGAGATCTCCGGCGGCCAGGCCCAGCGGGTGGCCGCCGCCCGGGTCCTGGCCCAGGCGCCACGCCTGATCCTGGCCGACGAACCCACCGGCCGCCTCGACCACGCCACCGGCGCCCGCGTCCTGGACGCCCTGCTGACGGCCGCCGACCACACCGGCGCGGCACTCGTCGTCACGACCCACGACCCGGCCGTCGCCGCCCGGCTCACCGTGCGCCGCAGCATGCGCGACGGACGGCTGCTCGCACCCGAGGAAGTCCTGTGACCACCGCCCGGGCGCAGGGACCGCACCGGAACCGCACCGGAAACCCGCCGACCTCCGAGGAGATGCCATGATCGCCACTTGGGCCCGCGGGCTGGCCCGCCACCGCACCGGACGGCTCCTGGCCGCGCTGACCGGCATCGCGCTCGCGGTCGCCCTGGTCGCCGCGCTCGGCTCCTTCCTCACCGCGTCGAAGGCGACCATGACCCAGCGCGCCGTGCGCTCGGTCGCCGTGGACTGGCAGGTCCAGGTGCAGCCCGGCGCCGACCCGCACACGGTCCTGTCCCTGGTGACCGGGACCCCGGGCATCCGCGCCGCCCTGCCCGTCGGCTTCGCGCACACCAGCGGCTTCACCGCCCGCGTGCGGGGAAGCACCCAGACCACCGGCCCCGGCATGGCGCTCGGCCTGCCCGACGGCTACCGCGCCCGCTTCCCCGACGCCGTCCGCACGCTCTCCGGCGCGTCCACCGGTGTCCTGCTGGCCCAGCAGACCGCCGCCAACCTGCACGCGGCCCCCGGCGACACCATCGGCATCCAGCTGCCCGGTGCCGGTCTGCGGCAGGTGAAGGTGGACGGTGTGGTCGACCTGCCCCAGGCCGACTCCCTCTTCCAGACCGTCGGCGCCCCCAGCCAGTCCCAGCCGACCGCGCCCCCGGACAACGTCGTCCTGCTGCCCGCCGCCCGCTTCAGCGCCCTCACCCGCGGCGCCACCGGTGTCACCACCCAGATCCACGCCGCCCGCGACACCGCACGGCTGCCCTCCGACCCGGCATCCGCGTACTCCGCCGTCACCGGCGCCGCCCACAACCTCGAAGCCCGCTCCGCGGGTACCGCCCTGGTCGGCAACAACGTCGGCGCTGCTCTCGACTCGGCCCGCCAGGACGCCCTGTACGCCCAGATCCTCTTCCTCTTCCTCGGTGTGCCGGGCGCGGTGCTGGCCGCCGCGCTGACGGCGGCGGTCGCCTCGGCCGGCGGCGAACGGCGCCGCCAGGAACAGGGGCTGCTGCGGCTGCGTGGCCTGCGACCCCGTCAGATCACCGCACTCGCCGGTCTGGAGGCGACCCTGATCGGCCTGGCAGGCGGTCTGGCCGGGCTCGGCATCGCCGCCCTCACCGGCCGTCTCGCCTTCGGCACGGCCTCCTTCGGCGCGAGCGCGGCGACCTGGTCCCTCTGGTACGCCGTCGCCTTCGTCCTCGGAGCCGCGGTGGCCGCCGGCGCCGTCCTCGTCCCGGCCCTGCGGGACCTGCGCACGGTCACCGTGGCCGACACCCGCAGGCAGGAGGACGTACGACGCTCCCGATCGCCCTGGTGGATGCGGTACGGCCTGGACCTCGCCCTCCTGATCGGCTCCTGGCTCGTCTTCCGCGCCTCCTCCGGCAACCAGTACGCGCTCGTCCTCGCGCCCGAGGGCGTCCCCGGCATCTCCGTGTCGTACTGGGCCTTCCTCGGTCCCGCCCTGCTGTGGATCGGCGCGGCCCTGCTGCTGTGGCGCCTCACCCTGCTCGCCCTCACCCACGGCCGTCCTGCCCTGGTCCGGCTGGTCCGGCCGCTGACCGCGACCCTGGCCGGCACCACCGCCGCCGTCCTGGCCCGGCGCCGCCGCCCGTTCGCCCGGTCGGTGGTCCTGCTCGCGCTCGCCGTCTCCTTCGCGATCTCCACCGCCGTCTTCAACGCCACCTACCACCAGCAGGCCGAGGTCGACGCCCGGCTGACCAACGGCGCCGACGTCACCGTCACCGAGCCACCCGGCGCCCAGACCCCGCCCTCCGCCGGGGCCGCTCTGAAGATCTCCGGCGTACGGCACGTCGAACCCCTCCAGCACCGCTTCGCCTACGTCGGCTCCGACCTCCAGGACCTGTACGGCGTCCGGCCGGACAGCGTCGCCAGGGCCACCTCGCTCCAGGACGCCTACTTCGCGGGCGGCACCGCCGACCAGCTGATGCGCCGCCTCGCCCAGCGCCCGGACAACCTCCTCGTCAGCGTCGAGACCGTTAACGACTTCCAGCTCTCCCCCGGCGACACCGTCAACCTGCGCATCCAGGACGCGCGCACCAAGTCCCTGCGCACGGTCCCCTTCCACTACGCCGGCATCGCCAAGGAGTTCCCCACCGCCCCCAAGGACAGCTTCTTCGTCGCCAACGCCTCCTACATCGCCAAGGCCACCGGCGACGACTCGGCCGGCGCCTTCCTCCTCGACACCGGTGGCACGAACCAGCGGCAGATCGCCGACCGGCTGCGCGGGCAGCTCGGTACCCGGGCCATCGTGACCGACCTCACCCAGACCCGCGGCACCGTCGGCACCAGCCTGACCTCCGTCGACCTGGCCGGCCTCACCCGCATCGAGCTCGCCTTCGCCGTGCTGCTCGCCGCCGGGGCCGGTGGCCTGGTCCTCGGCCTCGGACTCGCCGAACGCCGCCGCACGTTCGCCGTCGCGACCGTCCTCGGCGCGCAGCCGCGGCACCTGCGCGGCATGGTCCTCTCCGAGGCCCTGTTGCTGGCCTTCGGCGGCCTGGCCGGAGGCGCCCTCATCGGCTGGGCCCTGTCGGAGATGCTGGTCAAGGTCCTGACCGGCGTCTTCGATCCGCCACCCGCGGCCCTGTCGGTCCCCGGTGCCTACCTGGCGCTCACCGGGGCGGCCGCCGTCGCCGCCGTCCTGGCCGCGGCCCTCAACGGCATCCGCGGCAGCCACCGCCCCGCCGTGGAGGAGCTCCGCGACCTGTGAACACGGCGTGCACCGACGACGAGCCCCTCGCCCCAGGGGCTCCTAGGCTGTCGACCATGCGCACGCCTGCCGCACCTGACCGCAGCCGACTGCGCGTCCTCGTCGTCGAGGACGACGACACCATCGGCCGCCACCTGGAAACCGGCCTGCGCGGCCACGACTACGCGCCGACGTGGTGCCGCACCGGAGCGGGCGCACTCGTGGAGGCCGGGCGGGCACCGTACGAGGTACTGCTGCTGGACCTGGGGCTGCCGGACATGGACGGCCTGGACGTCGCCCGGCAGCTGCGCGCCCGCCTCCCCGACCTGCTGATCGTCGTCCTGACGGCACGGACCGACGACATCGACGTCATCGCCGGGCTGGACGCGGGAGCCGACGACTACCTGGTCAAGCCGTTCAGCATGACCGTGCTGCTCGCCCGGCTACGGGCTCACCTCAGGCGGCACGCGGTGGCCGTGCCGGCCCGGGGGCCGGTGCGGCTGGGCGATCTGGTCGTCGACGTGACGTCCCGGCGCTGCGTCCTGCTCGGTGTCGAGGTCCCGCTGCGGGCCAAGGAGTTCGACCTGCTCGCCGTGCTGGCCGGGCGGGTCGGCGAGGCGGTCTCCCGCGAGACGCTGATGGCCGAGGTGTGGGACGAGAACTGGTTCGGCTCCACCAAGACCCTCGACGTGACGTTGGCGGGCCTGCGCCGCAGACTGACCGACGCGGCACAGGCGGGCGGGCGGCAGGCCCGGCTGCCCCGGATCACCACGTTGCGGGGGCACGGGTACCGGCTGGAACGGCAACCGGATCCGCCGGACTGACGCGCTGCCGGTGGGCCGGGGCAGTGGCCTGACGACCAGGGGGGGCAGGGCGTCGAGTCGGTTCACAAGACCGAGCGGCGGGCCAGCAGCGCCAGGACCAGCAGCCCGGGGACCATCGGCAGCCACCCGGTCAGCAGACGGTAGCCGAGGACCGCCGAGACCGCCGCCGGTCCCGGCGCGCCGGCCGCCGTGAGGGCGAGGGCCAGCGCGGCGTCCAGCGACCCCAGTCCGCCGGGCGTGGGCAGCAGCGCCGCCGCGCCGCTGGCGACCAGGTAGGCCATGACCACACGGCTCGCGGGGAGGCCGAGGCCGATCGCATGGACCACGGCGACGATCACCCCGGCATGCAGCAGAGCGAACGCGACCGACCCGCCCCACAGCGCACCGGCCCGGGCCGGGCTCCGGTGCACGTCCCGGACGTCGGCGAGGGCCCGGCCCACCATTCGCCTGAGGCGCCCGCTGATCGCGACCGCCAGGACGACGGCTCCGGCCGCGACCGGCAGCAGGACCAGGACATGCGGGACCCGCGCGGAGAGACCGACCGTGCCGGGGGAGGTGACCAGCAGGGCCACTCCCAGCGCGCACCGGACAACGCCGCCGACGGCCGCCTTCACCGCCAGCGCCGTCGCCGAGCGCCGGGTGGACAGCCCGCACCGCGTCAGGAAGCGCAGGTTGACCACCGCCGCTCCGGCCCCCGCCGGAAGAAGGTGGTTGGCCGCGCCGGCCGCGAACTGCGCCGCCACCAGCCGCCCCTTGGGCAGCCGTTCGACCACGGCCCCCTGCTGCGCCACGGCCGCGCACACCCAGGTGCCCACCGCGGCGAGGCAGGCGAGCACCAGCCACTCCCCGTCGGCGGCGGCCAGCCGGTCGGTGCCGCTGTCCAGCGTGGCCCGGTGCGCGGCGAGCATCCCGCCGACGGCGGTGAGCACCACCAGGGTGATGCCCAGCTGGACGTACAGGCGCCTGCCCACGGTGATCGGCGGGCTCTCGGCCTCGGCCACGGCGGTCACCTCCCTTGCCGTGCGCCGGGTGCCAGGTACGCACGGAGAACGCCGACCCGCTCCTCGGGCCAGGCGCGCGCGTACGCGGGCGGGCGGCCGCGGGGCGGAGTCAGGACGGCGAAGGACGTGCGGTGGGCGGCGCGCGTCAGCTCGGCCACGGTGGTGCTGGCGTCGTGCCCCGCCGTCTGGGCGGAGCCGCAGCCGGTGGCGAAGGCGACGGGGACGGCGTCGTAGCCGCTGAGCAGGCACGGCGACCGCACACCGAGTTCGTGGAGGGCGGCGGCGGTGCGGGCCCAGTCGGCGCGGGAGGCGTCGGAGCTGTGCACGGTGTGCTCCAGGACGACGTACTGCACGGCCACGTGGCCTGCCAGGCCGACCGCCACCAGGCCGGCGGCCAGGGTGCGCCCGGCCCGGTGGGCCGGGGCGGTGACCAGGTGGACGAGGCCGTGGGCGACGGGGAGGGCGAGCAGGGCGTAGGCGGGCAGCAGGAAGCGGGGAGCCGCGTAGCCGATGAGGAACAGGTAGGGGACCGCGGCCGTGACGGCGCAGGCACCCGGGAGCAGGGCGGGCAGCGCGCGCCGGGCACGCACCGCGACCACCGCGCCGAGGACGGCGAGGAGCGGCAGCGCGAACCACCACAGGGTCACCACCGGGCTGGGGGCCGATCCGGTGCAGGGCCGGCACAGGGTGCGCCCGCCCAGGCTGCGCAACTGGTCGACCACGGCGAGGTGCCAGCCGAGGCCGCCCTGAATGGCGGAGGCGGCGGACAGGCGCCGCGCGAGGCCCCCGTAACTCGTGTACGCCTCGATCACCCACTCGCCGGCACCCGCCACCAGCCCCGCGACCAGCACGGCGAGCAGACGAGGGCGGCGCGGGCTGCGCAGGGCGAGAGCGAGCAGGGGCAGGACGACGTAGACCGCGTCCATCGGGCGCATCCACGCCATCAGCGCCGCGCCCGCGAACACCCCCCACCAGGCCGCCCGGTCCCGGGCGTTCGCGCGGGCCCGCAGGAAGCAGCCGACGCAGGCCAGGGCGCCGATGGCGACCCAGTAGTTGGGCATGGCCTGGGGGCCGTAGAAGAGCGTCACCCACAACGAGGCGAACAGGGCGCCGGCCAGGGCCAGGACGCCGGGCCCGAAGTGGCCTCGCCAGACGCGCAGGGCGAGGTAGAGGGCAAGGCCGGAGAGGACGGCCAGGTAGATCCGGAGCAGGACGGTGGAGTCGGACCACGAGGCGATCGGGGCGGCGAGGAGCGAGATGCCGCGGGAGCGGGGCGCGCTGAAGTAGGCGGCGGGAACGTGACCGCTGACCTGGCTGACGTAGACGGTCTCGTCCCAGCCGAGACCGAGATCCGGCCGTACGAGGACGAGCTGGGCGAGCGTGAAGGCGGCCGCGACCGCCCCGAGCCGGGGCTCGCCCCGCGAACGCCGGGGCCGGACCGCCTGCGCGGGGAGGCCGGTGCGAGGGACGCCGGTCGTCGTGGCGTTCGTTCCCTCGGGCATCTGGCACCTCTCGTCGTCGCACGCCACGGAACCGGCCGCGGAGCCGGATCCTCCTACAGCGCGTAGGAGGACATCCCACCCTACGGCTTGTAGGGTTAGAGGCGGGTGAGAAGACGTCCGTTCCCTTCAGCCCGCCGATTTCCGTCAGCCGGCCCCGGGGCGGGCGATGCCCTGGTCATAGGCGAAGATCACGGCCTGGACGCGGTCACGGGCGCCGATCTTGGCCAGGACGCGGCCGACATGCGTCTTCACGGTGGACTCGGCCACGACGAAGCGGGCGGCGATCTCGCCGTTGGTCCAGCCCTTGCCGATGGCGACGAGGATCTCGCGCTCGCGTTCGGTGAGGGCGGCCAGGCGGGGGTCCTCGCCCGGGTCCCCCCTTCTGGTGGGCACGTGGCGGGCGTACTCGTCGAGGATGCGGCGGGTGAGGGCCGGCGCGATCACCGCGTCGCCCCCGGCGACCGCGCGGATCCCGGCGAGAAGTTCCTCGGGGCGCGCGTCCTTGAGGAGGAAGCCGCTGGCTCCGGCCCGCAGGGCGGCATGCACGTACTCGTCGACGTCGAAGGTGGTCAGCACCAGGACCCGGGAACGCCCCCCGGCCTCGGCGATCCGGCGGGTCGCCTCGATGCCGTCCATGCCGGGCATCCGTACGTCCATCAGCACCACGTCGGGACGGAGTTCGGCGGTCCTGCGGACGGCCTCGGAGCCGTTCGCGGCCTCGCCGACCACCTCCGTCTCGGGCATGGAGTCGAGCAGCACCCGGAAGCCGTAGCGCTGCAGCTGCTGGTCGTCGACGACGAGGACCGTGGTCACCGGGTGCCTCCCCGAGGTGTGAGGTCGAGGGCGGCCTCCACGGCCCATCCCCCGTCGGCCGCGGGTCCGGCGCTCACGGTCCCTCCGTACAGCGCCGCTCGTTCGCGCATGCCCACCAGTCCGTGTCCCTCCTCGTTCCATGGTCCGGGGTGTCCGGCCGGCCCGTTGTCGCGGATCCGGACGACGAGCCGTTCGTCCCCGACGACGACCGACAGCTTCACCTGGGTGCCGGCGCCCGCGTGCTTCAGGGTGTTCGTCAGGGCTTCCTGGACGATGCGGTAGACCGTCAGCTGCATCCCGCGGTCCAGGGCGTCCACCTCGCCGACGGTCCGGTAGACGATCTCCAGACCGGCGGTGCGGACGCCGTCGCACAGCGTCTCGATGTCGGCGAGGCCGGGCTGGGGGCTGAGCTCGGGTGCCTGGCGGGCGCCGTCCGACGCCTCGCGCAGGACGCCGAGCACCCGGCGCAGCTCGCCGAGGGCCGTCCGGCCGGTGTCGCCGATGAGCTGCAGGGCCTCCTTGCCGCGTTCGGGAGCGGTGTCGGTGGCGTACGCGCCGGCGTCGGCAAGGGTGATGATGACGGACAGGTTGTGGCCGACGATGTCGTGCATCTCACGGGCCACCCGGGCGCGTTCCGTGGCGGTCGCGAGTCTGATGCGCTGGTCGCGTTCCGTCTCCAGCCGCGCCGCCCGCTCCCGCAGCCCCGCTAGCTGTGCCCGCCGGGTCCGCACCATCAGGCCGACGGCCAGGGCCGCGGTCGCCGTGCTCAGCAGGAAGAACAGGGCGTCCCAGACGGACACGGCCGGCGAGACCCGCACCGCGACCAGCACCATCCCCGCCGCCATGACCGCGCAGGCCCACGGCAGCCGGCGCAACCGCCCGTGCAGGGCCAGGCTGTACAGCGCGACGAACAGGGCTACGTCCGCGCGCAGCACGGCATCCAGCGACCACTGCAGGACGAAGACCGCCGCGATGGCGACGAAGGCCGCCATGGGCCGGCGCCGCCGCCACAGCAGCGGCAGCACCAGACCGGCCTGCAGGGCCAGCACGGCCGCCAGCGGGAGCTCGGTGAAGGCGAACTGGAACCTGTGCCGGTCGTCCCCGTCGCCGTCCCCGTACCCCGAGCCGCCGTGGTGCAGCAGGTCCGGCAGGCAGAACATGAGGAAGACCAGCGCCGCCACCGCGGTGTCCAGCACCCACGGATGGGCGCGGTCCGCGAGCCGCAGCCGCTGGCCGACCCGGGCGAGCCGGGCGGCCAGCGGTCCCGTCGCCCCGAAGTCGGCGGCGGAGGTGGTCGTCGTCAAAGTGGTCACCTGCCCATGGTGCAGGCCGTCAGACGTCGCTGCGCACCAGCCGGTACGCGGCACCCGCCAGCGCGAGCACCGTCCAGCCGAGGAAGACCAGCAGCCCGGCGCCCGGCGACAGGGTCGTGGAGTCGTGCGTCAGGGCGAACATCGACTCGCCCGCGTTGGACGGCAGGTACGGGCTGATGTTGTCCTGCCAGGAGCTCGGCAGCAGGGAGATCAGTCCCGGGACCAGCATCAGGGAGGCGACCAGTACCGAGATGCCGCCGGCCACCGACCGCAGCAGGGCGCCCAGCGCGGTGCCGATGACGCCGACCAGGCCGAGATAGAGCCCCGCGCCCAGCAGGCTCCGCACGACACCCGCGTGCGAGAGGCCCATGGCCGCGGGCGTGCCCGACACGATCTGGCTCCCGAAGAGGAACGCGACGAACGCACCCAGCGTTCCCACCACCAGCGCGACCAGCCCGAACACCGCCGCCTTGGACCACAGCACGGGCAGCCGGCGCGGCACGGCCGTGAGCGTGGAGCGGATCATTCCGGTGGAGTACTCCCCCGCCGTGACCAGCACGCCGAGCAC
Source organism: Streptomyces sp. NPDC001980 (assembly GCF_040296885.1). Lineage (NCBI taxonomy): Bacteria > Bacillati > Actinomycetota > Actinomycetes > Kitasatosporales > Streptomycetaceae > Streptomyces > Streptomyces sp. NPDC001980. The sequence goes on along the minus strand of NZ_JBEOYD010000011.1, from coordinate 47,308 downwards.
GCCGAGGGCGAGCTGGGCGAAGTTGGTGCCGAAGAGGGACAGGCTCACGGCCGTCGCGGTGGCGAAGTCACGGTCCTGGTGCCCGGAGCCGATGCCGGACTTGTAGTGGTTCGCGGCGATCAGACCGAAGGCGACGAGGAAGAGCAGGCCCAGCCCCAGGGTGATCCAGGTCGAGCGCAGCGACCACAGCTTGGCCCACTCCGAGGCGAGCACGCGCCGGCCGGTGACCCGGTAGGCGGGGCGGGCGGGGGCGGCCGGGGACGCCTCGACGGGCGCGGTGAGGGTGCTCATGCCGCACTCCCCTCGGTCACCCGGGTCTCGATGCCGGCCGTCGTGCCGTGGTACTCCACGGCATCCCTGGTCAGGTTCATGAACGCCTCCTCCAACGACACCGTCCGCGCGGTCAGTTCGAACAGCGCGATCCCCTGCTCGGCCGCCTTCAGGCCGATCTCGCGGGCACTCAGCCCGGTCACCTGAAGCTCCTCGGAGCCGGCCCGGCCGGTGATGTCGACGCCGGGACCGGCCAGTGCCTCCCGCAGCCGGGCCGGCTCCTGGGTGGCCACCTGCACCGTGTCGCCGCCCGCCTCCCGGACGAGGTCGGCCACGGTGGTGTCGGCCAGCAGCCGCCCGCGCCCCACGATGATCAGATGGTCCGCGACCAGGGCCATCTCGCTCATCAGGTGCGACGACACGAACACGGTCCGGCCCTCCTCGGCGAGGGCCTTCAGCAGGTTGCGGATCCAGAGCACGCCCTCCGGGTCCAGCCCGTTGACCGGCTCGTCCAGCATCACCGTCTGCGGATCGCCCAGCAGCGCCGCCGCGATACCGAGCCGCTGCCCCATGCCGAGGGAGAACGCACCGGCCCGCTTCTTCGCCACGCTGCCGAGGCCGGCCAGTTCGATCACCTCGTCGACCCGGCGGCGCGGAATGCCGTGGGTCAGCGCGAGCGCCAGCAGGTGGTTGTAGGCCGAGCGGCCCGGGTGGATCGACTTCGCCTCCAGCAGCGCCCCCACCTCCTGGAGCGGTGCCTGGTGGCCGGCGTAGCGCTGTCCGTTGACCGTCACCGACCCACTGGTCGGGGCGTCGAGCCCGACGATCATGCGCATGGTCGTGGACTTCCCCGCGCCGTTGGGCCCCAGGAAGCCGGTCACCGTGCCCGGCTGCACGGCGAAGTCCAGCCCGTCGACGGCCGTCTTCTCGCCGTATCTCTTGGTCAGCTGCTGTGCGTCGATCATGCGCGTCTCTTCCTGTGGGAACCGGCGCCCGTCTGTCGCCCCTGACGCCTCACCGGCAACGCTAGGAGGCGAATCGCCCCGATTCGGTGGTACCGGAGACTGATCCGCGCCCGACGGGTAGTACCGCGGTACTACGTGCCGCTACGCCCTCGGTCTGGCCGTTCAGACCCGTTCGTGCCGGCCGCGCTCTTCGCGCTCCGGTACGCCAGTGAGCGGACCCGCTCCGTCCACACCGTCCGTGCTCTCATCGATCGCCGCACCGGCCACGGCGACGCCGAGCGTGGACCGCTGTCCCGCCGTGACGAACCCCGAGCCGGCCTCCGCCACCAGCAGTTCCGGCCGAAGCACGGCCGGAGCGGAACACAGGCGCCGATGCGTCAGCGGTTCTCGTAGGTCCCGTCCAGCCGGGCCCGTCCGAGGACATGGCCCGTGACGGTGGCGACCAACTGGTTCAGGGTGAAGCCGGCTGCCAGTTCGGTGGGCCGGTCGACGGCGAACAGCTGGAAGACGTAGGCGTGGGGTCCGTGCGACCGGATCGGCATGGGTCCGGTGTAGCCCAGGCGACCGAGGGGGCCCTTGCCGTGCCGGATGCCGGGGACCGGACTGGGGTTGGCCAGGGCGTTGTCCGCGATGCCGCCCAGGGCGGGGTCGATGCCCAGCGCGAGTGCGTGAATGGCCGGCTTGCCGAAGGGGACGTCGGGGTCCTGCACGATGAGCACGAGCTCGGCGGTGCCCTGCGGCGGCTCCGTCCAGCCAAGGGCCGGGGAGATATTTGCGCCGAACGCCCGGCCGCGGTACGCGCTCGGCATCGGCATGCCGTGGTCGAAGGCGGGGCTGGTCAGGGTGAAGTTTTCCGGAGCCTGCAGGGCATCGTCGGCCCAGGCGAGGGTGTGCTGGCCGGCACGCCGGTTGCGCAGTGCGATGCCGAGGGGGTTCGCGGGCATGGTTCGACTCTCCTGACCCTCGCTGTGTTTAGGTACCCGAAAGATATGCTTAGGTATATTAAGAAGTCATGGAGAACCACGCAACCGCCGGACAGCCCGCAGCCGGGGCCGAGGACGACGACCTCGGCGCCCAGGTGCGCTCCGCCGTCGGGCGTCTGTACCGTCGCTTCCGCAGTGAACGCCCGGAAGGCGGCCTCGGCGACGTGGCACTGGAGGTCCTCACGTACCTGCACAAGAACGGACCTCAGACGCTGACCGGCCTCAGCGAGCAAGGCCGCGTCTCCCCTGCCTCAATGAGCCAGACGGTCAACCGCCTGACCTCCGCCGGCTACGCCGTACGCTCACCGGACCCGCGCGACGGCCGCAAGGTGGTCTTCAGTGCCACCGAAGAGGGCCACCGCCTGGGAAATGCCACGCGGATGCAGCGGAACGCCTGGCTCGACGAACAGCTCGGGGCCCTCACCGCCGAGGATCGCGCGGTGATCGCCCGCGCCGCCGAACTGTTCAGCCGCATCGCCGACGCCTGAACCTGCCGCGGCGGGAGACGCCGGCACGCCGTCCGGCGGAGGGCCCCTCGGTAGCCCGAAGGGTGTCCACGCCGACGGGGAATCCAGGAGACCCCGTTGCCGCAGCTGTATGTGTCCGCGCAGACGGAGTTCAGCCTGCCACGACCACTACCGCGGCTGGGGATTCGAGGTCGGTGATCATCGACGCTTCGTCATGTTCAGGGCCGTCGACGGAGTTCCGTCTCGACGAAGTGGTTCATGTGGCGGCGGGCGTCCTCAGTGGTGAGCGGCGGGGCCTGGCGCAGCCGCTGCAGTGCCAGGCCGTCGGCGAGTGCGGCGAAACGGACCGTGAAGCCGTCCAGGTCGTCGCAGCTGAAATCGCCGTCGGCGACCCCTCGTTCGGCCAGCGTGCGGATCTGCTGGTGCCAGCTCTCGTAGCGCCGGTCCTGGCCGCGGGCGAACGCCTGGTCGGGGTGGTGCTCGCCCGCGTTCCAGTACTCGAACCACATCCGCCAGTGCCGGTCGGTGTCCTCGGTGAACAGCGCGTCGACGAGCAGCCGCAGCCCCTCGGCACCGCTGGTCGCCCGGTCCGCGGCCTCGTTGAGGGCCGCGTAGTACCGCTCGATCTGCAGCACCATCGCCTCGGAGAGGATCTCCTGGACGCTGCCGAAGTGGTAGGTGACCGTGCCGACGGACACCCCGGCCGCGGCCGCGACGTCCCGCACGCCGACCGAGGCGTAGCCCCGCTCGGCGATCAGCGGCACCGCGGCCTCGACGATGAGGCGGCGGCGCACCTCGGTGGGCTGCCGGGTGCGGTCGGCGGCGGCGACGGCTCGGCGCGGGCTCCGCTCGGCCTTCATCCCGACGTCCTCGGGGTGGTGCGGTGCCATGCGCGCTTGGCCACTGTCTCTCCGTTCGCCCGTGCTTCGAGGTGACTGTCCATCACGAACTCCGAGTGCGTGGCCCGCAGTTCGGTCCGCGCGACGATCTCCGCGTCCCATGGCCGGCCCGCTTCCTGCTCACCTGCTTCGCCGCGGGTCAGGCGGATCGTCCACGCGGAGACGGCCGAGGCGGACAGCGGGTCGTCGCTGCGGACACGGTACGTCTCCCGGGCGTTCTCCTCGTAGCGCAGCCCGTCCGGGTAGGTGCGGGATCCGCCGTAGCGGGGGTCGACCTCCAGGGTCCACTCCCCCGCCGCGACGTCGTGGGTGACGAGCCGCTCGGGACGCGGCTCGCCCGGGACGTCGTACGTCACCGGGAGCGGTGGCGCCTGTTCGGGTTCCTCGAAGATGACCGGCGGCTCCTCGCCGGGAGCCCGGACGGGCAGCAGGAGGGTGCTGTGGGCGGGCAGCAGGGTCAGTTCCCCGCGTTCGCCGTGCGGCCACACCCACGGCCAGTAGGCGTCGGAGACGGCGAGGCGGATGCGGTGGCCGGGCGGGAAGGCGTACCCGATGGCGCTCAGCTCGAACTCGACGTCCTCGTACGTTCCCGGGCTCCACTCGACGGCCCTGTCCCGTCCGTGCCGGGCGAGCAGGTTCAGCAGGCCCCGGGTGACGAGGGTGGACGAGCCGTCGGGGGCCACGTCGCACAGGCGGGCGATGACGTGGGCGCGCGGGGTGGCGCTGTCCAGGCGCAGCCGGACCCGTGGGCGGCCGAGGATCTCCACACGCTCGGTCAGCGGGGCCGAGTCGAGGCACACCGACCGGCCGTCCTCCTCCCGCTGGTCGGGCGGCAGGTCGCTCGCGTTGCCGAAGGGGAAGAAGCGGCCCGCGTCGATGCCGGTGTGGAGCGGGGAACGGACCAGGACGGGGGGCGTGCCGTCCGGGCCCAGCGGGCGCTCCTGCCAGGTGACCCGCGGCGAGGGCCAGGCCGGGTCGCCGACCCAGCGGCCCGGCATGACGTCGTACGACGTGGCGGGCGGCACCGGGTCGTTGATCCACGCCCGCAGCAGCGGCTCCCGCATCACGCCGGTGTCGGCGCCCTTGAGGTGCTGGTCCCACCAGCGCAGGGTCTCCTGGAGGAAGCCGATGGCGGGGCCGGGGGGCAGTCCGCGGTCCGGGTACTGGTGCGACCACGGGCCGATCAGCCCCCGCACGCGGTCGTGCGGCAGGTGTTCGACCAGCCGCAGCACCGCGTCGCGGTACGGGTCGTGCCAGCCGCCGACCGCGAGCACCGCCGCGTCGATCGCGCCGTAGTCCTCGCACACGCTGCCGTGCCGCCAGTAGTCGTCCCGCTGCTGATGGTCCAGCCAGGTGTGCAGGAACGGTTCGAGGGCGTCGAGGCGTTCGCGCCACATCGGCAGCCAGCGGTCGGCGCCGACGTTCGCCGGGTCCGGCGGGCGGGCGGCGAAGGCGAGCATGGTGCCGGCCCAGGCGAGCATGTCGATGCCGAGGACGGCGCCGCCGGTGTAGTGCACGTCGTTGTCGTAGCGGTCGTCGGTGGAGCAGACCGTCACGATCGCCTTGAGGGGTTCGGGGGCGAGGGCGGCGATCTGCAGGGAGTTGAAGCCGCCCCAGGAGATCCCGAACATGCCGACCCTGCCCGTGCACCAGGGCTGCGCGGCCAGCCAGTTGACGACGTCCACGCCGTCCGCGAGTTCGGTCGCGTCGTACTCGTCGCCGGGGACGCCCTCGCTGTCGCCGTGACCGCGGATGTCGACGCGGACGGAGGCGTAGCCGTGGCCCGCGTACCAGGGGTGGCGCTGGGCGTCGCGGGGTGCGGTCCAGTCGCTCTTGCGGTACGGGAGGTATTCGAGCAGCGCCGGCACGGGGTCGTGCTCGGCATCGGCCGGCCGCCAGACGCGTGCGTGCAGCCGGGTCCGGCCGCCCTGGACGGGGATCCAGACGTCCTCGCGCACGACCTGGCGTTCGAACCGCTCGCGGTACTTCACGAGACTCCTTCGCTGAGGGAGGTGACGGCAGTGTCGGCGGCTTCGGCGGTTTCTGCGAGGCGCCAGCGGCGTACGCGGTGACCGCCGCCTTGGTCGGTCCACAGGTCGTCCGGCTGCGCCGCGTCGGCCCAGTCGGCCACCGCCTCCGCCAACGGGCGGGCATCGGGGTCGGGTTCCAGGGCCGCCGCCATCAGCTCACGGGTGTAGGGGTGTCCGGGGTCGGCGAAGACGGCCTCGGTCGGGCCCTCCTCCACCACCACGCCGTGGCGCAGGACGAGCACACGGTCGGCGATGCCCCGGACGACGGCCAGGTCGTGGCTGATGAACAGGCAGGCCAACTGCCGTTCCCTGCGCAGGTCGTCGAGGAGTCGCAGTACCTCGGCCTGCACCGAGACGTCCAGGGCGGTGGTGATCTCGTCGGCGATCAGCACGTCCGGCTCGCCGGCCAGCGCCCGTGCGATGCCGATGCGCTGGCGCTGGCCGCCGGAGAGCTGGGCGGGCAGCCGGTCGGCGAGCGCCGGGTCGAGCCGCACGTCCCGTACGAGGTCGAGGGCGCGGGCGTGGGCCGACCGGCGGTCGGGGGCGGTGCCGAAGAAGCGCAGGGGGCGGCGGATCGCGTCGCCGACCGTGCGGCGCGGGTTGAGCGAGGTGTCGGCGTTCTGGAACACCAGCTGCACCAGGCGCCGCAGTGCCGCGGGACGGCGGCGGGCGGGCCGGGCCAGATCGCCGGCGCCGTGGGTCATCGTGCCGCCCGAGGGGGCGCGCAGCCCGGCGAGGGACCAGGCGAGGGTGGACTTTCCGCTGCCCGACTCGCCCACCAGGGCGACGATCTCGCCGCGGCGGACGTCGAAGGTGACGCCGTGCACGGCGCGGGCCGACCCGTAGTCGACGGTGACGTCCTGCGCGGAGACGGCGACGGGGGCGTCCGCGTCCACCACGGCCCGCGCCCGCACCTCCCGCTCGCCGCTCTCCCCCACGAACGCGAGCCCGTCGTCCGTCAGCCGCGGCACGCTCGCCAACAGCCGCTTGGTGTAGGGCTGTTCGGCCCCGGCGAAGAGCGCCCGGGTGGGCGCCGACTCCACGACCCGGCCCGAACGCAGCACGCTCACCTCGTCGGCCATCCGGGCGACGACCCCGAGGTCGTGGCTCACCAGCACGGCGGCCAGGCCGAGTTCGTCACGCAGGGCGGCGACCAGGTCGAGGATGCCGCGCTGGGTGACGACGTCGAGGCCGGTCGTGGGCTCGTCGAGGACGAGGACCCTGGGGCGGGCGGCGAGGGCCATGGCGATGGCGACGCGCTGCTGCTGGCCGCCGGAGAGTTCGTGCGGGTAGCGGCGCGCGAGGTCGGCGGGGCGCGGCAGCCGGACCTGCTCCAGCAGGTCGAGCACCGGGACGTCGCTGCCGGCCTCGGCGATCTGCCGTCCGACGCGCATGGACGGAGTGAGCGCGTGGCCGGCGTTCTGCGCGACCATGGCCACGGTCCCGCCGCGCAACCGCCGCAACTCCCGTGCCGGCAGGGCGAAGACGTCGTGTCCCGCCACCCGCACGACCCCGCCGTCCAGGCGCGAGCCGTGCCGCAGGTGACCGAGCAGGGTGGCGGCGACGGTCGACTTGCCGCTGCCGGACTCACCGACGAGGGCGAGCGTGCGTCCCTGGGCGAGTTCGAAGGACACGTCGTGCACGACCGGCAGGTCGCGCCCGCCCGAACGGTAGGAGACGGAAAGGGAGTCGACGGAGACGACGGGGGTCGTCGAGGGCTCGCCCCGAGTCGGGGGAATCGGATGGGTCGAGGTCATCAGGAGCCCTCCCTGATCCGGTCCACGCCCCAGGCCTTGGACAGGCCGTCGGCCGCGAGGTTGAGCCCGACCACGAGCGTGGCCAGCGCGATGATCGGCGCGAGGCTCGCCATCGGGACGACGGTGATGGCGGTGCGGTTCTCGGCGACCATGAGCCCCCAGTCGGGGGTCGGCGGGTCGGCGCCGAAGCCGAGGAAGGACAGCGAGGAGATCAGCAGCACGACCCAGGAGGCCCGCATCGCGAACTCCACGCCGACCACGTCGGCGATGTTGGGCAGGACCTCCCGCCGCAGGATCGACCAGGTGCCCTCGCCGCGGGCGCGGGCCGCGGTGACGTAGTCGGCGGGCACGACGGCCAGCGCCGCACCGCGCACCACCCGGACGACCTGGGGCACGAACACGACGGCGACGGCGCAGACGATGACCGCGGAACCGGTGCCCAGCGCGGTCACGACGACGAGCAGCGCGAGGATGGACGGCACGGCGAGCACCGCGTCGAGCACCCGGCCCAGGACGTCGTCGAACCAGCCGCCGCGCAGGGCCGCCGCGCAGCCGATCACCGTGCCGAGGGCGACCGCCAGGACGGTGGCGACGACGGACACGCCGAGCGCGTACCGGCCGCCGTACAGCACCCGGGTCAGGACGTCCCGGCCGTACTGGTCGGTGCCCGCCCAGTGCTCCCAGCTCGGTCCGAGGAGTACGTGCGAGGGGTCGTTGGCGACGGGGTCGTACGAGGTGAGCAGTGGAGCGAGCAGGGCGAGCAGTACGTGGACGCCGACGACGGCGAGGCCGACGAGCGCGGTGCGCGAGGAGCGCAGGGTGCGCCAGGCCCGGGCGGTACGGGCCCGGACGTCCGCGGCCGCGGGTGCGGCGGGCGGGACGGTGTCGAGGGTGGTCATCGGGTCCTCCCGCGCGTACGGAGCTTGGGGTTGAGGGCCATGGCGCCGAGGTCGGCGGCGAGGTTGCAGACGACGTAGACGACGGCGCTGATCAGTGCGACGGCCTGGACCACGGGCAGGTCGCGGTTCTGCACGGAGGTGAGCATCAGCTTGCCGATGCCGGGGTAGTTGAAGACGTTCTCGACGACGGCGACGCCACCGACGAGCCAGGCCACGTTCAGTGCGATCACGTGCAGGGTGGGCAGCAGCGCGCTGGGCAGTGCGTGCCGGGTGACGACCCGCCAGGTGGACAGGCCCTTGAGCCGGGCGGTGGTGACGTACTCGCTCGCCATCACGTCGATGACCGACGTACGGGCCATGCGGACGATGTAGGCGGCCATGACGATGGCGAGGGCGAGTGCGGGCAGCCAGACGGCGGGCAGCAGCTGGCCGACGCTCGCGTCGGGGCCGTACAGGACGACGGCGGGGAACCACGGCAGCGCGACCGAGAAGCACAGCACCAGCACGGTGGCGACCACGAACTCGGGGACGCTCATGCCGACGAGGCTGACGGTGGAGATCAGGTGGTCGGCCCAGCGGTCGCGGTACAGGCCGGCGAGGATGCCCAGCACCAGTGACCCGGTCACCGCGAACGCGATGGTGACGACGGCGATGAGCGCGGAGTTGGCGAGGTACTGCGCCACCTCGCCGCCCACGGGTTTCCCGGAGACCAGGGAGGTGCCGAAGTCCCCGTGCAGGGCGCCCTTGATCCAGTCGAAGTAGCGTTCCCAGGCGGGCTGGTCGAGTCCCAGCTGCTTGCGCAGGGCGGCCACGGCGTCGGGCGTGGCGTCCTTGCCGAGGATCTGGGTGGCCACGTCGCCGGGCAGGGCCTGGAGGGCCAGGAAGACGAGCACGGACGACAGGAACAGGGTGCCGATGGCCGCCGCGACGCGGCGGGCGACGAACGCGAACATGCTCAGGCTCCCTTCAGGCCGATGCCGAGGTAGTCGAACTCGAAGCCGTGCTCGGCGTATCCGCGGACCTTCCGGGAGAGCCCGACGAGCCGGTCGGCGAACATCGGTGTCATCGCCCCGCCCTTCTCGATCACCAGGTTCTGTGCCTGGCCGTAGAGCTCGCGCCGCCGCGTGGCGTCGGTCTCGGCGCGGGCGCGGTCGAGGACGGCGTCGAAGTCCTTGTCGGACCACGCGGTCTCGTTGTAGGAGGAGCCGCTGCGGAAGATCTGGGTGAAGAGCTGGTCGACGGGCCGGCCCGTGTACCAGTAGGTCGCCATCAGCGGTTTCTTCATCCAGATCTGCGTGTAGTACGAGTCCGCGGCGGCCGTCTTGACCCGGATACGGATGCCCGCCCGCTTGGCGGACTCCTGGTAGGCGAGCGCCATGGGGGTGAGCAGCGGGTCGTAGGCGGAGGTGTAGAGGTCGACGGCCAGCCCCTCCTGCCCCGCCTGCTTCAGCAGGTGGCGGGCCTGGTCGGGGTCGTGCGCGGGGTGGGCGGAGATGTGCAGCGGGTCGTCGGGCGGCACCGGGTTGTCCCAGCCGGGGGTGCCCGCGCCCTGGAGGGCGACCTTCACCACGTGCTCGGGGTCGTAGGCGAGCTTCATCGCCTGCCGCACGCGTACGTCGGTGAAGGGCTTGTCGGTGGTGAGCATTGGGAGCACGTACCACTGGGCGTTCTTCACCCGGGCGACGGTGGCGCGGTCCGAGGCGGCGACCACGCGGGCCGTCGCGAAGTCGAGGTTGGTCTGCGAGAGCAGGTCGACCTGGCCGGCCAGCAGGGCGTTGGCGCGGGCCGACATGTCGGCCACGGAGTAGAAGGAGATCGCGTCGAGGACGGGGCGCCCGGCCCAGTGGTCCGCGTAGGCGGTGACGCGGCCGGGGCCGGCGGGCGTGAACGACTCCAGTTTGAAGGGGCCGGTGCCGATGCCGGTGCGGCCGACGGACTTCGCGCTGCCGTCCGGGATGACGTAGCAGTTGTAATGCGTGAGGAGGCTGGGGAACTCGGCGTTCGGGGACTTGAGCGGGACGACGAGTGTGTGGGCGTCCGGGGTGCGCAGGGTCTCGAGGTCGACGAGCGGGGCGAGGACGGCCGCCTGCGGGGACGCGGTCGCCTTGTCGAGGATGTGACGCAGGGTGTAGGCGGCGTCGGCGGAGGTGAAGGCGCGGCCGTCGTGGAAGGTGACGCCCTTGCGCAGGCGGAAGGTCCAGGTGCGGGCCTTGGTGTCCGTCTCCCAGGACTCGGCGAGATCGGGGGCGAGGTCGCCGTCGCTGCCGACGCGGACCAGGCGGTTGTAGAGGGCGCCGAGGTATTCGTACGCCGACAGGGAGCTCGCGGGGTCGAGGGTCTCGGCGTCCGACGCGGGCGGGCGGGCGATCCGCAGGGTGCCGCCGCGGTCCGGTTCACCCTGGGGTGCCGACGCGGGCAGGGCGGCGGTCGAGGACGCCGCGCCCGAGCATCCGGACAGCAGCCAGGACGCACCGAGACAGGCGGTACCGGCGGCACCGGCGGCGAGGAAAGACCGCCGTCCTGGGTGGTGGGTGTCGGTCATGGGCCGACCGTCCTTCTCGCTATTCGTTCAGCGGAACGATTGAGTGGAGTGCGTGAACGATAGCCATACGGCGGTTTCCCGCCAAGCCTCAAGACCGGAAATTAACCGCGGAAACGGATCCGTAACCGGTCCGGCGGGGGCGCCGGGCCCCCGGGAGGGCGGCCGTCCGGCTGGCTATCCTTGCGCCATGACCGGCAACGGGAGGCCCCGCGACACCTCGGTGCAGTCCGTCGACCGCGCGGTGTCGATCCTCCAGTCGCTGTCCCGGCGCGGCCCGTCCGGCGTCACCGAGATCGCCGAGACACTGGGCCTGCACAAGGCGACGGTCTTCCGGCTCCTCGCCACGCTGGAGTCGCGCGGCCTCGTCGAGCAGGACGCCGAGCGCGGCCGCTACCGCCTGGGCTTCGGCATGGTCGAACTGGCCTCGGGCGCCGGCCGGCAGAGCGACCTGTCGCTGCTGAGCAGGCCGGTCTGCCGGGAACTGGCCGCCGCCGTCGGCGAGACGGTGAACCTCGCGATCCACGACGGCATCGAGGTGATCACCATCGACCAGGAGATCGGCGGCGCGACCATCGCCAGCATCGACTGGGTCGGCAAGCGCAGCCCCCTGCACGCCACCGCGGCGGGCAAGGTCTTCCTGGCGTACCTGCCCGAGAAGGAGACCGACGAGGTGCTGGGGCGGGGGCTCGCGCGGTACACCCCGCACACGGTCGTCGAACCGGCGCTCCTGAAGGAGCAGTTGCGGACGGTCCGGGAGCGCGGGTACGCCACCACGTCGGAGGAGCACGAGATCGGGCTGGCCGCCGTCGCCGCGCCGGCCCGTTCCCCGGACGGCCGGGTCGTCGCGGCCGTCACCGTCTCCGGTCCGGCCTTCCGCGTCAACGACGACACCGTGCCGGCTCTCGCGGAGCGGGTGCGGGAGGCGGGCGCCCGGATCTCCTGGCGCCAGGGCCACCGCAAGCACGACTGACCGACGCCCTCCGGATCGGCTCTTGACGGCCGCGGGCCGACGCCCTCACCATTTGTCTCGCATCGCGAGTCTGTTTCGCAATGCGATACGTACGACGCTGCCGCGCAGCCACCGAAGCTCTGCCGCGGCCGTCGGCACCCCGCTTCCCGAGGAGTGGTCATGCCCTCCCAGAGTGTCGATCCCCTGCTCCAGCCCTTCCGCCTCAAGCACCTCACCCTGCGCAACAGGGTGGTCAGCACCTCCCACGAGCCGGCCTTCGGCGAGGACGGCCTGCCCAAGGACCGCTACCGCGCCTACCACGTCGAGAAGGCCCGCGGCGGCGTCGGCCTGACCATGATCGGCGGCTCCGCCGTGGTCTCGCCGGACAGCCCGCCCGCCTTCGGCAACCTGCTGCTGTACCGGGACGACATCGTGCCGTGGCTGCGCCGGCTCGCCGACGAGGTGCACGACGCCGGAGCGGCGGTCATGTGCCAGGTCACCCACCTGGGCCGCCGTACCAGCAACTACTCCGGCGACTGGCTGCCGGTGCTCTCCGCGTCCCCGCTGCGCGAGCCCGCGCACCGGGCGTTCCCCAAGGCCGCCGAGGCCTGGGACCTCGACCGCGTCACGGCCGACTACGTCGCCGCGGCACAACGCTGCCGGGAGGCCGGCCTCGACGGCATCGAGCTGGAGGCCTACGGCCACCTCCTCGACAGCTTCCTCTCCCCCACCACCAACCATCGCGACGACGACCTCGGCGGCAGCCTGGAACACCGCATGTCCTTCCCGCGACGGGTGATCCGCGCGGTGCGGGAGGCGGTCGGCCCGGAGTTCGTGGTCGGTATCCGGCTGATGCTGGACGAGGATCGCCCGGGGGGACTGACCTTCGACGACGCCCTGGTGGCCGCGGAGCGTTTCACCGACGACGGCATCGACTTCGTCAGCACCATCCGCGGCTCCATCGAGAGCGACGCCTCCCTGGTCCGTACGATCCCGCCGATCGGCACCCCGCTGGGCCCCTTCCTGGAGTTCACCGGCGAGGTCCGGCGCCGGCTGCGGGTGCCCGTGATGCACGCGGCCCGGATCGCCGATCCCGCCACCGCGCGGTACGCCCTGCGCGAGGGGCTGCTCGACCTGGTCGGCATGACCCGCGCCCAGATCGCCGATCCCCATCTGGTCGCCAAGATCGCGGGCGGCCGTGAGGACCGCATCCGCCCCTGTGTCGGGGCGAGTTACTGCCTGGACGCGATCTACGACTCGGGCGACACCAAGTGCGTCCACAACCCGGCGACCGGCCGGGAGCTCCAACTGCCCCACACCGTCCCGGCCACCACCGGCCGCCGGCGGACGGCGGTCGTCGTCGGCGCCGGCCCGGCCGGCCTGGAAGCCGCCCGGGTGCTCGGCGAACGCGGCCACGACGTCGTGCTGTTCGAGGCCGGCGACCTCCCCGGCGGCCAGATCCGGCTCGCCGCGGCCAACCCGCGCCGCCGCGATCTGCTCGGCATCGTCGACTGGCGGGTCGCCGAGTGCAAGCACCACGGCGTCGACCTCCGCTTCGGCAGCTACGCCGAGGCCCGCGACGTGCTCGCCGAACACCCCGATCTCGTCGTCCTCGCCACCGGCGGCATGCCCGACCGGTCCTTCCTCGACGAGGGCGAGGACCTGGTCGCCGACACCTGGGACGTGCTGACCGGCTCACTGCGCCCACGAGGCGAGGTACTGGTCTACGACGACCACGGCGGCTACCCCGCACTCGACGCCGTCGAAGTCCTCGCCCCGTCCGGCGCCCGCGTGCACTTCGTGACACCGGAACGCACCCTCGCGCCCGACGTCGGCAGCATGAACTCCCCCGCCTACCTCAAGGTCTTCGCGGAACACGGCGTGACCACCACCCTCGCCCGCCGGCTGCGCACCGTACGCCGCACCCCCGACGGCCGCCTGGCCGCCACCCTCCACAGCGACTACACCGGCACCGGCACCGAACTGACCGTCGACCACGTGATCGTGGAACACGGCACCCTGCCCGCGGACGAGCTGTACCGCGAACTGCTGCCCGGATCCAGCAATCTCGGCGAGATCGACCACCGCGCCCTGCTCGACCACCGGGAGCAGACGGTGGTCCGCAACGACGCCGGACGCTACCGGCTGTTCCGCATCGGCGACGCGGTCACCAGCCGCAACATCCACGCCGCCGTCTACGACGCGCTGCGCCTGTGCCTGCCGGTCTGACCCGCACCAACCCTCTGGAGACATCGAGTTGAGCACACTCGCCCCCACGACGGACCTGGCCGGCCTGGTGGCCCGCCGTCCCGTCGGCCGGAGTCTGGAAGCCCCCTTCTACACGAGCCGGGAGTTCTTCGACCTCGACATCGAGGCGGTCTTCGCCCGGCACTGGCTGTTCGTCGCCGCGGAGGCCGAACTCCCCGAGCCCGGCGACTACGTGACCGTGGCCCTCGGGCCGTACTCGGTCGTCGTCGTCCGGGACGACGACGAGGAGGTACGCGCCTTCCACAACGTCTGCCGCCACCGCGGCGCCCGCATACTCAACGCCGAGCGCGGCTCGGTGGGCAACATCGTGTGCGGCTACCACCGCTGGACCTACGGTGTGGACGGCCGCCTGCTGCACGCGGAGTCGCAGCCGGCCGACTTCGACCCGTCCTGCTTCGGTCTGCGGAGTGTGCACGCCCGCACGGTCGCCGGCCTGGTCTTCATCTGTCTCGCCGAGGAACCGCCCGCCGACTTCGACGAGGTGGCCGCCCGCATCGAGCCGTACATCCTGCCGCACGGCCTGCGCCGGGCGAAGGTGGCCGCGCAGATCGACCTGGTGGAGAACGGCAACTGGAAACTCACCATGGAGAACAACCGGGAGTGCTACCACTGCGGCGGCCACCCCGAGCTGCAGTGTTCCCTCTTCCCCGTGTACGGCTACGCCGAGCAGGACGTGCCGCCGGTGCTGCGGCCGGCGTACGACCGCTACCTGCGGGCCGACGCCGAGTCCCGCGGGACGTACGAGTCACTGGGTCTGCCGTACGAGGCGATCGAGGAACTGGACACCCGCACCACCGGCTTCCGCATCCAGCGCGAACCGCTGGACGGCGCGGGCGAATCCTTCACCGAGGACGGTACGGCTGCCTGCAAGCGCCTGCTGGCCGACTTCCGCACGCCTCGCCTGGGCCGGCTCTCGATGCACATGCAGCCCAACGCCTGGTTCCACTTCCTCTCCGACCACGCGATCACCTTCTCCGTGATCCCGCTCGCACCGGACCGCACCCTGGTCCGCACCACCTGGCTGGTGCACCCCGACGCGGTCGAGGGGGTCGACTACGACCTCGACAGCCTGACGCGGGTCTGGACGGCCACCAACGACCAGGACGCGCTCCTCGTCGCCCGCGCCCAGCAGGGCATCGGCAGCCCCGCCTACCGGCCCGGCCCCTACGGCCCGACCGAGTACCAGGTCGAGGCGTTCGTCAACTGGTACGCGACCCGGCTGAAGGCGCACCTGGCACGATGACCGACACGCTCCCGGCCTGGGCCGGCACCCGTTCCTGGACCGACGAGGACACCGGCGGCGACACCAGTGGCGACACCGGCGGCCTGCTGGTCTGCAAGCAGGTCCACGCCCTGACCCCCGACGTCAGGACCTTCGTCCTCCAGTCCCCGCAGCCCCGCCTCTTCCACCACGAGCCCGGACAGTTCCTCACCCTCACCGTCGACATCGACGGCCGGACCGTCGAGCGGTGCTACACCATCTCCTCGCCGCCGACCCGCCCCCACTCCGTCGCGATCACCGTGAAGAGGGTGCCGGGCGGCCTGGTCTCCAACTGGCTGCACGACCGGCTGCGGCCCGGACACACGGTGCGGGCGAGGGGGCCGCTCGGGGATTTCACCCTCGCCCGGCACCCCGCGCCGAAGTACCTGTTCCTGTCCGGCGGCAGTGGCGCGACACCGGTGATGGCCATGACGAGGGCCCTGTACGACCTGGCGCACCCGGCCGACGTGGTGTTCGTCCACAGCGCCCGCACCCCCGCCGACATCCTCTTCCGCCGGGAGCTGGACCTCATCGCCGCCACCGCCCCCACCGTCCGGGTGGTGCACGTCTGCGAGGAGGACGGCCCGACCGAGCCCTGGGGCGGCCATCGCGGCCGGCTGACCCTCGACATGCTCCGGCAGATCGCCCCCGACTTCCGGCAGCGGGAGATCTTCACGTGCGGCCCCGCCGGCTACATGGCCGCCGTGCGCCGCATGCTCGCGACGGACGGGTTCGCCATGGACCGCTACCACGAGGAAAGCTTCACCGTCGACGCGCCACCGGCCGCCGAAGCCGACACCGTGCCCGTCCCCGGCACCGTCCCCGGCACCGGAGAAACCACCGAAGGACGCGTCTTCACCGTCGAGTTCACCCGCAGCCGGCGCACCCTCACCTGCGACGCGGACACCTCCCTCCTCGCGGCCGCCACCCGGGCCGGCCTGAGCCTGCCCGCCTCCTGCGCCCAGGGAATGTGCGGCACCTGCAAGACCACCCTGCTGACCGGATCCGTCGACATGCGGCACCACGGAGGCATCCGGCCGCGCGAGATCGCCCAGAACAAGATCCTGCTGTGCTGCTCCCGGCCTCGGGAGAACCTCGTCGTCGACGCCTGACCGTCCGGCGGCGGCTCGACCGGGCGATCACACCGCTCAGCCCCGGGGCGCTCATTGCAGTGCCTGGTGTCATGCCACCCGGACGACTCCCCGGTTGTGGAGCCACTGAGCGGCGTGCGACGGGTCGTTCTTCCAGGTCAGCGCAGCCGGGGCAGCAGTTGGCCGCCGATGCGGCTGATCTCCTGCTTGTAGGGGGTGTCCGAGAGGACGAAGTGGGTGATGCCGAGCTTGCGGTAGTTGTCCAGCGCCGTGGCGACATCGGCGGCGGAGCCGACCAGCCAGGTGGTCCCCGCTCCCCCGCCGCCGAACCTGCCGGGCGTGGTGTACAGGCACGTGTCGAGCACCTCGCCCCGCGCGGCGAGGTCGAAGAGCCGCCGCTGTCCGACCGCGGTCCTGCGGTCCCCCGCCCAGGTCAGCTCCTTCCCCCCGTCCGCCGCCATCCGCGCGACCCTCTCCTCGGCCGCGCGCCACGCCTCCGCCGTGGTGTCGCGCACCAGCGCGGTGATCCGCAGCCCGAACTCGAGCGGCTTGTGCCTGCGGCCCACCTGCTCGCTCAACGCCTTGAGCCGGTCGATCCGTTCGGCGAGTCCGTCGAGGGGTTCGCCCCAGAAGAGCTGCACGTCCGCCTCCGCCGCCGACACCCGCTCGGCGGCCTCGGACGCACCGCCGAAGTAGAGCGTCGGATGCGCTCTCGTGCCGGTCACGTACGGGCGCGGAGCCACCGTGGACCGGGCGACCTGGAAGTGCTCGCCGTCGAACGTCACGTCCTCCTCGGTCCACAGGCGTCGTACGAGGTGGAGGAACTCCCTGGTGCGGTCGTAACGTTGCGCGGGATCGCTTCGGGTGTCCCCGTACGCGGCGAGGTTGTCCAGTCCGCTGACGATGTTGACCAGGACCCGGCCGCGGCTGAGCTGGTCGAGGGTCGCCGCCGCACTGGCGAAGTGAGCCGGCTGCCAGTAGCCGGGTCGGATCGCGATCAGGGGCTTGAAGGTGGTGGTCCGGGCGGCCAGCGCGGTGGCGACGGTGAAGGTGTCCGGACGTCCCCACCCCGTTCCCAGGAGCGCGCCGCCCCAGCCGTGTTCCTCGGCCGCGCGGGCCAGGTCGGTGGAGTACTCGACGGAGCCCCACCCGGTCGTCGTGTCGTCACCGCGATGTCCCGGCTCGACGGTGTTGGGGATGTACCAGAGGAATTCCGGGCTCATCATGCTTCCGATCACTGTGCGGGGTGGCGGCTGTCAGAAGGCAGGCGGGGGGGACGCCGTCTCAGGCACTGTGCACGGATCGGCGTCGAGCGCCCGGAGCAGCCGGACTCACGTCCTTGCGGGTCGGAGCGGACGCGGCAGCACGCGACAGTGGACTGGCGAAGGGGACCAGAGGATCAACACTGGGCGCTGGACACCCGTACGAGGTCGACGCATCGCTCGCTGGTGAGCATCAGGACCTCGGGCATGCGATCGAGTCTCCGAGTGATCGATCGGAATGTCAATGCGCCCGATTCACCGCCGGACGGCCAGTACGGAGCCGACCGCCGTGGGCCTCCTCCGGCCTGATTGGATTCGTCCTGCACCGACCCCTCACCTGGACGGACCCTCCCCGTAGGGCACTTGGCGCCCCCTCCCATCGAGCGGCCCATGACCGCTACGAAAGGCTCGGCAACTACCGCGGGGCCGGCGCCTCCGGCCTCGAACTCCCCGCCTTCTCGTTCGGCCTCTGGCAGAAGTTCGGGACGGACCGCCCCTACGCGACCCAGCGCGAGATAGTGCTGCACGCCTTCGACCTCGGCATCACCCACTTCGACAACGCCAACCGCTATGGCCCGCCACCGCGCGCCGCCGAGGTGGTCCGGGAGAAAACGCGCGGGACCTGACCGAGGACGAGATCCAGGAACGGGCCCACGACGCGGCGGAGTCGCTCCGCCGGGCCGAGGTCCCGCTGCTGGTCCATCAGCCTCGTTACTCGATCTTCGATCGTGGTCCGGAACTCGACGGCCAGCTCGAACTCGCCGCCGCGGACGGCTTCATCCTGGTGGTCCACTCGCCCAGGGCCTGCTGACCGACAAAAACCTCGACGGTGCGATCCCGCCGGGCGCCCGCGCCCGTGACAGCGCCTTCCTGTCGCCCGACGTCATCGATGACACCTACCGCGAACGCGCGACGGCACTCGACGAGATCGCCCGGCGGCGGGGCCAGTCGCTGGCGCAACTCGCGTTGCAGTGGGTCTTGCGACAGCCCCAGGTGACCAGCGCACTCATCGGCGCGAGCTCCACGTGGCAACTGGACCACAACCTCAAGGCGCTGGACTTCCCACCGCTGACGGACGAGGAACTCGCGCTGATCGACCGGCACGGCGTCCACGGAACCGGCTCCCGCCCCTGACCATCCCGGCGGCATCCGCGGTCACCCGGGCAGTCCGGCAGGTGGGGCCGGGGACTCGGGATGCGTGATCCACCGTCGCCTCCCCCGCAACCGCGTCGCGACCGTTGAGACGACGTGGTTGTGCTGGCGCGGGTTGCTCCTGTGTGGTTCCCTGTCTGCATGACCGTGCTTGTGACCCGCCGCCACGTCGACTACGTGCGTGTCACCGCGACGGGTTGTCGCGCCGAGAGCTGACGCTCCGCTCCGGCCTTTCCCCCTCTCCAGCGTTTCCGCTGTTCCACGGACGCGTGCCCGCACGCGCGCGCCGTCGTACCTTCACGCTCGCCCGCACAAGGAGCAGACGCCATGAGCCAGCCCATCGACTCCGTCACCGCCGGTCACACCCTCGACGAGACGCCCGCCGGGCCCGACACCTCGGCCTGGTCCTTCGAGACCAAGCAGATTCACGCCGGGGCCGCGCCGGATCCGACGACGGGAGCCCGGGCGACGCCGATCTACCAGACGACGTCGTTCGTGTTCCGGGACACCCAGCACGCCGCCGACCTGTTCGCCCTGGCCGAGCCCGGCAACATCTACACCCGCATCCACAACCCCACCCAGGACGTCTTCGAACAGCGCATCGCCGCGTTGGAAGGCGGGGTCGCGGCCGTGGCGCTGTCCTCCGGACAGGCGGCGGAGACGCTGGCCATCCTGACGCTGGCGAGTTCCGGGGACCACATCGTCTCCAGTACGTCGCTGTACGGCGGCACGTACAACCTGTTCCGGCACACGCTCCCGAAGCTGGGCATCGAGGTGTCCTTCGTCGACGATCCGGACGACGTCGACGCCTGGCGGGCGGCGATCCGGCCCCACACCAAGGCGCTGTTCGCGGAGACGCTGGGCAACCCGCGCGGCAACGTGCTCGACGTGCGGGCGGTCGCGGACGCCGCCCACGCGGCGGGCGTGCCGCTGATCGTGGACAACACGGTGCCGACTCCCTATCTGCTGCGGCCCATCGAGCACGGCGCGGACATCGTGGTGCACTCGGCCACCAAGTTCCTCGGCGGGCACGGGACCGCCATCGCGGGCGTCGTCGTGGACGGCGGCACCTTCGACTTCGGTGCGCACGCCGAGCGGTTCCCCGACTTCACCGAGCCCGACCCGAGCTACCACGGGCTGCGGTACTGGCCGGCGCTCGGCCCCGGCGCCTTCGCGATCAAGCTGCGCGTGCAGTTGCTGCGCGACCTCGGCCCGGCCCTCTCCCCGCACTCCGCGTTCCTGCTGCTGCAGGGCGTGGAGACGTTGAGCCTGCGCATCGAGCGACACTCCGCGAACGCGCTGGCGCTGGCCGAGTGGCTGGAGCAGCGGGACGAGGTCGCCGCTGTCCACTATCCGGGCCTGGGGTCCAGCCGGTGGTACGAGGCGGGGCAGAAGTACCTGCCGCGCGGAGCCGGCGCAGTGGTCTCGTTCGAGCTTCGGGACGGCGTCGAGGCGGGCAAGCGGTTCGTGGACGCGGTCGAGCTGTTCAGCCACCTCGCCAACATCGGTGACGTACGCAGCCTGATCATCCACCCCGCCTCCACGACCCACAGCCAACTGGACGAGGAGCAGCTGGTGGCGACCGGGACCTCGCCGGGCCTGGTGCGCCTGTCGGTCGGCATCGAGAACCTCGCCGACCTCAAGGCCGACCTGGAGGCCGGTTTCCGCGCGGCCAAGGGCGCGTCCTGAACGCCGTACCCGAAACCGAGGTTCCTCTTCCGCCGGCCACCGGGGCCTGGCGGGAGGGGGACCCGTCCGGGCACCGTCAGTGGTACGTGTCCGAGAAGCCGTTGTCCCTGGAGGCGGGCGGTGAACTGCCCGGCGGGCGGCTGGCGTTCGAGAGCTGGGGGCGGCTCGCGCCGGACCGCTCCAATGCCGTGCTCGTCCTGCACGCCCTCACCGGTGACAGCCATGTCGTGGGACCCGCCGGGCCGGGTCATCCGACCCCGGGCTGGTGGGACGGGCTGGTCGGGCCGGGCCTGGCGCTGGACACCGACCGGTGGTTCGTCATCGCCCCGAACGTCCTGGGCGGCTGCCAGGGCAGTACGGGACCGGCCTCGCTGCGTCCCGACGGACGTCGGCGCTGGGGCGGCGCCTTCCCGTTTCTGACCCAGCGCGACCAGGTCGCCGCCGAGGCCGGGCTGGCCGACGCGCTGGGTATCGAGCGGTGGGCGCTGGTCGTCGGCGGCTCGATGGGCGGGATGCGCGCCGCGGAATGGGCGGTGACCCACCCCGAGCGCACCGGCGCGCTGCTGCTGCTCGCCACCACCGCGGCGGCGAGCGCGGAGCAGATCGCCTGGGCGAACATCCAGCTGCACGCCATCCGCAGCGACCCGCACTGGCAGGGCGGCGACTACCACGACACCGGCCGGGGCCCGCACGCCGGCCTCGGCCTCGCCCGCCGCCTGGCCCATGTCACCTACCGCAGCGAGCCGGAACTCCAGGTCCGCTTCGGCCGTGCGCCTCAGGGTGCCGAGGACCCGTTCGGCGGCGGCCGGTACCAGGTCGAGTCGTACCTCGACCACCACGCCGCCAAGCTGATCCGGCGCTTCGACGCGGGCAGTTACGTGGTGCTGTCCGAGGCGATGAACGCGCACGACATCGGCCGCGACCGCGGTGGCGTCCGTGCCGCCCTCGGCCGCGTGACCGCCCGCACCCTGGTCGCGGGCGTCGACTCCGATCGCCTCTACCCACTCGCCCAACAAGCCGAGCTGGCGGCGGGCATCGCCACGGCGGACGACGTCCGGGTCATCGAATCCCCGTACGGGCACGACGGGTTCCTGATCGAGACGGAGCAAGTCGCCGCGCTCGTGGCCGAGCTGGTCCCACGGGCCGTACCCGGCGGGCGTCTCGTCGAGGGTGTGACCGGCGGTGGCTGAGCCGTTGTGCGCCTGTCGTCGAGCCCGAGCGGACGATCATCAGGACCACCACGATCAACCAGGCGAGGGCGAAGAGACCGGTGATCATCGACAGGCGGGGCAGCCGGGCGATGAGGGACTCCACCCGGGCCGACGGTTGATCACGGTGTCGCTCGGAGGCACGGTCCGGCGTTTGACCCGGTGGTCAGCGACTGTGAACCTCGTGGCGGACGAACAGCGCCGCAGGCACGGCCATGACGATCAGTACGACTCCGCCTATGACGTTGCCCAGGTGCACGGCGTCGGTGAACGCACTCGGTACCGCGGTTCCCACCACGCGAGCGAGGGATGCGGGAAGGCCCGTCGCGCCGCCGCCGTGTGACGCACCCTCCACGATCCGGTCCGCCTGCGGCGAGGGCATGCCTGCCTCGACGAGACGGTCGTGCAGGTTCCGGGGGAAGCGGCTGGTGACGACCGTTCCGAGCACACTGGGGCCGAGCACGGTTCCCAGTTGGCGGGCCATGTTCACCGCTGCCGCCGCCATGCCCTCCTGTTGTGGCGGGACACTGTTGACCGCGGCAGCGGTCGAAGGCGCCGTCAGCAGGCCCGCGCCGATGCCAGCGATGAGCAGTCCGGGCCACATCGCGCCGTAACTTCCCGAGGCATCGGTCGCGAGCAGCGCTAGGGAACCGGCTCCGATGAGGACCAGACCCGCGGTGATCAAGGGGGTGAGCCCGACCCGGTGCACCAGCACCCTGGCGGACACCACGGTGACCAGGAGGAACGTTCCGAACAGCGGCAGCAGGCGAACGCCGACGTCGACGGGGCTGGTCTGTCCCACGCGCTCCATGTAGAGCACGCTGAGCAGGGCGACACCGACCAGTCCGAAGACGCTGACGGCTGCCACGCCCATGACGGCCGAGAAGGCAGCGCTCCGGAAGAGCCTCAGGTCGAGCATGGGGTCGGGGTGGCGGAGTTCTGCGCGTACGAACAGGAACAGGGATACGGCGAAGACCACATACATGGTGATGATCGGCGCCTTGGTGTATCCCGTGGAGCCACCCTGGATGATCGCGTTAGTGGCCGAGGCCGTCATCACCGTGCCCAGGACGAGGCCCGCGAGATCGGGCTTGCGCGTGGGGTGCTTGGATTCGGTCACGAAGACCGGGGCCAGGAGGAGGGCCGCGCCCGCGATGACGATGTTGGCGATGTAGACGGCATGCCAGGAGAAGTGTTCGAGCAGGGCTCCGGCGAGGATCGGGCCGACGGCCAGGCCCACTCCGGAGCATGCGGCCCAGATGCCGATCGCGGCGGTGCGCTCGTGCGGGTCGGTGAAGGTGGCACTGACGATCGCGAGGCTCGTCGGCAGCACGGCTGCCCCGCCGAGGCCGGCGATCGCCTGTGCGGTGATGAGCATGCCGGCGTTGTCGGCGAAGACAGCGACCACGCTGCCGGCCAGGAAGACGGCGGCACCCAGGCTGAACACGCGCCGACGCCCCACGAGGTCGCCGAAGGTCCCGGCGGACATCACGAAACTCACGACAGCGAGGCTGTACGCGCTGGTGATCCATACCAGCGTGCTCGCGGTGATGCGCAGGTCGCTCTGTATGTCGCCCAGGGCCGAGATGGTGGAGGTGACGTCGACGAAGGCCATCATGACGCCGAGACAGACCACCAGAAGGCCGAGCCGGCGGGCTCGCCCGCCGGTGGAGTCCGGGGCGCGGGAAGCCTGGGCCGGAAGGGACGCCGTCATCGCACTGCCACCGGCCTCTTCTGTGAGACGCCCAGCGACACCACGGCTGCGGCGGCCATGAGGGCCATCGTGACCAGCCACGCGTGACGGTAGGTCTCCAGAGAGGCCCCACCGGAGGCGGTGCCGAGCATGGCGACCAGGATGCTGATGCCGACGACCGAACCGATCTGGGTCGACATGGTCACGACGGCGCTGCCGGTAGCGGCCTGCTCAGGGCGCAGGCCGACCGTCGCGGAAGAGACGACGGTCGGGAGCGCCAGGCCGGCGCCGAACCCGAAGAGCAGCCAGCACGGGAGGACTCCGGAAGCGTAGTTCGGGTCGTTGTGCAGCAGAACGGCGAAGAGAAGGATGCCGGCGGAGGCGATCGCACTGCCGACCGCCGCGATGACACCGGCCGGGATCCGGAACCGGCGCTGGAGGGTTTCACTGGCAGTGGCGGCCACCGCGAAGCCGATCGGGCCGGGAAGGCTGGCGCATCCGGTCTTGATGGCGGAGTAGTGCCAGTGCGTCTGCAGCCAGAGGATCGTCGACAGCAGGAGGCTGCCGAACGCGGCCACTTGCAGCATGCCGGCGAGGTTTCCCGAGGCGAAGATCCGGTCGCGGAAGAGGGAAAGATCGACCACGGGCACCTGGTGGCGTGACGAGCGGAGCAGGAACGCGGCCAGCCCGACCACCGCCACCACCAGGGACATGATGACGCGGGTGTCCGACCAGCCCCAGTCGGGCGCCTTCACCACGCCGAGAGCCAGGGCGCCGACCATGACGATCAGCAGGACGCCGCCGAGCAGGTCGGGGATGCGGGCGTCCTGTTCGTGCTTGGCGTTGGCCACGAGCCGGGCGGCCATCACGATGGCGAGCAGCCCGACGGGAATGTTCACCAGGAACAGCCACCGCCAGGAGATCTGGACCAGCAGCCCGCCGAAGATCGGTCCGCATACCCCGGACAGCGAGCCTGCGGTGAACCAGATCTTGACGTAACGCTCCACCTTGTCGGCGGGGGCGCTCGTCAGGACCAGGCCGAGGCTGGCGGGGGTCAGCAGGGCGGCGCCCACCGCCTGGAGGGCGCGGAAGACGACCAGCACCCATACGTCGCCGGACAGCGCCGCGCCGAGGCTCGCCGCCACGAAGACGGCCATGCCGAGCAGGAAGCCGTTCTTGCGTCCGAAACGGTCGGCGAGCCGCCCGGCAGGGACGAGAAGGGCCGCGAAGACGATCGCGTAGCCGTTGAGCACCCAGCTCAGGTCCGACAGAGAGGTCGAGCCCAGGCCCTGCCCGATGTTCGGCAGGCCGACGTTGGTGATCCATACGTCGAGTTGGCCGAGGAAACTCGCCATGGCCAGCACGGTGAGGATGAGAGCCGGGCGGGTGTTCGAGGGTCCTTCGCCTCCCCTCTGTGCGAGCGGAGGGGCCATCTGATCTTGCGAAGACATGCGTCTCTTTCCGTTCCGTGGGCTTCGAGGGGTGTCGAGAGCGACGGACAGCCGAGTTCTGGACTGCCTTGTCAAGAACCCTACGAATTTCTGGAACGACATGTCAAGAATGCTCGGGCGGCCTTCAACCCGGCCCTGTGGGGCGCCCGCCGGGCGATGGCGGGCGCCCCGTCAGGTCTGCGCCGACTCCGTCTTGTGGCGGAACAGAGCCCGGTACTCCTGGGGGGAGGTGCCGAGATGCCGGTGGAAGGCGGCCCGCAGGGAAGCGGGAGCGCCGAAGCCGGTGAGCCGGCCGACCTGCTCCACGGGCACGGCGCTCGCCTCCAGCAGTTCGCGTGCCCGGTCGATACGCGCGTCGGTCAGCCAGGCCATCGGCGTGGTGCCGGTCTCCTCACGGAAGCGGCGGATGAAGGTCCGCCGTGACATATGGGCGTGCTCTGCGAGGTCGTCGACGGTGAGCGGGGCCGCGAGGTTGTCGAGCATCCACTCCAGCAGGGGAGCGAGCTCGTCTCCGCCGGCTTCGGGACGGAACCGTTCGATGAACTGCGCCTGGCCTCCCTGACGCCGTGGCGGCGCGACGAGATCCCGGGCGCGGGTGTTCGCCGCTGCGGCGCCCAGGTCCGTGCGGATCAGGTGCAGGCACAGATCGATCCCTGCCGTCACGCCGGCGGACGTGAGGATGTCGCCGTCGTCGACGTAGAGCTGGTTCGGCAGGACGTCGACGTGCGGGTAGCGCCGTCGCAGTTGCTCGGCATGCCGCCAGTGCGTGGTGGCGGGGCGCCCGTCGAGCAGTCCGGCCGCGGCGAGGGCGAAGACCCCGGTGCAGATGGAGACGAGCCGGGCGCCCCGGGCGTGAGCCGCCCGCAGCGCCGTCAGGAGTCCCGGTGAATGGATCGTGTCGATGTCGTCGTAACCCGGGATGATCACGGTGTCGGCGTCTGCCAGTGCTTCGATGCCGGCTGCGACGGTGATCTCGAAGCCGGACACAGGCACGGGGCCGGGTCCGCTGTCGGCGCACACGGTCAGCTCGTAGTGCGGGTCCGTCGAGAAGATCTGCGTCGCGGCACCGAATTCCAGCGCGAGCACCCCGGGCAGCACGAGCACGGCGACATGATGTCTGTTCGTCATAGTGGCACGACAGTAGCGATGGATGGCATCCGTGCCACTTCTCGCACGAGATCCGCTCTCGTAGCGTCACACCATGACCAACATTCCCCCCACTCCCTCGGACAGGCTGCACGACGGCGTGCTCGATCTCCCCTCCGGACCGCTGGTCGAGGCGAGCCTCGCCGCTGCCCGCGCCGCGGTGCATCCGTCCGTGCTGAACCACTGCATCCGGGGTTTCTACTGGTCCCGCCTGTTCGCCGCCCACAAGGGGGTCCTGAACGACGCGGACTACAACGAGGAACTCCTCTTCGCCGCCAACGTGTTGCACGACCTGGGCACCGGTCCGGACGCACCGGGCCTGCTCAGGTTCGAGATCGAGAGCGCCGATGTCGCCGCCGCCCTGCTGACCGGTCTCGGCGCCCCGGCGGGGGATGTCGACAAGGTCTGGGAGGCCATCGCTCTGCACACCACTCCGCAGATCCCCGAACGCATGGGGCTGCTGACCTACCTGACCTACGAAGGCATCTGGATCGACTTCGGCAAGAACGCCGATCTCGTGGCCGCGGAGCAGAGTCGGATCCATGCCGCGTATCCGCGGCTTCGGATGGCCCACCATCTGGCCGAGGAAGTCCTTGCCCACGGCGCCCGCTCCGAGACGGCAGCGCCTCCCTACGCGCTCGCCTTCCACCTCGCGCAGGAGCGGGCAGCCGACGGCGTCACCACCATGGAGCGGGGCGTGGTCGGCGGACCGTGGGGCGAGTAGCGAAGAGCCCTCACCGCCGGTACCGCGTCCCCATTCCTTGTCCGAAACGTTCCTGGCTTCCCGAGAGAGCCGGGTAGTCAGCCATGAGAAGCGGAGTCAAGCAGTGTCTGATTTTGCGGAGTTCACGTTCCGAGCACAGCCGGGTTTCGATGAAGCGCTGGCTCGGGAGATCGTCACCGGTTCGATTCCCGTCAGGACGATCGTCATGCACTGCTTCGACCCCCGGGCAGCCGGGGCCGTGCAAGCGGTGGCCGACCACTTCGGCGACGAGGTCTACCCCGGCGAACTCCTCCTCGACGAGACCGGCAGGAAGATCGGCTCCACAGCGACGGTGTTCCCCCTGATCGTCGGGGGCGGTCGCGCCGCGGACGCGCTGCGCTCGATCACGGTCTCCCAACACCTCTTCGGAATCGAGCGAGTTGTCGTCGTACACCACTCCTTCTGCGGGGCCACCTCCTTCACGGCGGAGGGAATCACCGCTGCGTGGAAAGACGAACAGCACTCCGACATCTCGTCGTTGTACGACTGGGACGGCATCGCCATCACCGACTTCGAGAAGTCGCTCAGCTACGACGTGAGCCTGATCCGCAACAGCCCGGGAACCCCGAAGCACCTTGAGATCTACGGTCTTTTCTACGACATCGACTCCGGCGAACTGACGGAGATCGTCCGCGACGTTCCCGCCGAGGTTGCGCAATAGTCCGCCGTACCCGAGTCGCTTCACTTCCGCCGCCGCTGCGCTCGGGCCGCACTGCCGCTGTGGCGCCGACATCTGCCGGCACGCCGCCCGCCCGGGCCGATGCCCCGGTTCGGTCATCAGCGGAGCCTCAGTGCCTTCATGACGCGCAGGCTCATGCCGATGAAAGCCGCGTACCGCTGATCGTTCATGCCCATCGACGGGGCCAGCGGAAGTATCCGCTGCGTGGCGACGGTCTGCGACTCCGTGTAGCCGAGAATGCCTTCGAGGCCGTGCCGACGGCCGAGTCCGGAGTCCTTCATGCCGCCCATCGGGGACCGGACGCTGCCATGGGCGGATGTGTAGCCCTCGTTGATGTTCACGGTGCCGCTCTGCAGACGGGCCGCGATGCGTTCACCGCGCCGTGTGTCCTTCGTCCACACACTGGAGTTGAGGCCGTACGGCGTGGCGTTCACTCGCTCGATCACCTCGTCCTCGTCGGTGAACCGGTACACCGATACGACCGGCCCGAACGTCTCCTCCGCATGGACGGCCATCGTGGGCTCCACGCCGTCCAGAACGGTGGGTTCATAGAAGAAGGGGCCGATGTCAGGGCGCGGCTTACCCCCGGTGAGGACGGTGGCCCCCTCGGCGACGGCTTGATCGACATGCCGGGACACCGTCTCAAGTTGGCGTCGGCCCGCCAGTGAACCCATTCCGACCCCGTAGCTCAGCGATGTGCCGAGGGTGAGTGCTTTGGTGCGTTGGACGAACCGCTTCAAGAACGCGGGTGCGACCGAGGAGTGCACGAAGATCCGCTCGGCCGCCAGGCACAACTGGCCGGCCGAGGTGAAGCTCGTGCGCACCGCGCCGTCGGCCGCCTTGTCCAGGTCCGCGTCGGCCAGCACGAGCAGGGCGTTCTTGCCGCCCAGTTCGAGTGAGGCGCCGACCAGACGGGTCGCCGCGCGGGCCGCGACTTCGCGACCGGTGCGGGCAGAGCCGGTGAACGCGACGTAGTCGGCCCGATCCACGACGGCGGGCCCGACGACCCGGCCGTCGCCGACGACTATCTGCCAGACGTCGGCCGGCAGCCCGGCTTGAATGAGCTGCATGCGCGCCCACAGTGGCGTCAGGGCGCTCTGCGTGTCCGGTTTCGTCACCACGGCATTGCCGGCGACGAGCGCAGGCAGCGCGTCCGCCAGGGAGAGTTCGAGGGGGTAGTTCCAGGGGACGATCTGCCCGACCACGCCTCGCGGGTGGTGCCACTCGGTGACTTTCGTGAGCACCGGAAACGCGCCGAGGTGTCGCCGCGGCCGGAGGTAGGCGGGGGCCCTGCGCCCGTAGTGCCGGGCCACCACCGCGGCTCCTTGTACTTCCTCGTGTGCGTGCAGGCGGGCCTTTCCGGTCTCCACCTGAACCAGGTCCATCGCCTCGGCCTGCTTGTCCAGGAGGATGTCGTGAAATCGGAGCAGTACTGCCGCGCGCCTGCGCACCGAGAGCAAGGCCCACTCTCGCTGGGCCTCCCGGGCCCTGCTGAACGCCACCTCCACATCGTGGGGTGTCGACTCGGGCAGTTCCGCGACAACCTCGCCCGTCATGGGGGTGCAACTCACGGTACGGCCGCTGCCCTCCATCCCTCGCGTGAGGCGAAACACCAGGTCAGAGGTGATCACGTCGGTCGCCGTCCGGTTGCCCTGTGCCCCAACCGGGTTGCCGTCACCCGTAGCGAGGTCGTTGATACCGCCATGCGAGGACATACGTCTCATCCGTTCTGCGGGATTCGCGGGATGCCGCGGACAACGACCCCAGAATTCTGGACCGCTCCGTCAGGAACCGTATGAACTTGTGGAACGGAATGTCAAGAATTCCTGCACTGCCTGTAGGCTGGCCCCCATGGGGCGCCCACCAGGATTCGACAAGGACAAGGTCGTACAGGCCGTCGAGCGACAGTTCCGCCGTACCGGATACGCCGGTACCAGCGTGGACGACATCGCCAAGGCCGGCGGGCTGGGCCGCGGCAGCCTCTACGCCGCGTTCGGCGACAAGAGCCGGCTCTACCTGCGGACGCTGGAGGCGTACTGCGACCGCACCGAGGCCGCCTGGTCGGC
Organism: Streptomyces sp. NPDC001980; assembly: GCF_040296885.1. Taxonomy (NCBI): domain Bacteria; kingdom Bacillati; phylum Actinomycetota; class Actinomycetes; order Kitasatosporales; family Streptomycetaceae; genus Streptomyces; species Streptomyces sp. NPDC001980. Next base: position 17,818 of record NZ_JBEOYD010000011.1, on the reverse strand, counting down.
CGTACTCGACGGCCCCGATGACACCGCACTGGAACGGCTGCACGCGTATCTCGTCAAGTCAGCGCGATTCGTACACGACGACCCCGACGGGCTCGGCTGCATGGTGACCGGCTTCGTCGTCGAGGGAACCGACCCCGATCCGCAGGCCGGCGCTCGCGTCAGACAGGCCCTCGGGAGAATCGAGGGTTCGCTGACCGAGTGCGTTCAGGCGGCGCAGCGCCATGGTGACCTCGACCTCGAGGCGGACGCCCGCGAAATCAGCCGGCTGCTCATGGCGATCAACCGGGGCATGGAGGTGCTGGCCAGGGGCGGGCTCGATGCGGCCGCACTGGAGCGCGTCGCCGATCAGGCTTTCGCCGGGCTCCCCCGCACCGCACGGGCCCGGTCCCGGCAGGCGTCCCGCCCAGCCGTCTCGGGCGCTTCCTGAACGCTGCCCGCTCGAAGGTCCGCGCTCCGCGGTGCGGTCAGCGCGCCGCGGCGAACGACTCGATGTAGTCCAGGGCCCCGTACAGCGCGTCCCGCAGGGGGGTGGACTCGCCGGCCGCCTGGTCCAGCAGCGCTCCGCCCTGGAACGCGGCGGCGAGCAGGTGGGCGAGCGCGGCCGGATCGGCCTCCGGCCGCAGTTCTCCGCGCTCGCGCATCCTGCCCAGCCCGCGCCTGAACAGTGCCTGCCACCGCTCGAAACCGTCGGCCACGGCGTCCCGATGGGTGGGCTCGGTCTTGACGACCTCGGCGGCCAGAGAGCCGAACGTGCATCCGCCGCGCAGCATGTCCTGCGACGCGATGTAGGAGTCGGCCCACCGACGCAGGGCGGCGAAGCTGTCCAACTCGCCCAGCTCCGGTGCCTGGTGGCGGGCGACGATGCTGTCGGCCTGCCAGGCGAGCACCGCGCGCACCAGGGACTCCTTGGTGGGGAAGTGGCGCGTCAGCTGTGAGCCGCTGACTCCGGCGGCCTCGCGAACCTGCTCGTTGCTGGTGTTCTGCGCACCGTGTTCGTAGATCAGCTCGGCGGCCGCCCTGACGATGCGTTCCCGCGTGGCCAGGCCCTTGGCGGTCAGCTTCCGAGTCGGCGCTTGGCCGGTGGTGGTCATGGCCACCACTGTAACGCGAAAAAGGGGCTTGACAACCCATTCTGCGGGATGTCTCCTGGAGGCAAGCCAAAAAAGGGCTGCCAAGCCCATTTATTTCGGAGGCGGACAGGATGCCCACACAGGCTGCACCGCACGCGGTCGCGTCGACACCGCACACCGGCCCGGCCCCGGCCGTCACCGACGCCGGTCACCCGCGCCGCTGGAGCATCATGGCGGTGCTGGGTGGCGTCGCCTTCATGGCGCAGCTCGACTTCTTCGTCGTCAACGTCGCCCTCGCCGGGATCGGGCGGTCGTTCCCGGGCACGGACGTCGCAAGCGTGTCGTGGGTGCTGTCGGCCTACGCGATCGTCTTCGCCGCCGTGCTCGTGCCCGCGGGCCGGATCGCGGACCACTGGGGACGTAAGAAGATGCTGCTGTCCGGAGTGGCGCTCTTCACCCTCACCTCCGCCGTAGCGGCTGCCGCACCCAGCCTCGGCGTGCTGGTCGGTGCCCGGGCTCTCCAGGCTGTCGGCGCGGCGATGATCGTGCCGACCTCGCTGGGTCTGCTCTACCCGAGCTTTCCCAAACGCCGGCACACCCTGGTGGTCGGCCTGTGGGCGGGCGTGGGCGCGATCGCGGCCTCGGCAGGCCCGCCCGTCGGCGGTCTGCTCGTCACCCTCGACTGGCGATGGATCTTCCTGATCAACGTTCCTGTCGGCATCACCACCCTCATCGCCGGTGCGCTGCTGCTGCCCGAGGTGCGTCGGCCCAAGGGTGCCGATATGCCGGACGCGGCTTCCGCCCTCGCACTTCTGCTGGCCGTGAGCCTTGTGGTGCTCGCCACCGTCCAGGCACCGGGCTGGGGCTGGACGGACATGCGCACCGTGGCCCTGTTCGCCGCAGCCGCCCTGGCCGGGGCCGCGACCGTCGAGCGGACCCTGCACGCCAAGGCGCCGGTCATCGAGAAGCAGCTGTTCGCCGGCAGGGCGTTCACCGCCGCCGGCGTGGCCCTGTTCCTGTTCTCCGCCGGCTTCGCGATCGTCCTGCTCAGCACCGCCCTGTTCCTGCAGGAGGTCTGGCACTTCAGCCCGCTGCGCGCAGGCGTCTCCATCGTCCCGGCGCCCCTGGCCTCGATCGCCTTCGCCATGAACGCCGGCCCCATCCAGAGCCGCTTCGGACGCACCGTCCCCGCCGTGACCGGCACGCTGGCCATGGCACTCGCCGCCGGCTACTGGCTCGCGGCCGTGCACACCGCCCCCGACTACTGGGGCGGCATGTTCCCGGGCCTGATCCTGGTGGGCCTGGCCGGCGGTCTGGCCCAGGCGCCGCTGTTCGCCGCCGCCGGTGCCCTCGCACCCGAACGCGCCACCACCGGCAGCGCCGTACTCAACATGAGCCGCCAGATCGGCAGCGCCGTGGGGGTGGCCCTGCTCGTCGCCCTCACCCCCCGGACCACGACCACCGGGTTCGACCACGCCTGGTGGGTCCAGGCCGGCGCCGGACTCGCTGCGGCCGCCGCGCTGATCGCCCTCCGGCCCCGCCGCACACCCTGACCACAGGGCCGCGGCCACTCGGGCGGGCCCGCGATCACAGCCTCCTGCAAGACGGGCATCGCACCACGTCACTCATCTTCTGCGACACCCGCTCGAAGGTCTGACGCTGGAGTTCCCGCCAGCTCCCCTCTCAAGAAACGGAGATCATCATCATGGAACGCAACCTCCTCGTGATCGGGGCCACCGGCAAGACCGGCGGCCACACCACCGAACTCCTGCTCCAGCGCGGGCACCACGTCCGCGCACTCGTCCGCGGCCTCGACGGGCGCGCCGAGCGGCTCGCCGCCCTCGGAGCCGACGTCGTGGAAGGCGACGTCCTCGACCTCGACTCCCTGGACCACGCGACCAAGGGGATCGACGCCCTGTACTTCACCTATCCGATCCGCCCCGGCCTGATGGACGCCACCGCGAACGTGGCCCAAGCGGCGGAGGAGAACGGGGTCCAGGCCATCGTGAACATGTCCCAGGTCTCCGCCCGCCGCAACACCGCCAGCAACGCGGCACGCCAGCACTGGGTCGCCGAACGCGTCCTGGACCACGCCCCGGTCCCGGTCACCCACATCCGCCCGACCTTCTTCGCCCAGTGGCTGATCGACACCTGGGCCGACGGAACCGGCGAACTACGCCTGCCGTTCGCCGACGGACGCCACGCCCCCATCGCCGAAAGCGACCAGGCCAAGGTGATCGCGGCCATCCTCGAAGACCCCGCCCCGCACGCCGGCCAGATCTACCCGCTGTACGGAGCCGAGGAGCTCAACCACTACGAGATCGCCGAGAAGATGTCGCGGGCGCTGGACCGGGAGGTCACCTACGTGCCCATCGAACTCGACGAGTTCGCCGCCATCCTGCGCGGGCGCGGCGCGCCCGACCACCTGATCCAGCACCTGCTCGCCGTGGCCGTCGACTACCGCAACGGCGTCTTCGCCGGCACCAACGACCTCGTGAGGACGATCGGCGGCAGCGCCCCTCTCGACGTCGAGGGCTTCATCGCCCAAAACCGCGCGGCCTTCGACCTGCACGCCGCCTGAGAATGCGACCTGCCCACCGCCTGAACACTGTGGAGAACACCATGAGCGTCTGGTTCGTCACTGGATCGTCCCGGGGCTTCGGCCTGGAAATCACCCGTGCCGCCCTCGCCGCCGGCCACCAGGTGGCCGCGACCGCCAGGAGGGCCGAAACCGTCCGCGAGCAGTTCCCCGACGCCGGCGACACGCTGCTCACCGTGCCGCTGGACGTGACCGACCCGCAGAGCATCCAGGCGGCCGTCGACGCAGCGGTCGAGCGGTTCGGACGGATCGACGTCCTGGTCAACAACGCCGGCACCGGACTGCTCGCCGCCGTCGAAGAGTCCGACGACGCCGCCGTACGCGCGGTGTTCGAGACCAACGTGTTCGGCCCGCTCGCCGTACAGCGCGCCGTGCTGCCGGTACTGCGCCGCCGGCGCTCCGGCCACGTGATCAACATCAGCTCCATCGTGGGCTTCGGCACCGCGCCGGGCTGGGGCATCTACGCCTCCACGAAGTTCGCCGTCGAAGGCTTTACCGAGACCCTCCACACCGAACTGGCCCCCTTGGGCATCCATGTGACGCTCGTGGAACCGGGCTTCTTCCGCACCGACTTCCTCGACCCGGCCAGCCTGCACACCGGCCCCGACACGATCGACGACTACGCGGCCACCGTCGGCGCGATGCGGGAGGCCGCCGCGAGCCTGAACCACGCCCAGCCCGGCGACCCGGTCAAGGCCGCGCGCGCCATCGTCGAGATGGCCGCCGTCCCCGAGCCGCCCCTGCGCCTCCCGCTCGGAGCCGACACCCTGCAAGCCTTCGACGCCAAACTGGACACCTTCCGCAAGGAGATGGACGCCTGGCGGCACGTCGCTCTCTCCACCGACCACGACTAGACGATCTGTTCCAAGGGGTTCAGTGGTTCGTGCGTCGAACGTGGATACCGCTCGCCCACGGTCAGGCGCCGGCCGGCGCTGCGGATGCCAGTCGTGCCGCTGGTGGTAGCGGCGCGTGGTGAGGGCAGGCTTCAAGCGCCTGGATCGCCAGCCCTGCGAAGCGTCGGGAGGCCATGACCTGGGTGGCGGTGGATGCGGCGTGGATCCCCTTGTTGGCCATGAGTACGAGAATGAGGTCGTCCAGAACGAAGTCGGGCCTCAGGTGCCCTGCGTCCTTGGCTCGCTGGGCCAGTCCGGCGACTGCTTTCACCGTGTACTCACGTCCCGCGACATCCGGCGCCCCCGGGAGGGTTGACAGGAAGGCTTCGGTGAAGCCCCGATCGCGTGCGTGCAGCTCACAGATCTTCTCGATCACCAGGCAGAGGCCACGCCACGGATCAGGATCTGCGCACCCCTCGTCGACGATCGTGCGACATGCGCGCAGTTGGTCCGCGAAGGCTTCGGCGACCAGCATCTGCTTGGTCGGGAAGTGACGGTACAAGGTGGCGGGTCCCACCCCGGCACGCCGCGCGATCTCCCGCATCGGCACATCCAGGCCCTCGGCCGAGAACAGCGCTCGGGCCGCGTCCTGGATGCGGTCGCGGTTGTCCATCGCGTCGGAACGCAGCTTATGAGGCAACTGCTCGGTCACTCTCTCACTTTAACCAAACGGACGGGGGCGTCCGATACCGTCCAAGACGTAGAAGCTCGCCGAGATCATTGGGGCGCACGGCACGGGGACCGATCCTCGGCCGTGGCGTGAAGCCTCTTCCCGCCAGGCGGCGATCGGTGGCGGGTATGGAGCCGGATCGTGCTTGAGCGGTCCGAAAACGTGGAGACGACATTGAAGGCAATCGCGATCCGGAAGTTCGGGGGTCCTGAGGGTCTGGCTGTTGTCGACCTGCCGATACCCGCACCTGCTGCCGGGCAGGTGCTGATGGCCGTTGAGGCGGTGGGCGTCGGTGGTGTCGACACCGTGATCCGAAGCGGGGCTCTGGCCGCCTACGGCTTCAAGGAGGGTTTCATCCCGGGTGGCGAGGTGGTGGGCACCGTGACCGCGGTCGGTGACGGCGTCGACGCGTCGTGGATCGGCCTGCGGGTGTGGGGCTTCACCGGCACCGGCGGAGGCTACGTCGAACAGGCCGTCGCGCCGGTCGAGCAGATTCTTCCCCTGCCCAGTACCCTGTCCGCCGTCGCCGCGGTGACCCTCGGCAGTTCCGGTGCGGTGGCTCACTTCGGGCTTCGCCACGCCCATTTCACTCCCGGGGAGACAGTCTTGGTGCGTGGCGCGGCCGGCAGCATCGGGATCATGGCCGTTCAGCTCGCTGCTCGCGGTGGTGCCGCCGCGGTGGCGGTCACGACATCGTCGGCCGAGCGCGGCGAGCGGCTGCGCCGTCTCGGCGCGACCCACGTGCTGGACCGCTCCGGCCACGGAGGGAAGGAGGCTCCAGCGGGCTATGACGTCATCATCGACGTTGTGGCCGGTGAGGACATGCCGTCGTTCGTCGACAGGCTCAACCCGAACGGCCGCATGGTGGCCGTGGGCGCTGTCGCAGGTCAGCCGCCCTCGGACTTCGGCACGAAGATCATGGCGGCGTTCCAGAAGTCGATGTCCTTCGCCGCTTTCAGCGCAGCTACCGTCGCCCAAGCCGACCTGCGTGCCGTGCGCAGCGAGCAGTTCGCCGCAGCCGGTCGCGGCGAGATCGAAACAGTGGTGCACGAGGTGCTGCCACTGGACAAAGCCGTGCTGGCGCACCAGAAGATGGCCGCGGGTGAGGTCTTCGGGAGGATCGTGCTGACACCGTAGTCGTGGGTTCGCCGCAGTACAGGCCATGGCGGCCGACCGTGGGCATGAGCGCGCCGCAGCTCAGCGATGCCGAGTTGGCGACCCTGGCGATGATGCAGGCCATGCTCGGCTTCACCTCCGAAGCGCGGTGGCTGCGGCACGCTCATGCCCACCTGGACACCACGCTGTGGAGCGACGACGTATGGGGCGTGGACTCCACGCCGCTTGAGTGCGACCGTTCCCGTGAGACCGTCAAGCGCTCCGACCTGGCCGGATGGTCCCAGGCTGCGCCGGCGCTCTGAGGAGATCGGGCTGCCCCGGATCGGCGTCCCCGATGAGCACGGTGTCCTTGCGGAATCGTCGGCGTGGCCGCAGGGCGAGCAGGGGTGCGAGGCGGTTGATGATGCGGTCGGCCGCAGCCTTCGAGATTCCGAACAGCGGCGCAAGCCGGCGCAGTGTCTAGTTCGTCCGCCAGTACGCCGCGACCAGCAGGACGCGGTCCTCCAGGGGCAGGCCCCACGGCGGGCCTCGGCGGACCGTGTCCGCTCCCTCGCGGCGCAGGGCGGTCACCAGCTTGCCGAAGCAGCGCGGGCTCAGCCTGGTGAACGGGCCTGTCCAGGACGGCTGTGACGCCGTGATCACACCAGCCACGGATGGATCTTTTCACCGCGGCTTGGGCCGGACCCCTCATCCAGCTTCTCGTCAGCCGGCCAGACGGCGCCGCCACCAGAGGTCGGAACGCCACTGCCGATCAGCGGCGAACGGATCGGCCGGCGTCCGCTCGACGTACCTGGCATCCAGGGCGCGGACTTGGTGTTCCAGCTGGGCGCGGGGCCAGGGAGGCAACTGCTGCAAGACCTCCTCCAGCACGTCGCGAGCGTGCCGCACGTCGTCGAAGGAGCAGCCGCGGCACGAACACTCCGCATCCTGCGCGTCGTCCGGGGGGCTGCAGAAACGCCCGATACCGCCGCAGCGCACGGTCGGTGGCACCGGGGTAGACGTAGTAGTCGCCCGAGAGCCGTCGGCGTCCGACCGGTCCGACGCCGACGAGTGCTGAGGGTCCGTCAGGGGCCCGGATTTTCACACACTGCAAGTCTCGGATGGGGGCCCGACCCACTTTTGAGTGAGAACGGGTTCTGAGCTTGTTCTTTAACCTCGGTCTGGCCATGGCAGGGTGGCTGGCAGGCCTGAAAGTGAGCGGTCGAATCGGGATGCACCGATGTGCAAGGCAGTTGCATACTCACTGCATGGCCTTGTTCTCTGGGCGGTTCCGGGATCCGCGCAGCACCGAGTACGACTTCATCAGCTTGATCATTGTGCGGTGTCCGGGTTGCGAGAAGGCCGCTCGTGTTGTTCCAGCGCCCGAAAACTCTGCTCCCGGGGGTCGGCCCCTGTTCAGGCCACGACGTCTGGTCTGTCGTGGCTGCGGGCTGTCTCGAATGTGGAGCGGCCGTCGTGTCGAGCTCTCTGCTGGCACAGATCAACCCGCGACGGATCCGTACTTCGGTATGCCTTTGTGGCTCCAGGTTGAGACCCGGCACGGGTGGTTGTGGGCGTACAACCTCGAGCATCTCGACTTGATCCGTCGTTTCGTCCAGGCATCGCTGCGGGAACGAGCGCCCTGGTACGACACCGGGCAGAAGATGACGTTGGTGGCCCGTCTTCCGGCATGGATCAAGCGGGCGAAGAACCGCGACGAGATTCTGCGTGCCGTCAGCCGCATCCAGGCCTCGCTGGTTGCCGCCTGACCTGCTCACCGGCATTCAAACAGCACTCGAACTTGATCTATGGTTGGGCTGTTCAACGGACACGCGGGCGGCCTCCGCACGATCATGTGCTCCGACCAAGGAGGCACTTGACCAGTGCGAAGGCCGTAAGGGTGAGTATGCTGTTCCGGCGGAGGCGTTCGCGAACGCCTCACGCTTCCGGGACGACTTATTCGACTGTCTGACCGCCCGTGGGGACGAGCTGTTCGAGCTCGTGGACGCGTTGCTGTGCGCGGACGGGCCGGTGACGTCGCCGGTGGACCTGACGCTGGTGGCCGAGCACCGGCGTGGGCACGGCGCGATGTACGAGGCGTTGAACTGCGGGAACGTGGACGTGCCCCGGCTGCGGCAGGTGCTGGCCGGTCTGCCGATGCCGCGGGCCGCCGACGGGCGCCTGGTCCTGGCGGTCGACGTCAGCAACTGGCTCCGCCCCGACGCGCCGACCAGCGCGGATCGCCTGTTCTGCCACGTCTACGGCCGCAGCGGACGGTCTTCGGATCAGTTCATCCCTGGCTGGCCGTACTCGTTCGTCGCCGCCCTCGAATCGGGCCGCACCTCTTGGTGCCAGCTCCTGGACGCCGTCCGTCTCGGACCCGAGGACGACGTCGCCGAGGTCACCGCTGCCCAACTCCGCCGTGTGGTCACTGACCTGATCGAGATGGGCCGCTGGCACTTCGGCGACCGCGACATCCTCATCGTCTTCGACGCCGGCTACGACGCCCCGCGCATGGCCCACCTCCTCGACGGGCTCCCCGTCGAGGTCCTGGGACGGATGCGCTCGGACCGGGTGATGCGACGGCCGGCGCCCTCGCTCAAGGAGTACGCCCTGGCCTATCCTCAGGGCGGGCGCTACCCGAAGCACGGCAAGCAGTTCCGCTTCGCCAAGCCGGAGACCTGGGGCGAGCCGGACGCGGCAACCGTGCAGGTCACCGACCGGTACGGCACCGCCCGCGCGATGGCCTGGGACCGCATCCACCCCCGCCTGACCACCCGCTCCGCGTGGATCGACCACACCGGCGAACTCCCCATCATCGAAGGCACGCTGATCCGCCTCCAGGTCGACCGCCTGCCCGGCGGAGGCGCCCCGCTCCCGCTCTGGCTCTGGTCGTCCGCCACCGGCCTGAACAGCGAGGACGTGGACGTGCGCTGGCAGGCGTTCCTGCGGAGATTCGACATCGAACACCTCTTCAGGCTGATGAAACAGACCCTCGGGTGGACCCGTCCGAAGCTGCGAACCCCCGAGGCCGGCGAGCGCTGGACCTGGCTGATCATCGCCGCGCACACCCAGATCCGACTTCTGCGCGAAGCCGCCGCCGATTTGCGGCGGCCGTGGGAGAAGCCCGCCGAGCCCGGCCGGCTCACCCCGGCCCGAGTCCGCCGAGGGTTTCGGAACCTCCGCCCGCACCTGCACTGTCCGGCCCGTGCGCCGAAACCCTCAACTCTCGGGCCTGGAAGGCCACTTGGCTCAAAGAACCGGCGGCCCGCCACCCGCCACGACGTGGGCAAGACCGTGAAACGACCCGAGAGCATCACCGAACGAAACCGACTCAGACCATAAAGAACAAGCTGAGAGTCGATCCAAGATCAGCGGGGGTCTGGCGGCCGCCTGTCGATCTTGCTCGCGCAAAGGACCGTTCATGCGAGATCAGACCGTCCATGAACGGCCTGGAACGTCCCCGCCGCGGTGAACGCGTTGGTGATCGGCGCGATGAGCGCGGCGAAGTGGCGGGCGCCCGCGGTGCCGATCGGCGCCCACAGCGCGGCGCAGTGCTCGTCCGTTTCCACTTCGATGCGCTCGCGTGCCGCACTGCCGACGTCGGTGACCACGCCGTGGGAGTCGAGCCAGCCGCGCGCGACGAGGCGTGCCGTCGCCGCGCTCCACTCCTCGTCGTCCCACTGACGGGTCGCTCGCGCGAGAGCTGTCGGGAGGCGGCCGGTCGCGGTGTGCAGGACAAGGCAGTCGCACGGCCCAAGGCCGTTGTCGGCGAGTACGACGAGATGGGCGTCGCCGCGCCACTCGCGCGCCACCGTGATCTGCTGCCAGAGTGCGACGAGAGGGTCGGGGGGAAGCGCGACCGAGGCGTTCGCGGCGGCGAGCACCTTGCCGGCGTAGTCGGCACCGGCGACGACCGGGTCGATCAGCGAGCGCGCCTCGACGAGGTGGTCGTCCGTGAGACGTATGTTGACGCGCCGCATCGCCCGTCCGGCGGCCAGGAAGCGGGCGGCCTGCCACCGCTCGGGCGGCGCGGCGTCCCACACGCCCGCCATGGCCCGCACCGCCCGCGGGCTGAAGTTGTAGAAGGCCGCGGCCGTGACGTGCCACGGAACCGCGCCCATCGCGGCCGACCGGAAGGCCAGATACGCCGGCCCGCGGTCGGTCACGCCGAGCTCGGCCGCCTCCTGGGCACTCTCGGGGACGAGATAGATGAACAGGTGGGCGGCGCTGACGGCGTGGCTGACGTCACGGACGGCGGTGAGGTCTATCGGGCCGTCGCCGGTGCGGGCGGAGTCGGGAAGGGCTTCGAGGTGCATGGCGGTGGTGTCTCCGGGAGTCGGGCGGCGCCGTCAGGCGGGTGTTTCGGCGGTGGCGGTCAACACCGCGCGTCCGAGGGTGTGACCGGCCATGGTGAAGCCGAGGACGGCCGGTGTGGCGTCGGCCGGGACGCCTGTGGCGGGGATGTCGAGGGCGTGCACCACGATGAAGTAACGGTGCGGGCCGTGTCCGGCCGGCGGGGCGGCGCCGATGAAGCGAGCCACGCGGGCGTCGTTGGGCAACTGGTAGGCGCCTTCGGGCAGCTGTGAGCCGGTGTCGTCGCCGGCGCCCTCGGGGAGCTCGGTGACAGTGGCGGGGATGTCGGCGACCGCCCAGTGCCAGAACCCGGACCCGGTGGGGGCGTCGGGGTCGTAGACGGTGACGGCGTAGCTCTTGGTGCCGTCCGGGGCGCCGCTCCAGGACAGCTGCGGGGATGTGTCCTTCCCGCCGGGCAGGCCGGAGGAGTGCTGCTCGGGCGGCCACGCGGTGCCGTCGGTGACGGTGGTGCTGGTGACGGTGAATGAGGCCGCCTGGGGGAGGCGGGCGAAGGGGTTGTTGGCAGACACGGCGGTCGTTCCTTTCCGGACGAGGACGTCCTCATCGGCTGCTGAATCGACCATAACATCAATAATCGATTATCCAAGGGATCGTCTATCAGGTCGTCTAGGATGGGTTCATGACTCAGACCGCGCACTCCTCGACCCCGCCGGGGAAGCAGATGCTCTCCGAGCAGGTCTACGCACACCTGCGGGACGCGATCATGCGCGGGGACCACCCCCCCGGCACCCCCCTCAAGCCGCAGGATCTTGCCAAGGAGCAGGGCGTGAGCCTGGCCGTGGTGCGCGAGGCACTCGTGCGGGTGGTGGGCGAGGGGCTCGCCGACCGGCTGCCCAACCGCGGTTTCGCGGTCCCGTCCTTCTCCGACCGCCGCTGGCAGGAGATCGCGGAAGCCCGCCGGACCGTCGAACCGGTCGTACTGCGCATGTCCATCGAGCGCGGCGACGTCGACTGGGAGGCCCGTGTGCGGGCCGCCCATCATCGTCTGGTGCGCACTCCGGCGTACGTGCCGGAGGAAGGCGAGTACTACACCGCTGCTTGGGCCGAGGCTCACAGGGCCTTCCACCGCACGTTGCTGGAGGGGTGCGGCAACCGCGCACTGCTGGAGACCTTCGACCGGTTGTGGACCGCCAGCGAGCTGGCCCGCCGTTGGTCGGCGCACCGCAACCCCGGCCGGGACGGCGCCACGGAACACCGCAGGCTGGAGGAGGCGGTGCTGGCCCGCGACGCCGACACCGCAGCCGCGGTCCTGGTCCAGCACCTCACCTTGACCGCGGCTGCTCTGACCGACGATTCAGGCCAGGTCACCTAGGCGTCGGCCGTCCCCGTCCTGCCCCGCCCCGCTTGGGTGTCCGCGAGGTCCAGCAGCGTGTGTACGGTGCGGACACTGCGGCTGTTCAGGGTGCACAGGTCTTGCAGGAGGTCACGTGTCGGTCCGGGCGGCTCGTCGGCCAGCGCGTCGTCGATGACCGCCTGCGTGGTAGCCAGTGGTGTCCGCAGTTCGTGGGAGGCGTTCGCCGCGAAACGGCGCTGTGCCTCGAAGGCGTCGTCCAGTCTCGCGAGCATGACGTTGAAGGTGACAGCCAGGTCGGTGATCTCGTCCCTGGTCCGGCCCACCGGTACCCGGGCGCGCAGGTCCGCGGCGGCGGCTTGGCGGGGCGCGGCGGCCATCGCGCTCAGCGGTGCCAGCGAGCGTCGTATGATCCGGCGCACGGCGAACACTCCGGAGACGACCCCGACGGTGAGGGCGATAGCCGAGAACACCTGCAGCCGCTCGACCTCCTGCCGGGGCGGGACCGGACCCGCCGTACCCGTGGAGGGTGGAAGTGCGCCTCCCGTCGTGCCGGGCGCGACCGCCGGTGCCCCTCCGACGATGCCGACGGGAACGTAGGCCGTCAGCAGCGTGACGGTGGCGATCATGACCAGGGCCAGCACGGTGAAGACGGCGATCAGGCTCCCGATGATCTGGGCGCTGAGGGACCTGCGAGGAGCCGGTCGCGGTGTCCCGCCCGCGTCAGGTGCGGACAACGCGGTACCCGACACCGGGAACGGTCTCGATCGGCCACGGCCTGCCGAGCTTCTTGCGCAGCGTGGAGATGACCACGCGGGGGGGGGGAGTTGGTGAAGGGCTGAGACCGGCTGCCGAGTGTCTCTCGGTTGCCATCACGCCGCCATCACGTGTCACACGAACGCACTCAGCGGGCCCGCCGATTCCGGCAGACCCGCTGGTGAACACCGTCGGGACGACAGGATTTGAACCTGCGACCCCTTGACCCCCAGTCAAGTGCGCTACCAAGCTGCGCCACGTCCCGGTGCTGCACTGTCGCGCGGTGACCCGCGTGATCGCGCGAACAGAACCTTACCCCACGTACCTGGCCGGGCCGAAAGCAGGCGGCGGACGAGGGAGGACAATCGGTCGTATGCGAGACGCGTGGACAGAGGCACGGGACCGGGACGCCGAGGGCAGGGCGCGCAGCGCCCGGCCGCGGGACGGGCTGGGGCGGCCGCTGCCGTACGGCGCACCGGGTGTCGAGCGGCAGCCCGAAGGCGTCGTACGGACTCCGGAGGAGACGGTCGCCGAGGCTCAGGCGCTGCTGGACGCCGGGAAGCCCTTCCACGCGCACGAGGTGTTCGAGGACGCCTGGAAGTCGGGGCCCGAGGCGGAGCGCACGCTGTGGCGGGGGCTGGCCCAGCTGGCGGTGGGGCTCACGCACGCGGCCCGCGGGAACGCGACCGGCGGCGCGCGGCTGCTGCGGCGCGGCGCGGGTGCGGTGGAGGAGTGGGCGGGCGGGGGCGGAGGGCCACGGCCTCACGGGATCGATGTCGACGGGCTCGCGCGGTGGGCGCGGGAGCTGGCCGGGCGGGTGGAGGGCGGCGCCGGGAGCGTCGACGCTAAGGGCGAGGCGCCCCGGCTGCGCGGCTCCCGGTAGCACCGGGGTGACCCGCTGTCAGTGCCATGCGGCAGACTCGGGGGCGTGCGAGAGATTCATGTCATCGGTATCGGCGCGGGCGACCCCGACCAGCTCACCCTCCAGGCGGTCCGGGCGCTGAAGAGCACGGACGTGTTCTTCCTCCTCGACAAGGGCGAGGTCAAGAGCGACCTGACACAGCTGCGCCTGGACATGCTCGACACGCACATACCGGACGGCGGTTACCGGGTGGTCGAGGCACGGGACCCGGAGCGGGACCGGGCCGCGGGCGGCGGGGCGTACCCGCCGGCCGTCGGCGACTGGCGCAGCGCCCGCGCGGACATCTACGAGCGGCTGATCCGCGAGGAGCTGGGCGAGGAGCAGACCGGCGCCTTCCTGGTGTGGGGCGATCCGTCGTTGTACGACAGCACGTTGGCGATCCTGGAGGAGGTGCTGGCCCGGGGCGCGGTGCGGTTCGCGTACGACGTGCTGCCCGGGATCAGCAGTGTCTCGGCACTGGCGGCCCGGCACCGTACGGGGCTGAACCGGGTGGCCCGGCCGGTGCAGATCACCACCGGGCGGCGGCTCGCCGAGGGGCTGCCGGACGGGGTGGACGACGTGGTGGTGATGCTCGACGCGCACCAGGCCTTCCGCCGGTACGCGGACGAGGACATCGACATCTACTGGGGCGCGTACCTCGGCACCCCGGACGAGATCCTGGTCTCCGGTCCGATCGCCGAGGCCGGTCCGCGCATCGAGCGGCTGCGGGCCGAGGCACGCGAGCGCAAGGGCTGGATCATGGACACGTATCTGCTGCGCCGCCACCCGGAGGTTCCGAAGGAGGGCTGAGCGGTACCCGGGTGGTCCCTTCCGGTAGGCGACGGTAGCCCACCAGTGTGGTGGTGACATCGTGACAGTGACCGAGGAATCCGTCCTGCCCGACGCGTCCCAGCCGCCCGTCCTCGACGCCCGCCGGCGCAACGTCGTCTTCGTGACGATCATGCTGGGGATGCTGCTCGCGGCCCTGGACCAGACGATCGTGGGCACCGCGCTGCCGACGATCGTGTCGGACCTGGGCGGCGCCGCGCACATGTCGTGGGTGGTCACCTCCTACCTCCTCGCGGAGACCGTGGCGACCGTCCTGGTCGGCAAGTTCGGCGACGTGTTCGGCCGCAAGGTGGTCTTCCAGGTCTCGGCGATCGTGTTCATCACGGGTTCGTTCCTGTGCGGCCTCGCCACCAACATGTCGCTGCTGATCTCCTGGCGGGCGATGCAGGGCATCGGCGCCGGCGGGCTGATGGTGACCGCGATGGCGCTGATCGCCGACGTCATCCCGCTGCGGGAGCGCGGCAAGTACCAGGGCGCGATCGGGGCGGTGTTCGGCGTGGCCACGGTCATCGGGCCGCTGCTCGGCGGGCTGTTCACCGACCACCTGTCGTGGCGCTGGGCGTTCTACGTCAACGTGCCCATCGCGATCGTCGTGGTGGCCGCAGCCGCCCGCACCATCCCGGTGGTGAAGTCGGCGGCGAAGCCGGTCATCGACTACCTGGGCATCGCGCTGGTCGCGGTCGGCGCGAGCTCGCTGATCCTGGCGACGAGCTGGGGCGGCAACGAGTACCCGTGGGCTTCGGGCACCATCATCGGCCTGTTCGTCGGCGGCGCGGTGGCGCTCGCGCTGTTCTGCCGGGTGGAGACCCGGGCGCGGGAACCGATGCTGCCGATGCGGCTGTTCGGCAACCCGGTCTTCACCGTCTGCTCGATCCTCAGCTTCATCGTCGGCTTCGCGATGCTCGGCGCGATGACCTATCTGCCGAGCTACCTCCAGTACGTCGACGGCGACTCGGCGACGATCTCGGGCGTGCGGACCCTGCCGATGGTGATCGGCCTGCTCATCGCCTCGATCTTCAGCGGCAACGTGGTGAGCAAGACCGGCCAGTACCGGCTCTTCCCGATCATCGGCTCCGCGGTCATGGGCGCCGGCCTCTACCTGATGTCCCTGATGGGGCCGGGCACCGGGGCCTGGCTGGAGTCGCTGTACATGTTCGTGCTCGGCACCGGCATCGGCCTGTGCATGCAGGTGCTGACGATCGCCGTGCAGAACACCGTCGACTACACCGACCTCGGGACCGCGACCTCGGGCGTCACCTTCTTCCGCACGCTGGGCAGTTCGTTCGGTACGGCCGTCTTCGGCACCCTCTACACCAACGCGCTGAAGCCGAACCTGGCGGACGGGATCGCCGCCGCCGACAGGGCGACCGCCCTCGGCCCGGCTGTCATCTCCAAGGCGGCCACCAGCCCCGAGGGCCTCCATCGGCTGCCCGCGCCCGCCGCCGAGCCGATCATCCAGGCGTACGCCGACACCATCCACACCGTGTTCCTGTGGACCGTGCCGGTCGCCGCCGTCGGGTTCGTGGTCGCCCTGTTCCTCAAGCAGGTCCAGCTGCGGGACAGCGCCCGGCTCGGCTCCACCGACATGGGCGAGGGGTTCGCCTCGCCGCACGGGCCGGACTCGCAGCGGGTGCTGGAGGCGGCCGTGGCGAAGATCATCGGCCGGGCGGACCTGGAGACCGCCCGCCGCATCATCCGCGAGTCCGGCACCCGGCTGGACGTGGCCGGCGCCTGGGCCGTGATGCAGGTCGAACTGCACACCCGGCTGGTCGGCCACGGCAACCTCGGCCTGATCGCCGCCCGCCGCCGGGTGCCCCCGGAGGTCCTGCTGCCCGTTTTCGACCGCATGGCCGACGAGGGCTACCTCACCCGCGACGGCTCCTTCCTGTCCCTGACCGCGGCCGGCGACCACGAGGCCCGGGTGCTCGGCGACGCGTGGGGCAGCTGGCTGAAGGACCGCGTCCAGCAGGACCTGGGCCGCCCCTCGGGCGCGGACCTGCGCGCCGCGGTCGACGCCATCGGCAAGCGTCTGCTGGTCGAGGACCTGACCGACGGCCTGTCCGAACAGACGGCGGAACTGACGCCGGCCGCCAGGACACCGTGACGTCCAGACACCGTGACGTCCGGACACCCTCACGCCCGGACACCCTGACGCCCGGACGCCCTGACGCCCTGACGCCCGGGGTGGTCACGCGGGGCCGAGACTCAGCCGTTCCAGTACGCCGGCGACGTCCGGCACCGCCGTCACGCCGTCTGGCAACGGGGGCCGCCGTACGACGACCACGGGCAGCCCGAGCTCCCGTGCGGCCGTGAGTTTGGCGGCCGTGGCCGCTCCCCCGCTGTCCTTCGTGACCAGGACGTCGATCAGGTTCCCGGTCAGCAGCGCGCTCTCGTCGGCGACGGTGAACGGCCCGCGCGCCAGCAGCACTTCGGTGTGCCGGGGCAGGGGCGGCTCGGGGGGCTCCACGGACCGTACGACGAAGTGCCGGTCCGCCAGGTGGGCGAAGGCGGACAGGCCCAGGCGGCCGGTGGTCAGGAAGACGCGGGGGCCGAAGCGGGGCAGGGCGGCGGCCGCCGCGGGCAGGGACGGGACCGGGTGCCAGTCGTCGCCGGGGCGTGGCTGCCAGCCGGGGCGGCGCAGGACGACGGAGGGGATTCCGGTGGCCCGGGCGGCACGGGCCGCGTTCGCGGTGATCGTCTCGGCGAAGGGGTGGGTGGCGTCCACCAGCGCGTCCACGCGGTGTTCGCGAAGCCAGTCGCCGAGGCCGGCCGTCCCGCCGAACCCGCCGATCCGCACCTCGCCGGCGAGTGTGCCCGGCCGTGCGACCCGGCCCGCGAGCGAGGTGGTGACCCGGACGCCGGGGCGCCCCGACAACTCGGTGGCGAGGCGGCGGGCCTCGGCGGTACCGCCGAGGATCAGGACGTGCGGGGACATGGGGCGAGCGTACGGGGTCCTCCGCAGGCGGCGAGGCCGTGGGGCCGGGCGACCGGCCGTCACGGGCCACCGGCCGAAACGAACGACCGGCCGGGCCACGGGCCGTCACGCGCCACCGGCCGTCTCGGGCGGCCGTCCGAGACGGGCGCCACGGGACAAGGCCGGCTTCCTCAGGGTCTCCCGGCCCGTCGGGTCCTCAGGCCCGTCCGTCGGGAAGCCCGTCCGTCGGGCTGTCGGGACCGGCCGGAGGCGACGCCGTGACGCATGACGCACGACGGCCGCCCGGCGGGAACGCCGGGCGGCCGTCGTGGGACGGGACCTCCGTCAGCCCTGGCGGGCCTTGAAGCGGGGGTGCTTCATGTTTATAACCTAAAAAAGGAAG